>JACJZV010000001.1:735275-1102912 GCA_020635395.1 Flavobacteriales bacterium
GTTACTAGTACATATAAAAATTATATCAATGAATGTGACTCCTTTAAATATGATAAGGGACAAGTATTTTATTCTGATGTTGTAATTTTTGACACGTTTAGCAGCCGCTATGGGTGCGATTCAATTGTCGAGACCCAAGTGAAAATTGGATATAGTACTTTGGATAGCATTAAGGTAAGTGCCATTGATAGCTTCGTGTCGCCAAGTGGTAAAACTTGGAAATTTTCCAAAGTTGATTTTGATACAGTTATTAACTCCTTAGGTTGTGACTCAATATTTTTTATCGAATTATCTATAACAAGTCTAATTGGAAATATTCAGAACAGCTCCGCAATTCTCAGAATCACTCCTAACCCTGCAGAAGAATATGTATTAATCTGTATCATAGATCAAGCCTTTGCAAATTCGTGGATTGAATTGGTGGATGGGTTTGGAAATATAATTTTGAGAAAACAAATATTTGAACATACCATCATTAATTTGGAAGAATTAGGTAGTGGCTTTTATTACATAAGAACGTCTTTTGGTTCAACATATAAGCTGGTTAAGTTTTAAACAACATAAAAAAAGGCTTCTCAATTGAGAAGCCTTTTTAATATCTAACAAAAGGGTGTGTTAAGCCAAAACAATAATCTTATTGTTTAGTACTTCAACAATGCCGCCATTAATTTCAAAATCCTTATCGCCATTGTTTGTTCTTATGGTCAAGGTGCCTTTATCGAGGCTTGAAATAATAGAAGCATGATTGTTTAGGGTTTCAAATTTTCCTTTTGTGCCGGGAAATTTTACTGAAACAACTTCACCTTCAAATAATGTCTGATCGGGTGTAATTAATTCTAAATACATAGCTTAAAATTAATTAGCTTCTTTCAACATCTTCTCTCCAGCTTCAATCACGTCATTAATTGTGCCTTTCAAGTTGAAAGCAGCTTCTGGATATTGGTCAACCTCGCCATCCATAATCATGTTGAAACCTTTGATGGTATCGTTTATATCAACCAACACGCCTTTTATACCTGTAAATTGCTCGGCAACGTGGAAAGGTTGTGACAAGAACCGCTGAACACGTCTTGCACGGTGAACCACCATTTTGTCTTCCTCAGAAAGCTCGTCCATACCAAGAATGGCGATAATGTCTTGAAGCTCTTTGTATCTTTGAAGAAGCTCTTTTACACGTTGTGCTGTGTTGTAGTGTGCATCTCCTAAAATATCTGGAGTCAAAATTCGAGAAGTAGAATCCAACGGATCCACCGCAGGATAAATACCTAAAGAAGCAATTTGACGAGACAATACAGTTGTTGCATCTAAGTGGGCAAATGTTGTTGCCGGTGCAGGGTCTGTCAAGTCGTCGGCAGGTACGTAAACCGCTTGTACGGAGGTAATAGAACCTCTGTTTGTTGAAGTAATTCGTTCCTGCATAACACCCATTTCAGTGGCAAGTGTTGGTTGGTATCCTACCGCAGAAGGCATACGACCCAAAAGAGCCGATACCTCAGAACCTGCTTGTGTAAAACGGAAAATATTGTCAACAAAGAAAAGAATATCTCTTCCACCTGAGTTTTCATCGCCATCTCTAAAATATTCGGCAACGCTCAACCCAGACAAAGCAACACGTGCTCTTGCTCCTGGAGGTTCGTTCATCTGACCGAAAATAAAGGTAGCCTTTGATTCTTTTAATTTTTCAGTATCAATTTTAGAAAGATCCCATCCGCCTTCTTCCATTGATTTTTTAAATTCTTCGCCATAGTTGATAATGCCAGATTCAATCATCTCACGCATCAAGTCATTTCCTTCACGAGTTCGCTCACCTACACCGGCAAATACAGAAAGGCCGTCATACGCTTTGGCAATGTTGTTGATTAACTCCTGAATAAGTACGGTTTTTCCAACCCCGGCACCACCAAACAAACCAATTTTTCCACCTTTTGCATAAGGCTCTAAAAGGTCGATAACCTTAATTCCTGTAAACAAGGTCTCTGTTGATGTTGAAAGGTCTTCATATCTTGGAGCTTCAGCATGTATAGGTCTTCCACCAGTTTTATCCACTTGAGAAATACCATCAATAGCATCGCCCACAACATTAAACAATCTTCCTTTAATGGCATCGCCAATGGGCATGCGTATCGCATCTCCGGTGTCAACAACTTCCATACCTCTAACCAAGCCTTCGGTAGAGTCCATGGCAATGGTTCTTACTCTGTTTTCACCCAAGTGTTGTTGAGTTTCTAAAATAAGGGTTGAACCATTTTCTAACTTAATGTGAAGTGCATTCAGAATTTTTGGAGGGGTAGAACCCGCACCTTCAAAACTAACGTCAACTACCGGCCCAATGATTTGGGCAATTTTTCCAACATTTGCCATTATATCAATTATATATTAAGTAGGTCTTAAAATTTGCCGCAAAAGTATGGTTGCAACTCTTAAAAAACGAATAGTTGTGTAAAAATAATAAGTGAAATATACGATTTGAACTACTTTTGTATTCTCGCAATGAACTTTTTGGTAAAATTTGAGAAAAATTCTAATTATGGGAAAATTATTTTGTATATTTGCACCAATTAATGATAACATGCTACTCGCATTATGGCTGGAGAATTTAAAATTTTTGTTGTTGAGGATGATGTTTGGTACGGTGAAGTAATTGAATATCACTTATCCTTAAATCCGGATGTTTCCGTTCAAAAATTTACCACAGGTAAAGAATTTTTGAAGCACCTTGAGGAGGAGCCTTCTCTGATAACCTTAGATTACTCTCTGCCTGATATTTCAGGAGAGGAGGTTCTGAAAAGAATTAAGGAGTTTAACCCTGAATTGCCCGTGGTTATCATATCCGGTCAGGAAGATATTGGCACAGTCATTAAGCTTTTAAAGGATGGTGCTTACGACTATATTATCAAAGACGATGAAACGAAGGATCGGATTTGGAACGTCATAAAAAACATCCGCGAAAAAGAAGAGTTGAAAGAAGAAATTTCTGAACTGAAAAAACAAATTGTTCAGAAATATGATTTTAGCAAATCAATAATTGGCAATAGCCAACCTATGAAAAGGGTATTTAGCCTCATTCAAAAGGCTGTTACCAGCAATATCACTGTCTCAATTACCGGCGAAACCGGAACGGGTAAGGAGGTGGTGGCCAAATCCATACACTATAATAGCCAACGGGCAAAAAAACCGTTTGTGGCTGTAAACATCACGGCTATCCCGTCAGAACTTATTGAGAGTGAGTTGTTTGGTCATGAAAAAGGAGCTTTTACAGGAGCCATTGCCCGAAGAATAGGGAAATTTGAGGAAGCCACTGGTGGAACTATTTTTTTGGATGAGATAGGTGAAATGGACATTAACATGCAATCAAAGCTTTTGCGTGTTCTCCAAGAAAAAGAGTTGACCCGTGTTGGGGGGTCGGGCGTTGTAAAACTCAATTGTAGAATATTATGTGCCACCCACAAAGATTTGGCCGAAGAAGTAAGAAAAGGGAATTTTAGAGAAGACCTTTATTATCGCTTGTTGGGATTGCCCATTGCATTACCTGCATTGCGAGAACGAGGAAACGATATTTTGATGCTTTCAAAACACTTTATTGATGAGTACTGTAGGGAGAATGATGTTCAAAAATTGACACTCTCCACCTCTGCTCAAAATAAATTGTTGAAATATCCTTGGCCGGGTAATATTCGTGAGCTTAAAGCCGTTATCGAACTTTCGTGTGTAATGACTGATACGAACATTATTGATGACGAACACATTACGTTCAATTCATCAGGCAGCATTGACACACTTTTGCAAAATGAAATGCCGTTGGACGAATACAAGAATAGAATCGTAAAATTCTATTTGAGTAAATACAATGATGATGTGGTTACGGTAGCCAAGAAATTGCAAATTGGCAAATCAACCATATACAGAATGCTTCAAGAAGAAGCAGCAGAGTTAGGAAAGAATTATTAAAATGAATACTTACATGATAATGAACGAAGAGAAATTATATAGTTTAGAACAATTAGAGGCTTTGGCAGGAGGTGATAAAGTATTTATCGATAAAATGGTGGAAATGTTTATTCAAATGACACCAGAGTCGGTAGATAGAATGATAACTGCTTTGGCAAATGACGATTTGGAAGATTTGGGAGCCGCTGCCCACAAGATAAAACCATCTATTGATATGATGGGCATTGTTAGCCTAAAACAAAAAATACGGGATTTGGAACAATGGGGGAAAAACCGCTCGAATGTGAATCTGATTTCGGGGCTTTTGGATGAGGTTATTAACACGCTGAATGATGTAGTGCATCAGCTAAGAAACAGGTAATTCTTATATCAGTTCAGCAAGATAAAGCTCAATTGTATTTTTCAAACCCAAATAAATGGCATCGCAAATAAGTGCGTGGCCAATACTGACTTCCAACAAATTAGCAACCTTGGTTTTGAAGTAGCGAAGGTTATGCAAGTCGAGGTCGTGGCCAGCGTTTAAGCCAATTTGTTGAGCCATAGCTTCTCGTGCGGCAGCCACATAAACGGCAATTGCATCCTCTTTACTGGTTTTAAATCTGGAGGCATACGACTCTGTGTAAAGTTCAATGCGGTCTGTGCCGGTTTGTTTGGCGGCTTTCACTTGGTCAGTCACAGGGTCGAGAAAAATGGAGGTTCTGATGCCTTCATTTTTAAATTTTGCAATGATAGGTTGCAAATAATTTTGATAACGTATGCAATCCCAACCTGCATTGCTGGTCAAAACATTGGGGTCATCCGGCACCAGAGTAACTTGTGTAGGTTTTACCTCTAAAACCAAATCAATAAAATCAATTGTCGGGTTGCCTTCAATATTCAATTCGGTCGTTACCACTTTTTTCAATGCCCGCACATCAGCATATCTTATGTGCCGCTCATCCGGTCTTGGGTGCACAGTAATTCCATCCGCCCCAAAGAGTTCACAATCCATTGCGGCTTTAATAATGTCCGGATTATTTCCTCCTCGTGCGTTTCTGATGGTGGCCAGTTTGTTAATGTTTACGCTGAGTTTTGTCATTAAAGCTGAATTTGTAATTGAAATTTTAAATCATTTCTGGTGTTGCCATAGATATAGTCTAAGCCGCTTCCAAAACCATTTGTGGCTTTAAATTCGTGTGCAAATTTGAGCCAAAAATCAATATTATTTGATATGGAATAATTCAGAAGGGCATAGTTTTTTACGGAGTTGTATTGATAAAAGGGAATAGAATAACTCAACGGGACATCGTTTTCGTAGGTGTAAATTCGATTGTTAAAATCATCAATTTGAGAAATGGCAAAACGCATAGTCAGTTTTAACGGAATTCTATGGAAACGATAGGTAATATCCTGAAAAATAAGGTTGCCAAATGTAGGCTGGTTGTTTCCTATTTTGTATGAGTTGGTCTCTATCCGAGTGCGAAGTTTAAGAAATGAATTTGTGGTAATGTCTATGTTAAACCTAAAGCGATTGGAGATGGATTCTACCAAGATTTTTTGAGGTAAGTTTTCTGATGCAGATTGCTCTTTCTTTTCATGTTTAAAGCGACAATAGGCAATTACTTTTTTGGTAAATTTATACCTAATTTCTGATAAAAAATCGGAACCCACAGTGGTGTTTTGAGCCGAAAAGGTAAGCCAGGGAAAGGAGTAATAATCAGAATATCCAACAATTTCGAGCTTTTTGTTGGGTTTGAAAGAAAACCCCGAATACATTCCTTTTTCATTCGAAGCATTGCTCGATTCTGCAAAAACATTGCTTTGCAGCCCAATAAATCCGGCATCAATATCTCGATAGAAAAATGTAAAATCTAAACTTTTTCCTAAACTAAACAATACGCCCTCTACCCATGCCTTCTTTTTGTTTGATGAAAGTGTTGCCTCACCAAAAAATAAAAAATTGCCGAGATAAAAACTGTGGTTAACTCCAAACTTGGAGTATCTATTTCCATCAAAATCATATTTTTTATAAAGTGCATCATTCTTAATGAGGTTTCCGGCAAATTGCACAAAAGAGGCGGTGTGTCCGATGGTAAAATGGTGGTGTTTAGTTTTTAGGTTATAGCCCAATTGGGTCATTAGCAGAGCATCTTTGTCGTTCCACTCGCTCGGTTTACGGTGCAAACCCGTGGTTTGCAACGAAGTAAATCCTGTTTCAAAATCTTGCTCAAGCGTGTCAGTGTTGCCCACAATATTGGCATCAACGTGCAATCGGCTTGCAAAAGCACTCAAGTCAATTTGCTTTAACTTGGCCGAAATGGCTGCACCTCTCAAAAATTGGTTTTCGTTTAGAGAACGATACGCCGTAAGGCCAGTACTGTTTTTCATGGTATTGAGTGTCAACGCTGATTTACGGAAACCCAAACCCGAGCCGAGCGTTAAACCTTGCCCGAAATTGGCTTGATAATCGCCAATCAATATTTTATTGATGGTTTTATATGGATTTTGGTAGATGAAATAGGCCGAATAATAATCGAAACCAAGCCGGTTTTTGTTGGTTAAAAATGGCTCGCCGGCATCTTTTTCGGAGGTTGCACCGTACGAAACAAACCGCCCCGAAGTTCCTCTGTAACGAACCACTTGTCTCAGTGCATTTCCATAATACCTGTTTTCGGTAGAGTCGGAGTTTAAAAAACCCAACTTTTGTGGAGATTGTATTTGACAAGTAATAAAAAGTTGCTGTTTGTATTGAGTTGCGTTTGACATATAAAAATTATCAACCCGAACAAAAAACTTTAGATAGCCAATTTTTTCTATTGGCAAGTTGCAAACTTGCAACTCCAATATATCAATAAAGTCGCTGTATTTTTCGCGATGATTGATGATGGCATTGGCTTCTTCCACAGTCAAAATTCCCAAATTCAACAAGTCCGTTGCCTGGCATTTGTTCAAATTGATTGGGTTATTGCGGTAGGCAGCCCATCGGTCTATAAAATCCTGATAGTCGGATTCACCATCCTGAGTTTCCAACAACCTTTCCATCATTTCTTCAAAAGAGCCAGTGTTTTGGGCAAAAACGGGGGCAAACAGGGCGAGGCAGAATATGAAAACAAGAAGCCTCATTTTTCAAATTCACCAGAAATAACGGGAGAAAAGCCAAACGAATGGTGCCGGACAAACGATGAATTTAGCGACCATTTTTTTAGTTGATAGCCTAAACCAAAACTCAATATCGTTGGATTTGACCCAACGCCAAAACCAACATGAAGCTGATTGTTTGGTTGGTAAATAAATCCGGTTTTAAAGGCCGTTCCTACAAAGAGGCTCACATCAACTTGGGCATACCATTTTACAATGTCATTAATTTCGTAGGCCAACATTACGTATCCTGTGGGGGGCAAATTGGATTCTAATACCTTTCCAACCGGATTGAAAAGGATGACATCCGTCTCCATTTTTTCGGTGGGTTTGGCATGCAGGGCAAGGCTAAATCCAACATCGAGATTATTTTTAAACAAATTTTGGTTTGAGCGAAAACGATATTGATGAATGGACAATCCAATATTTGCCTGTTTATCTATTTTTTGGGCAAATGAAACGGTTGAAATCGACTGGCCGGAAACTTCATAACCCACCGTATTGTAATGCAACCCAACAGCTGAGTTTTTTAGAGAATAGCCAAAGGCAAAAGAAACATTGTTTAAACCCGATACTCCCATGGGGTTGCGGTATGCCACGGCTGCCAATATCTTTTTCTCAGAAATCATTTGAGCAGGGTTGTTAAATACTGCCCAAGCCGACTCTTCACTATATCGAATGTTGGCAATAGATGCAGCCTTGCCACCATCGGCACTTGGTGCTACTTGAGCATGCAAAATGTTGGCAGAAATGCAGAGCAGAAAGACAGATATGGAAAAAAGGATTGGTTGTTTCATGGCAGCTAATGTAGTAATAATATTAAATGCTGTCACGCAACTCGGTTAGAAATTGTTTAATTTTTAACAGAGATTCTTTTACTTCCACTTTTGAGGCAACCCTTTTTCGATTGCTTTTTAGTTGATGTTTTGCCCCTTCCAATGTATGCCCCTCTATCTTTACCAACTGATAAATAGAGTGAATCAACTCAATATCTTGTTTTGAATAAAAACGGCGGCCTTTTTTGTTTCGCTTAGGTTTTAGAGCATCAAACTCTGTTTCCCAATATCGCAAAAGGGAAGTGGCCACACCAAAGTGGTTTGAAACTTCAGATATTGAAAAATAAATTTTGTCGGGTAAAATGCTCGAGGGCATTAGTCAAACGCCTGATTTGGGTTATTTGAAAGCTCAATCATCTCTTCATACTGCCCGTCTGACAAATCGCTGTAATAGTAGTTTGCCGGATTTTGAGCCTCGTTGTTTATCAAAACTTCGTAGTGCAAGTGTGCTCCTGTCGATTTTCCGGTGTTGCCAACCAAGCCAATAATTTGACCTCTAGTTACTTTTTGACCAGTTTTAACTTTAAATTGACTCAAGTGTGCATACCGAGTTTTGTATCCAAAACCATGATTGATAATGATGCTTTGTCCGTAGCCCCATTTTTTAGACTCAACCACTTCCACCACGCCGTCTCCAGTGGCGTAAACCTCGGTGCCGGTTGGTGCGGTAAAATCCATTCCACTATGAAATTTAGGAATTTTATAAAAGGGATCAATTCTTTGTCCATATCCCGAAGCAAGTCTCGTTAAATCTTTATTAGATACGGGCATAATGGCAGGAATAGATGATAATTTTTTCGAACGTTGTTTGGCCAATTTTACCAATTCTTCATACGATGTTTTTTGAACCTTAGCTCTCGAAGCCAACTCGTCCAATTGTTTATTAATATCAGCCAACGATTTGCCATAAGCCATTTTGTTCAAATGGTCGTATCTGTTGCTACCACCCATACCGGCAGCTTTCATAGACTCAGGCATCGGCACACCAAAAATCTCTCTATAAATATCATTGTCCTTTTTTTCGAGCGAATTAAAGGTGGCAGAAAGGTTATTCAACCTGCCTTCAAGTCTGTCAATTTCGATTTTTTGTTCTTGCAATTTTTGTTTCAAAACCTGCTCGTTTGGCGAATCAAAGATGCTGTATGATGCTTTAATAACCACCAAAGAAAATAACCCAACGGCACACAAAAAACCAAATACCCGAAGACTTACAGTCCAAAAAGGGGTTTTTACGTGTTCGTAATTGAGTGTTTTTGAATTAAATTTATATCTGTTTTTTGCCATTTTTCTCTTGTATTGAAAGCGTATTTTTGCCCCACACTTTCGCCGTGCGAATATATAAAATTAAAAGGGTAAAAATCCAACAATATTTTTAAGTAAAAATAACAATAAAATTATTCGATAAATGACTTCAACTGAGGTACGAAATAAGTTTCTGGAATTCTTTAAATCAAAGGAACACCGCATTGTTCCTTCCGCTCCTATTGTGGTAAAAAACGACCCGACATTGATGTTTACCAATGCCGGGATGAATCAGTTTAAGGATTATTTTTTGGGCAATAAAGCGGCCAAGGATGTTCGGGTGGCCGATACGCAAAAGTGTCTTCGGGTGTCGGGCAAGCACAACGATTTGGAGGAAGTGGGGGTGGATACCTACCATCATACCATGTTTGAAATGTTGGGCAACTGGAGTTTTGGCGATTATTTTAAAAAGGAAGCCATAGCCTGGGCTTGGGAGCTTTTAACAGAAGTGTATAAACTCGATAAAACTCGATTGTATGTTACGGTTTTTGAGGGTGACGAGGCTGATAATTTGCTAGCAGATACGGAGGCAGAAGAAATTTGGAAAAACTACATTTCGGCAGATAGAATTTTGCGATGCAACAAAAAGGACAATTTTTGGGAAATGGGCGACACCGGCCCTTGCGGGGCGTGCAGCGAGATTCATTATGATTTGCGGAGCGAAACAGAGCGAAAAGAACGAGATGGAAAAACACTGGTTAACGCCGACCACCCTCAGGTAATTGAGTTGTGGAATTTGGTGTTTATGGAGTTCAACCGAAAGGCCGACAAAACATTGGAAGAACTGCCGGACAAACATGTCGATACAGGCATGGGGCTTGAGCGTGTGGTGCGAGCCATTCAGCTAAAAAACTCAAACTACGACACCGATTTGTTTATGAATACCATAATTGAATTGGAGAAAATAAGTGGCAAAAACTACGGCTTTGACGAAAAAACAGATATTGCCTTTCGGGTGATTGCCGACCACATTCGGGCATTGAGCTTTTGCGTTGCCGATGGTCAGCTGCCGAGCAACGGTGGTGCAGGATATGTTATTCGACGGATATTGCGACGTGCCGTTCGATATGGCTATAGCTACCTATGTTTTGAGCAACCGTTTTTGTTTAAATTGGTCGAAAAATTAGCTTCTCAGTTTGCCGATATTTTCCCTGAGTTAAATGCTCAAAAGGATTTTGTGGCCAGGGTGATTGAGCAAGAGGAGGTTTCATTTTTGAGAACACTTAATTCTGGTTTAAGCCGACTTGAAAATTACTTTGAGACGGGCAAATCATCTGTTGATGGCCAAGTGGCTTTCGAATTGTATGATACCTTTGGTTTTCCGATAGACCTTACCCAATTAATTGCCGCCGAGCGAGGAATGACTGTGGATATGGAAGGCTTTCAAAAAGCGTTGGCCGAGCAAAAAGCACGTTCAAAAGCGGATGCTGCCAAAGAAACAGGAGATTGGAATGTGGTGTTTGACGGCGAAAAAGAGGAATTTGTTGGATATGATTTTACAGAAGCCATCATCAAAATAACCCGTTATAGAACATTGACGGTAAAGGGGAAAGAAAAATACCAATTGGTGTTTAATGTCACTCCTTTTTATGCCGAAAGTGGTGGACAAGTGGGCGACACCGGACTTTTAACCGGAACAGAAAACAACGAGAAAATTTCGGTGGTAGATACCCAAAAGGAGAACGATTTGATTGTACATATTGTAAACAAATTGCCCGAAAACTTTCATCAAAACTTTGAAGCCAAAATCAATTTACAGAACCGAGAAAATACCGCTAAAAATCACAGTGCCACGCACTTGGTGCACGCGGCGTTGCGTCTGGTGCTGGGCGATCATGTGGCACAAAAAGGCAGTTTGGTTGACCCCTCAAAACTGCGATTCGACTTTTCGCATTTTTCAAAAATGACGGATGAAGAAATTGCCAAAGTGGAAGAAATTGTTAACGAAAAAATTGCCGCAGGCATTGAGTTGGACGAAAAAAGAAACGTGCCTTATGATATGGCCATTCAAAGCGGAGTGACTGCTTTGTTTGGAGAAAAATATGGTGATGTGGTGCGGGTAATTACTTTTGGAAACAACTACAGCAAAGAGCTGTGTGGAGGCACACATGTGCAAAACACCTCGCACATTGGTCGGTTTAAACTTGTTTCGGAAACCAGTGTGGCTGCGGGAGTGCGAAGAATTGAGGCCATCACTGGAGACGAGGCAGAAAGATTCTATACCGAACGGTTGAATTTGTTGAGTGAGGTAGAGCAACTTTTGGGTAATCCTTCGGATTTAGTAAAACAAGTTCAGCAGCTTTTGGCCGACCAAAAATCAGCTCTTAAAAAAATAGAAATGTACGAGCAGGCTCAGGTTTTAGGCCTTAAAAAGGAACTAATGAGTGAGATAGAAAATAGAAATGGAATACACTTTTTAGCAAAACAAATATCGGCTTCAAATCCTGCTCAAATCAAAGATTTGTTGTTTCAAATACGGAATGAAGTGGACAATTTGTTTGCGGTTTTGGTGGCAGACATTGACGGAAAACCAAGTATTTCCATCATGATTTCGGACAATCTGGTAAAAGAAAAAAACTGGAATGCCGGACAACTCATCCGCGATTGGTCAAAACACATCAAAGGCGGCGGAGGTGGCCAACCATTTTTTGCTCAAGCTGGAGGTAGCGATGTTGGTGGGTTGCCGGCAGTCATTGAAAACGCACAATCCTTATTATAAACCTATAGTATAGACTTGTGTAAACGAAATTCACTTAATTTTACCGCAATAAAAAAAACGAAAATTGAAACTTTTAGTTCTTAAAGAAACCGATTCAGGCGAGACCCGAGTGGCCATTGTCCCAAAGTCGGTGGCAAAGCTCACGGCACTTGGTTTTGAAGTATTGGTGGTAAAAGATGCCGGAAAAGCGGCCTCTTTTTCAGATGCCGATTATCAGGCCGCTGGAGCGACAATCTCTGATGTCAATGCAATAACAAGTGCAGATGTTTTGGTAAAAATTAACCCACCATCTGCTACCGAAATAGATTCATTAAAGGCTGGCCAGATTTGGCTTTCTCAATTGTTTCATCGACTCAATGATGAAATGATGAAGCAACTCAATGACAAAGGAGTGTCGGCACTTAGTTTGGATGCAATGCCTCGTATCAGCCGAGCTCAAAGCATGGATGTGTTGAGTTCGCAAGCAAATTTGTCTGGTTATAAGTCAGTGATTTGCGGTGCAGACAACATGGGCAAAATATTCCCAATGTTGATGACTGCCGCCGGAACAGTAACACCTGCAAAAGTGCTAATTTTTGGAGTAGGTGTTGCAGGTTTGCAGGCCATTGCAACTGCCAAAAGGCTTGGAGCAGTGGTGGAAGCAACCGATGTTCGGATGGAGTGCAAAGAGCAGACTGAATCGTTGGGAGCAAAATTTATATCGGTGGAAGATGACGGTGTAAAAACCGAAGGCGGATATGCAAAAGAAGTGACGGCCGAATATCTCGAAAAACAAAAACAAGCGGTAAATAATTCGTTGAAACAGGCCGATTTGGTAATAACCACGGCATTAGTGCAGGGAGCAAAATCACCCATTTTAATTTCTAAGGAACAAATAGAAATGATGAAAAATGGGGCGGTAATTGTGGATATGGCTGTGGCCAAAGGTGGCAACACCGAGCTAAGCAAGGCCGACGAAGTGGTGATGCACAACGGAGTTAAAATTGTGGGGGTTAGCAACTTTCCCGCTCAGATACCTACCAACGCCAGTGAGCTGCTCAGCAGAAACATCGAAAATTTCTTAAAACACTTGGTAGTTGATGGCACGTTTAAATGGGATTTGGAAGATGAAATAACCGCCGGAACATTGATTACACACAACGGAGAAAAAAGATTTTAAAGCAGAAAAATGGGAGAATTAATAAATTTTATTGGGGAAAACATTGAGATGGTTTACATCGTGTTGCTCTCCATTTTTGTTGGAGTAGAGGTTATCGGTAAGGTGCCTCCGGTGTTGCACACCCCGCTTATGTCGGGGGCTAATGCCATTCATGGTGTGGTAATAGTTGGAGCCGTCATTGTAATGCTCAATTGCGAAACGGATAATTATTTGGCCTTGACACTTGGCACATTGGCAGTGTTTTTAGGAACACTCAATGTGGTAGGTGGCTTTGTGGTTACAGATAGAATGTTGGAAATGTTTAAGAAAAAGAAATAGGCCATGATGAACGAACATATTCTTAATATCATTTATTTGTTTGCCTCTCTCACATTTGTGTTGGGATTGAAAATGTTGGGTAACACCAAAACATTAACGAAAGGCAATATGTTGGCGGCCATTGGCATGGGCCTGGCTATTGCTGGCACCATAATTTTTCATGAAGGTGAGATAAAACCGATTATCTATGTCCTGATTTTTGGAGCGATAGCCGTTGGAACCGTGGTTGGATGGCTAACGGCCAAACGAGTGCCAATGACCAAAATGCCCGAGCTTGTCTCGCTTTTTAACGGAATGGGCGGTGCTTGTGCAGCTCTTATTGGTTTGGTAGAGTTTCATCACAACCTCGGCAATACGACCAACATTGCTGTTATTCTTGCCGGAATGGTTATTGGTTCGGTTTCTTTTAGCGGAAGTATGATAGCCTGGGCAAAACTGAATGGAACGCTTTCAAAAGCCATTCGCTTGCCCAAATACAATATTCTGAATACCATTTTTCTTTTATTGGTGGTGGCACTTGCAGTTTACATAGCTGCTTCCGGTAGCGATAGCATGGCATTGTTGTATTTACTTTTTGTCATGGCCATGGTTTATGGAGTGATGTTCGTAATTCCAATTGGAGGAGCAGATATGCCGGTGGTTATTTCGTTGCTCAATTCATTTACAGGTTTGGCGGCGGCTTTTGCAGGATTTTTATACAACAACCAAGTGATGTTGACTGGCGGAATTTTGGTTGGTTCTGCCGGAACGCTTCTAACTTTGGTAATGTGCAACGCTATGAATAGACCATTGTTTAACGTAATATTTGGAGCATTTGGCGAAACGGGAGCAACAGGAGGCGGAAGCGATGTAAGCGGAAGCATCAAAGAAATTTCAACGAACGATTTGGCCATACAAATGAATTATAGCCGGAAAATATTGGTGGTTCCGGGTTATGGGCTGGCTGTGGCACAAGCCCAACACGTAATGCACGAATTAGAGGAAGTTCTTGAAGCAAAAGGAGTGGAGGTAGCCTATGCCATTCATCCGGTGGCGGGTCGTATGCCAGGCCACATGAATGTGTTGTTGGCCGAAAGCAATGTGGCCTACGAAAAGCTAAAGGAAATGGAAGATGTGAATCCGGAATTTGCACAAACCGATGTGGTGCTGGTTGTTGGAGCCAACGATATTGTTAACCCTGCTGCCAAAACGGATCCAAGCAGTCCCATTTTTGGTATGCCTATTTTAGAGGTAGAAAATGCCAAATTAGTGGTGGTAAATAAGCGAAGTATGAATGCCGGATATGCGGGAATAGAAAACGAACTTTTCTATAAAGACAAAACCCGAATGCTTTTTGGCGATGCCAAAAAAGTATTGACCGAATTGGTAAGCGAGCTTAAAACAATGGATTAACTTTGGGTTATATTTGGCCAAATGTGGGTTAAAAATACCACATTTGGCCAAATATAAATTTGTTTTTTACACCTAAATAATTGACAATAAGTAGATTGTATTAAATCAATCTATAAATAAATCATTCAAATTTAATTGACTTTGAACCAAGCCGATGGAGTATTCATTTTCAGTTATTCCAAAGGTAGAGATAACGCAAAAGGTTATATTTTTCCTTGTCTTAGATTGATTTGAGAAAATTTCAATTTTTCTTTTCCAATCGGCTGCAATCTTTTTAGTAAGTGCAAATTTTTGGTTGTAAAACTTGGCTTCGCAAATTGTTACGGTGTTGTCGGCTCGGTCAATCAATAAATCAATTTGGGCTTTTTCATTATTGTATTCGCCAATCCACGATGATTCTTCGGTGTAGATACCGCCAATTTCTAAGGCTTTTTTGATGGCCGAAGTGTGTTGCATGATAAGTCGCTCAAAGGCAAACCCACTCCAGGTTATGTAGGTTTGGCTATTCATCTGCTTTAGCCATGTTTCTTTTCCGATGCGGATATTTTTTAAAAATTTATTGTAAAAAATTGAAAATGAATCGAGTACGTAATACAATGCATCTTTGTTCTTTTTGCCGTGGGGCAAAGTTTTGGCCACAAACCCCGACTCAATCAATTCTTCCAAAATACGGTTAAACCCGCCGCCCGAAGTAAAGTCGGAATTATCAATCAACTGTTGACGGGTAAGGCCCTTATTTTTGCTACACAATTCTTCAATAATGTTTTTGTGGTAGCTACTATTGGCAAAAAGCGATTCATACAATTTGTTGTATTCATCTGCCAAAAGTCCATCTTTGGCAAAGCACAAATCATCTATTATTTGCATGGCACTTTTGCCTTTTGGCACTTCTTTTAGGTAAAACGGAATGCCGCCAATGGCCATATATAATTGGCAAATTTGGTATCTGTCCAGTTTTATTTGTTTCCATTTTAAGTAGGCCTCGGTTTCGGCAAGGGTAAAAGGCATAAGTCTGATTTTTTTATTAATTCGATTGTGCAGCCCACCTTTGTTGTTTACGATATTTTTTATCATCCATGAGGCCGCACTGCCACATACCACCAAAATAATATCCGTTCGGGATGAAGCCCAAGTATTCCAGAAATTTTCTAATGCCGAAAGAAACCCACTGCGAGCGGTGGCTATCCACGGTAGTTCGTCAAAGAAAATGACTTTTTTTTGGGTTGATTTGCTTTTTTCGATTAGCATTTTTAAGGTGTGCATGGCAGATAGCCAGTTTTTTTGAGGGCTTATAGTCTCTTTATTTCCGGCATATTTTTGAAGCTCAAGGGTAAATTGGCCAAGTTGGGTTGGGGTGTCTGCTTCGTGCAATCCGGTAAACTGAAACACCATGTTTTTGCCGAAATAGTTTCGTATGAGGTATGTTTTGCCTACTCGCCGCCGACCATAAACGGCAATAAATTGTGATTCGGTTGATTGAATACAATTGTCAAATATTTGCTGTTCGTGATTTCTACCTATTATCATTATAATTGGCCAAATGTGCCTCAAAATTACCACATTTGGCCAATTATAAAAATTATATTTGGCCAAATGTGTCTAAAAAATATCACATTTGGCCAAATATAATATTGATTATTTTTTATAAATATTTAAAAATAAGCGTATTGTGTTATTTTTTGTAACTTATTTTTGTGATTTGTTTTTTAAATCAAGTGTTTCAAGGATCTATCTATTTTCCTAATAATAAGAGTAATTGGAATGATAAAAATGAGCCAAGTAAGCATGAAAATTTCATCAGAATGGCCAATATTTTTTTGTAAAAAATTAGTGATGTAGCATGCCGGAGGATAGTTGAGCAAACAAAAGATAAGTGAAGCAATAAAAAACACAAAATATAAAATGAGTATGATATGCGATTTCATGCTCATTTGATTAAACAGTAACCATTTCAACTTTTTCGTATTCAACTCTTTTGCCAGCCAGTTTTCTTGCATTTTTAATGCTGTGCTTAATCGCACATTTGGGTCTAATGCTTTAACCTCTGTGTATGTTGGATATGGTTTTATTAGGAAAAGTGGCGAAATCGTTTTTCGTAACAATTTTGCTTCATCAAAAGAAACATCCATTTTTAACTTGAACCTTAGATATAGCCAGCAACTAAAGGTTTGGAAAATAAGTTTTTGAACCAAAAGAAAGACAGGGATTGCTACTGCAAATGCGGCAATCATCAAAAAAGCATTATGGTTTTTTGATGCACCTGTTACTTGTAATCCAGCATAGATTGAAAAAAATACATTGAATAATTTGAGCAAGCCATCAAAAATATTTGTTGTTGGCACAAACTATCGATTCATAATCTCCTCAATTTCCTCCACCTCAATAGGCATTTTTATTTCATCCATTAGGTCAAGGAAACCGTTTTCTTGGATAATGAGGTTGTTTTCGATGCGTACGCCAATGCCTTCTTCGGCAATGTAAATTCCCGGCTCGCAGGTAAATAAGTTTCCGGCCTGCATGGGTTCGTATCGCATGCCGCTGTCGTGTACATCAACCCCCAAAAAGTGTGATGTGCCGTGCATAAAATACTTTTTATATGCAGGCCAGTTGGGGTCTTGATTTTTGATATCATCCATGGTAATCAATCCAAGATCCACCAGTTCTTTTTCCATTATTTCTCCCACCACTTTATGGTATTCCATAAGCATGGTGCCGGGTTTTAACAATTCTCGGGCTTGTCTCATCACCCTCAACACTGCATTGTAAACATCTTTTTGGCGAGAGCTAAAACGGCCATTGGCGGGCAAACAACGCGTCATATCGCTGGCAAAATTGCCATAATCCACGCCGCAATCAACCAAAATTAAATCACCGTCTTTTACAATATCTTTATTTTCGATGTAGTGCAACACGCAGGCATTGGCACCGGTGGCCACAATGGGTTCAAAGGAAAATCCGTTGCCTCTGTTGCTGATAAATTCATGAATTAATTCGGCCTCAATATCATATTCATAAACACCGGGTTTGGTGTATTTTAAAATACGTTCCCAACCTAATTTGCTGATAGCAATAGCTTTACGAACCATTTCTATTTCTACCGGATGTTTTACGCTTCGCAATCGTTGAAGAATTTTTCCGGCCCTGTAATACTGGTGCAGCGGAAATTTTTCCTGCATTTCATGTGCAAAATCCAAGTGTTTGTATGGCGATTTGTATGGGTAACGGTCGTTTTCGTTGAGTGGTAAATACACATTGTCGGCCATGTTTATCACCGCACGCAGCTTATCCATATAATTTTGATTCCAAAACACATTGGCAATTCCCGAAACTTCTGTGGCGTGCTCTTTGGTGTATTTATATCCTTCCCAAACTGCTATATGTTCATTGGTTTCCAGCAAAAACAAACATTCTTTGTATTCATCAATTGGACAATCGGGAAACAAAACCAAAACAGAATCTTCTTGGTCTATACCGCTTAGCCAAAAGAAATCGGAGTTTTGTTTGAATTTGTAAAACGCATCGCCATTCCAAGAATATTGATAGTTGCTATGAAAAATGGCAATGCTACCGGGTTTCATTTCGGCAGTAAAACGTGTTCGGTTATCTATAAAAAGCTGATTATTTATTTGCTCGTATTTCATTTCTAAACTTATTTGAAGGCAAGTTTAGAAAAAAAGTGGCTATTTCTTCAATTTAAAAAGAGCCGCAGCCTCATTTAGAAATGAAACAAATTCTTTTTTCGATGAAATCATCTTGAAAATTTCTTTGCCAATTGAATTTTTTGGAGAAGTATCGGTCGTATTTTGGATGTCGAAATATTTGGCGGTAATGTGGTCAATTCCTGCAATTTCATCGGCTTGTTTAAATCGTTGCCTCGCTTTTTGAGTATAACCCAGTTTTTCTTCGGCCAGCCCCAGATTATTTAACGTAATTTCATTTCGAGGGTCAAGTTCGTGTGCTTTTTGATAATCGGCAACGGAACCTTCGGTGTCGCCAATTTTGTCTTTAATGTAGGCTCGGCAAGCGTAATAATATTCGTTATTCGGTTCTAAATCAATGGCTTTGTCCATGTCAAGCAACGAACTTTTGTATTTGAGGTGAAACTTACAAATGCCTCTCTCTAACAAAAAGTCAGGCTGTTCGCCAAAATTGGCAATGGCTAAATCCCATGTTTCCATGGCCTTTTCGTATTGCTTTGTTTTTTGATAGCAACTGGCTTTTAGCTGCGTAAATTCTTGATTTAATGGTGTTTGTATTTCATTTATCATGCTAAGGCAATTTTCAAATTGCTGGTTTTGATATGCCGAAATGATTTTTGAGAGAATCATAATAAATTTATGCAAAAATAATTTGAAATATTTCAAATGTAAGTTTGTTGCATTCTTAATTTTGTGCCCATCTAAGTAAGGTAGTTTTAATGAAAAACAAGTATATTGACTTAATTGAGCAGACGTTTGACTTCCCGCAAGAAGAGTTTGAGGTAAACGATGATTATACATTGAGCTTCCATGATATTTATCTTATGGATATTATAAAGCAGTATGGAACGCCGTTGAAGTTTACTTATTTGCCTAAAATATCCGAGAATATAAAACGAGCGAAAACTTGGTTTAATGTGGCAATGGCAAAGGTGGATTATCAAGGTAAATACAATTATTGCTATTGCACCAAAAGCAGTCACTTCAAGTTTGTAATGGAAGAGGCTTTGAAAAATAATATTCATATTGAAACTTCATCAGCATTTGATTTAGAGATAGTTAGAAGTTTGCTGGAAGAAGGATTGGTAAATAAAGACCAGTTTATTGTGTGCAACGGATACAAAACCGATGGGTACGTTGAGCGAATAGCGGAGTTTATGAATATGGGCTTTAAAAATTGCCATTCAATTATAGACAATGCCGAGGAGATTGACAAATTGGCCACCTTGGTAGAAGGAGAATTTAATGTAGGTATTAGAATTGCATCAGAAGAAGAGCCCAAGTTTGAGTTCTATACAAGTCGGCTTGGAATAGGATATAAGGATATAGTTCCTTTTTATCTAAATAAATTAAAACCTCTTGAGAATGCCAAACTAAAGATGTTACACTTCTTTATAAATACGGGTATATCTGACACAGCTTATTACTGGAATGAGTTACATAAATGTCTTCGGGTGTATTGTCGGTTGAAGAAAGAGTGTCCGGAACTTACTTCTTTAAACATAGGTGGTGGCTTTCCTATTAAACGGTCATTGACTTTTGATTATGATTATCAATACATGGCGGAGGAAATAGTAGCCCAAATAAAAACAGTTTGCACTGAGGCAGGTGTTCCTGAACCTGATATTTTTACGGAATTTGGCTCGTTTACAGTTGGTGAAAGTGGTGGAACGATTTACAACATTATTCATCAAAAGCAACAGAACGACAGGGAAAAATGGAACATGATTGACGGCAGTTTTATGACTACACTTCCTGATGCTTGGGCCATCAATCAACGATTTGTGATGTTACCCATAAATAATTGGGATAAGCGGTATGAGCGGGTTTTGCTTGGCGGACTTACCTGCGATAGTGATGATTATTATAATTCCGAACAGCATGTAAATGCCATTTATATTCCGGCGTTTAGCAAAGAAGAACCTTTATATATTGGCTTTTTTAATACCGGAGCCTATCAAGAATCATTGAGTGGTTTTGGCGGAATTCAACATTGTTTGATTCCTTCGCCAAAACACATTATTATTGACCGTGACGAAAACGGTGAGATTTTTACGAGAATCTATAGTAAAGAGCAAAGCCATAAAAGTATGTTAAAAATTCTTGGTTACTAATTAAAAACACAAAAAATGAACAATCAGATTTCAAATTTCATTGATAAATATTTTCTCCATTTTAACGCCGCCTCCCTTGTAGATGCTGCAAACGGCTACATAAAACATCTAAACGAAGGTGGCAAAATGATGATAACACTTGCCGGAGCTATGAGCACGGCAGAGTTAGGCAAAATTTTGGCCGAAATGATCCGACAGGATAAAGTGGCAATAATTTCTTGCACCGGAGCCAATCTTGAAGAAGATATTATGAACTTGGTGGCTCACAGTCATTATAAAAGAGTACCAAATTATCGCGACTTAACGCCACAAGAAGAGTGGGATTTATTGGAACAAGGTCTGAATCGTGTAACGGATACTTGTATTCCGGAAGAAGAGGCTTTTAGAAGATTGCAAAGCAAAATACATAAGCAATGGAAAAATGCCGATGATGCAGGCGAACGCTATTTTCCACATGAGTATATGTACAAAATGTTGTTGAGTGGTGATTTGGAAGAATTTTATGAAATTGACCCAAAAGACAGCTGGATGCTCGCTGCTGCCGAAAAGAATCTGCCAATTATAGTGCCGGGTTGGGAAGACAGCACAATGGGCAATATTTTTACAAGTTACTGCATCAAAAAAGAGATAAAAACTTCCACTATGAAATCGGGCATTGAATACATGATGTTTTTAACGGAATGGTATAGAGCCAATTCTGGCGGAAAGGGTGTTGGTTTCTTTCAAATCGGTGGAGGCATAGCCGGAGATTTCCCAATTTGTGTGGTGCCAATGATGTATCAGGATTTGGAGTGGACAGAGGTTCCTTTCTGGAGTTATTTCTGTCAAATTTCGGATTCTACCACAAGTTATGGTTCGTATAGCGGAGCGGTTCCAAACGAAAAAATTACGTGGGGAAAATTGGATATTCACACACCAAAATTCATCATAGAATCGGATGCAACAATTGTTGCTCCGCTGGTTTTTGCCAAGATTTTGGGGTGGTAGAGTCGAGTTTACAACACCTCCAATAGCAGTTTTACAAGCTCCATCTTTTTTGTTTCCTTGGTTTTTCCGTAGCTAAAAGTAAGGTTTCTAAGCACTCTTTTTATGATTTCGATATTGGAGCAGATGGAAAAATATTCGGGTTTTGATTCTAATTGAAGCTGCTTTAAAAAGGAACGAATGCTATCGGCGTTTAAAATTAAACCGTCACTAAAAGGGTTTATGTAAAACATTACTTCATCGTTTTCGTCAAACGAGAGTGAGCTTTCGTCATTAAAACGCTTTAATATTTCTACACCTTCCTGATTTTTATACCCCAAAACAAAGTGTTGAGGAAGGTTAACACCATACACAGGGATATTGATTCGTTGAGCAATTAGCGAATAAACAATACCCAATGAAACAGGGTTTCCCGTCCTGTTTTCAAGCACTTTGCTCAGGTAGGAATTGTGTACGTGATGATAGTTGTCGGCATTGCCTTTAAACTTGTGAACGTTAAAAAAAACGTAATTCATCACTTTTATTTGTTCAAACGAAGTGAGGTCGTATTTAAACTCCAACCAAGCGTCTAAACGAATTTTATCTAATTGATTTTTAATGCCTTGCGTATCCACACGGGCAAATTCTATTTGCTCGATAATGAGCAGAGCTTTTAATAAATCGTCGCTGTAATTTTGTTTCCAGTCTTTAAGCTGATTAATTATTCCATCACGTTTTAGTTCTTTTATGAGATTTTGAAGTCGTTCGAGACGTATAATTTCTGCTTCATCAAAACTGGCTTGCTCCAAATAGGGTATGGCTTGATGGCCAAACGACAGAATTTTGCTTTCAATTTGCACAACAATTTCATCGTCTGTATCGTCGAGCAAATAAATAAGACTCGCTATTTCCGATTCGTTTATCAACTTATTTTTTTCTTGCTGATTTCTTTTTTGCCGCTTCGGCCTCAATCATTTTTTTTGCTTCATCAAGGGTAAGTTTACTCACATCAAATGTTTTTTGAAGCTCAATCTTTGTTTTCCCTTTCACAATATGGTGTCTTCCCCAACGAGCCTTTTGCACCGAGATACCTTCTGAAGACCAGTTGTGAACGTATTTTTCGACCTCTTTCTTCTTTTTATCTTCAATCAATTCGGCTACATCTTTCGAAGTAAGATTTTCAAAATCATATTTTCGACTCACATTGATAAAGATACCATTCCATTTAATAAAGGGACCAAATCTGCCTGTGCCTTTTTGCACCTCATGTCCTTCGTATTGAGCAATGGGGGCATCGGCTTTTTGCTTTTCTTTAATAATTTCAATTGCTCTCTGCAATCCCACCGATTCCATTTCTTCTCCACGAGGAATAGAAATAAACTTGTCGTCAAATTTTACATAAGGGCCAAATCTGCCTTGCCCAATAACAATTTCTTTTCCCTCAAAACTTCCAATGGTTTTTGGATATTTAAAAAGCGATAATGCCTCATCAAGTGTTATGGTGTCAATGGTTTGATTGTCATTTAATCCGGCAAATTTTGGTTTATAGTTGTCATCGGCTTTACCAATTTGTACCATTGAACCAAAACGGCCCAACCGTGCAATAACCTCTTTTCCGGTTTCTGGGTCAATGCCTAATATTCGCTCTCCGGTGGCTCTTTCGGCTGTATCAAGCGTTTTGTCAACGGTTTTATTAAACGGGTTGTAAAACTCATCAATCATTTTGTTCCATTGCTTCATACCGGAGGCAATTTCATCAAATTCTTTTTCGACACTTGCCGTAAAATTATAGTCCATAATTTGATCGAAGTGTTGAATTAAAAAGTCGGTAACTACCTTGCCAATATCACTCGGAATGAGCTTGTTTTTGTCGCTTCCGGTGTTTTCGGTTTCTGATTTTTGGCTGATGTTGTTGTCTTTCAGCGTAATTATTTCAAAGTTTCTAACGATGCCTTCGCTGGTTCCTTTTTCAACATATTCACGTTTTTGAATGGTAGAAATAGTTGGGGCATACGTGCTGGGTCGGCCAATACCCAATTCTTCCAACTTTCTAACCAAGCTTGCTTCGGTGTATCTGGCAGGCGGTCTTGAAAACCGTTGAGTAGCTACAATTCTTTCATTTTGCGGATTATCGCCACGTGCCAATGGGGGCAACAAATCGGCAGCTTCTTCCTCCTCTTCGTCGTTACCTTCGAGATATACTTTTAAAAATCCTTCAAATTTTAACACCTCACCATTGGCCGTAAAGATGTGTTCGTTTTTGTCGTTATTAATTTTTACAATAGTTCGTTCCAATTGTGCATCGCTCATTTGCGAGGCAATGGCTCTTTTCCAAATCAATTGGTACAATCTATTTTCTGAACTGTCACTGCCGGCATCTCTATTGCTAAAATAGGTTGGTCTGATAGCCTCGTGTGCTTCTTGTGCACCCGCAGATTTCGTATTGTATTTTCTGGTTTGGGCGTAGTCTTGACCATATTCATTCACAATTTCCTGTCGGGCAGTGTTTAAGGCCAAGTCTGACAAATTTTCGCTGTCAGTCCGCATATATGTAATATGTCCGTTTTCGTAGAGTCGTTGGGCTATTTGCATCGTCCTACTCACGGAATAGCCGAGTTTTCGGCTCGCCTCTTGTTGCAATGTGCTGGTTGTAAAAGGTGGTGCTGGTCTTTTTGTTACAGGTTTTACCTCAACATCGGTAACGTTGAAGTTGGCATTTTTACATGTTTCTAAAAATGCCTCAGCCTGAGCTTTTGTTTTAAACTTGGTGTTGCATTCGGCTTTAAACTTTTTTCCTTTTTCGATAAAATGGGCAATAACTCGAAAGAAACTTTCAGATTTAAAATTCTCAATTTCACGCTCTCTTTCTACCACCAATCTCACGGCCACACTTTGCACACGACCAGCAGAGAGTGAGGGTTTCACTTTTCGCCACAAAACAGGAGATAATTTAAAACCTACCAATCGGTCTAAAATTCTTCGAGCCTGTTGAGCGTCAACCAAATGTTCATCTATTTGTCGTGGGTTTTCAATGGCTTTTAAAATAGCTGGTTTAGTAATTTCATGAAATACAATACGTTTAGTATTCTCTTTTTTCAAACCTAAAACTTCCGACAAATGCCAACTAATGGCTTCTCCCTCGCGGTCCTCATCGGAAGCGAGCCAAACCATTTCTGATTGTTTTGCCAATTTTTTCAGGTCGTTTACTACAGCTTTTTTATCTGCCGGAACTTCATATTTGGGGGCATACCCAGCGGAAACATCAATAGCATCATCGCCTTTTACCAAATCTCGGATGTGGCCAAAGCAAGATTTTACTGTAAAATCATTTCCTAAAAATTTCTCAATCGTTTTTGCCTTTGCAGGAGACTCGACAATTACCAGATTTTTGGTCATAAACTCTTTTAAATCTTTTATTCTGTTATAACAATTCTCTCTGTATAGTTTATCGATGCATTATAAATGCGAACAAAATATACTCCCGAGTTTTCGATAGAAATTGGGGCGTTAATTTCTCCGTTTTGTGATGCATCGATTGACAAAGATTGTATTTTCTGGCCGTGTATATTGGTAATTTCAATGTTGATTGGTTCAAAAATCTCCGAAATTTCAACCATAAAATTCTTCTGAGCAGGGTTTGGCACAAGGTTTAACGCCTGGTTGTAAACTTTTTTGTTGTCTGTTGATAAAACCCATCTATCTATGTTTACGTCATCCAAATAAATCGAGTTTCCGCTGTTTGAGGTCACTTCAAATTTGAAAATAAGATTTGTACTTTGTTCAAATCCATTTTGAGAAAGACCCAATTTTTGAATTTTCCAATCTGCATTGCTTTTTGGACTCCAATTGTCGGTAGTTCCGTCAACCGATTTTAATGTGGTAATACCAATAAAGGCACCCAAAACTCGCCAAGTCGTTCCGCAGTCGGACGAACCATACACAATCATTCTGTCGCCACTTCCACCGGCAGCAGGAAGTGAATAGGCGGTTCTGAAACTCAAGATAGGGCTATAATCTTTGTGTGGGGTTATGTCGAAATAAGGAGAATAAAGGGCAAATGTGGTGACAGGTGCATCGGCATCAATAACGCATACTTCGGCAGTTGAGTTGTTGTAGCCAACTCCGCTCACCCGTTTCCAACCATATTTATATTTCAGCTCTTTTGGCCAAGTAAATTCTGAAACATCAGAGTCAAAACTTTCATAAAAAGGAGATTTTAAATAGGAAACATCCTCCTGAACAACCATAAAATCTGTTTTTGTAATTTCACTTTCTCCCAAAGAATTGGTAACCTTTAGAGTAACTTTATATTTTCCAGGTTGATTGTAGGCAACGGTTGGCGAAGCAAAGGTAGATGAGCTGGGCGAACCACCTTCAAAAGTCCAAACACGATCTACAATTTCTCCATTCCAAGATAAGTCGTTGAACTGAACTGACGTGCCTTTGCAAATGTTGGTTCTTTTACCAACAACATGAAAGTCGGCTTTTGGAGCACATGGGTTGCTAATGTTTATGCCTGTTGAAGCTGCCGTGGCAGCACTTATATTGTTGCCCCTAAAGTTGCTCCGGCTTAAATAAAAGCTCATCACACCTTTTTGTCCCGCACTAAACATATTCGTGCAAGTTCCGTTAGCGTAATCCATGAAGTTCTCTACCATATCAAGTAGGTCAGGCGAGTCAATAGTGCAGGTATTATTTCCAAGCGGACAGCCAAAGGATGGCTTTAAAACAGGAGGTGTGTCGCAAATGCGGTCTCCGCTGGTTGTGCAGTTTGAAGTGCCACAATCATCCGTTGCACCATCATTTTGAAATGGATGCAAAAGTCCGAGCCAATGCCCAATTTCATGGGTAAGTGTTCGGCCTTTATAAGTTAGGTCGCCAGTGCCAATGGTGCCAACGTAGTTGGATAAAACCACAATTCCGTCTTCCGACTCGGAGGTGGCATAGGGCAAGCGAGAATAACCTAAGACATTTTTTTGGGCAATTGATTTTACGACCCATATATTAAGGTATCTTTTATAATCCCAACGAATCAATTTCTTTACCTCCTCGTCTCCACCATTGGTAAGGTTTGAAACAGTACGAGTTATTCCATCGGTGCAATCGCCGTTGGGGTCTTTGGTGGCCAGTTTAAATTCAATTTCGCAATCAACAGCAATAGATTTAAAGATGCTTCTGGTTTTTGTAGTGTCGGCATTTCGTCGTCTAAAATCTTCGTTCAAAACTCTTATTTGGTCAAGAATCTGCTCTTTGCTGATGTTTTCATCGCCATATTCATGTATTACATGAAAAACTACCGGAATGGTTACCACTGCCTTTTTATTATGGTTTGACACAATTTTGCCTTCGGCTATTTGAGACAATTCTTGAAGATATTCATCGTAGGCATTTTGAAGCAGCGGATTGTTGCTTCTCAATTCTTCGTGATAGCGGTCGGTTCCGCACTCCAAATATTGTGATTTGGCAATGAGGGCAAACATCAAGAGTCCAAAAGAAATTATTGATTTTTTCATATAAACGACACCTATTCCTTTTAAAAACGGCGAATATGCAATTTTTGACATGAAAAGAAATAGTGCTTATGGCTTTTTTAACAGAGATGTGGCAAAAAAGTCATTCCTCCCACTCAGAAACGATAACTGCCACCGTTGCATCGCCCGTTACGTTTACAACCGTTCGGCACATATCCAAAATTCTATCTATGGGCATAATGATGGCAATCCATGCAGGGTTTAGTCCAACCGACTCGAGCACTAAAACCATTAACACCAAACCGGCACTGGGTACTGCGGCTGCACCCACGCTGGCTAATGTTGCCGTAAAAACAATGGTTAATTGTTGTGCCACGGTTAAATCTATGGCGTGAAGTTGAGCCATGGCCACCACAGCCACGGCCTGATAAAGGCTAGTTCCGTCCATATTTACGGTAGCTCCAATGGGCAAAACAAAACTGCTGGTGCTTTCTGGCACTTCGAGGTTTTCATGTACGCACTCCATGGTTACGGGCAATGTGGCCGCCGAACTGCTGGTGCTGAAAGCTGTAAGTTGTGCCTGATTTATACCTTTTAAAAATTTTGGAATGGTCATTTTTTTTGTGAACAGTTTTATCAGCGTAGGGTAAATAACAAATGCCATTAATATTAAACCTAAAACGACCACACCGCCGTAGTGAAGCAAAAAGCCAAGTAAATCTACCAATTTCTCAATGTCGTTTCCGGCCATTTCTACCATTGTTCCGGCCATGAGTGCAAACACAAAATAGGGCATGGCTAGCATCACAATTTCTACCATTCGTATAAAAATGGTAGAGGCACTTTCAATAAAGTCGGCCATTGGTTTTGAGGTTTTTTCGGGCAATTGCACCATTACCACACCAAAAAAAATAGCAAACGATATGATTTGAAGCATTTTATTTTTTAGAAGTGCCTCAAATATGTTTTCGGGTATGGCATCTACCAAAGGGAAAAGCGGCCCTGCATCTTTGCTCTTTTTTGCCTCGCTTATTTTTTGTTGCACATTGTCGTCTATGGTTGTTTCTTCATTTTTTTTGCTCACGGTTTCAACCAAAGCGGTGTTTTTGGGGTTGTTCAGTTCGTCAATATTGTCCAGTTTTTTAATATTGTTCTCGTTTCGCCAAAGTTCGTATTCAATCCTTTTTTCAAGTCGAGTGTCTTGAGCCACTTGTTTTCCGGGTTTCCAAACATTTACCAAAACTAGGCCGAGGCTCACGGCAAACATGGTGGTAGTAATATAAAGTAACAACGTTTTTGTGCCTATTCTTCCAAGTTTCTTTATGTCTTTTAAGCTGACAATGCCCGAAATGATAGAAAAAAGAACTAACGGTACCGCTATGGTTTTAAGGATATTGATAAAAATTTTGCCAAATGGGCTAATAAAATCTTTGGTAAATTTTACGGTTGGCAAAGTCTCGGAATTGAGTGTTACGGCGAAATAGGCATAAATCAAACCTAAAATCAGAGCGATAATAACTTTCCAATGAAGTGCAACTTTTTTCATGTTGCGAATGTAGTTTTTCTTCATCCAAAATGTAAGTTTAGAAAAAAAGGGAGAAAAGCTATGTTAAAACCTTAATTATTATAGTTTAAATAGTATAAAATTTAACAAAATTGGCAATATTATATTTTAAATAATATAAAAAATAAAGAAAAGTGTGAAAATATATTTTTTGTAATATAAAATATCGATAAAATAGTATTTTTGTAGTTTAAATAATATAAAAATGAAAGAAAAAAGAGGAGTTCTTTCCAGTTTTGTGAAAAAAAAACGAAAAGATGTAGGCATAACGCAAGTAGAATTGTCGGAAAAAGCAGGGGTTGGGTTGCAGTTTGTTCGCGATTTGGAGCAAGGTAAAAAAACACTAAGAATAGATAAAGTGAACGATGTGCTCCGCCTTTGGGGATATGAATTGCAGCCCGCAAAACTTGGGTTGGATGAACTATTAGAAAATATGAAAAATGCGTAAAGCTGAGGTTAGAATAAGCGGAAAAAGGGTTGGACAAATATCTGAAACAGAGAGCGGTTATGCCTTTGTTTATGATTCGGACTATGCAACCAATCAGGCAAACTTGCCTGTAAGCAAGACACTGCCGTTGCAACGAAATGCCTATACAAGCAACGTGCTGTTTCCTTTTTTTGATGGACTTATACCCGAAGGCTGGTTGCTTGATATAGCCGAACGAAATTGGAAACTGAACGCTCGGGATAGATTTGGGCTATTGATGCAGTGCTGTAAAGATTGCATTGGCACAACCGAAGTCGTAGCAATAGAAAGTGATTAGTGCTATAATGGGTAATAATATATAGAGGGAAGGGAAAGAAAATTCAAACACCAATAAAAAATGAAGAACTACAAACATACATTAGGCTTAAAACAAAATAGCGGCACAACAAATCTTGTGGCCGAACCAAGTGGACAATACAGTTTTAAAAACTGTCTTTATTGCTATAAGCCATTGACCAGTAAAGAGCAAAATTTTCACAAGGCCTGCGTCAAACGTTTCTTTGGGCAGGCTTGTGTGCCACAGCTTGAGTATTCTGCCAATGATTTGGGGCAATTGGCCAAAGAGGTAATACAAAGTCAGATGGCTGTAACCGGTGTTCAGCCCAAAATAAGTTTAAGTATATTTCGAAAATCGGCAGATAATGCGGTAAAAAAGCTAACCATAGTGGGCTTGTATGGTAGCTATATATTAAAGCCTCAAAGCGAGCATTATAGCCAATTGCCGGAGGTGGAAGATGTAACAATGCACATAGCTGATTTGTGCGGAATACATGCTGTGCCTCATAGTTTAGTGAAATTGGCTGATGGAACAGTGTGTTATATAACTAAACGCATAGATAGAAATAAAAAAAATAAACTGGCTATGGAAGATATGTGCCAGCTTACTGAGCGGCTTACAGAAGATAAATATAAAGGTAGCTATGAGCAAATAGCAAAAACGGTTTTGAAATATTCAACCAACCCCTTGTTTGATGTGAGTAGTTTTTTTGAACAGGTGTTGCTTTCTTATTTTACAGGCAACGCCGACATGCACCTCAAAAATTTTTCGATGTGGCAACCATCAGAAGACGCGTTTGTTCTTGCTCCGGCCTACGATTTAGTTAATACGGCTCTCGTAAACCCCATGGATACAGAAGAACTGGCACTTACCCTTAATGGCAAAAAAAGCAATTTTAAATACTCCGATTTTGTAAAAGCGTTCGAAACACTGCACCTTTCGCAAAAGGTATTAGACAAAATACTATACAATTTTTATTACTGCAAGCACGAAATGCACAACATGGTAAATAGAAGTTTTTTGACAGACGATAATAAGAATCTCTATATTGAAATAATGGAAAAACGGTTTGAGTTAGTGCCCAAAGGTATGTTTGAGTAAGGAAATATTGAATGAACCTAAATGGTTGTGGTAAGACGTACTATCTTATACAAAGTAAATTATCCACCAACACCAATGCCGCCATGGCCTCCACAATAGGCACAGCCCTCGGAACAACACATGCATCGTGTCGGCCCTTTGCTTTTAGTTCTACATTTTTACCTTCAAGGTTTACGGTGTTTTGGTTAATGGCAATTGTACTTGTCGGCTTAAAAGCCACTCGAAACTCAATGGGCATTCCATTGCTTATTCCGCCTTGTATGCCGCCGGAATAATTTGTTTTTGTGATAATTTTTCCATTTTCGTTTGTCCATTCGTCGTTTACCTCACTGCCCTTTTTTGATGCCATATCAAAGCCACCGCCAATTTCAAAGCCCTTTGCAGCATTTATTGAAAGCATGGCAAAGGCCAATTGTGCATTAAGTTTGTTAAAAACGGGTTCGCCAACGCCAATAGGGCAATTATTGATGCTACAATGAATAATTCCGCCCAAGCTATCGCCATTTTTTTTTGCTTCTTCAATAGCTAAAACCATTTCTGATGAAGTTTCTTCATGCGGACACCGAACCATTGATTTTTCCATAATATCAGTTGAAAAATGGGCTATTGGGGGGCAGATAACTTGGCCTATTTGTTTAACATAGGCTTTGATTTCAATTTTAAATTTTGTTTTTAAAATCTGTTTGGCAATGGCTCCGGCAGCAACCCAACCCGCAGTAATGCGAGCCGAACTGCGGCCACCACCCGCAACATCCCGAATTCCGTATTTTTTTTGATAGGTATAATCAGCGTGCGAAGGCCTAAAAACGGTTGTCAGGTTTTCGTAGTCAACGGGTCTTGTGTCTTTATTATTTATAAGGATACAAATGGGGGCTCCGGTGGTAATATTGGCCACAACACCACTGGTTATTTCAAAATCATCTATTTCGTTCCGGGTGCTAACCAAATCATTTTGCCCGGGTCGGCGGCGTTTTAATTCTGCATTGATATGCAAAAAATCTAGCTCCACATTAGCAGGACAGCCATCTATCACAACACCAACATGTCGTCCGTGCGATTCCCCGAAGGAAGTCACGCAAAAATTTTTACCAAAAGTATTATTCCCCAATTTCAGAAATATTAAACCCTAATTTTTTAAATTGATTCCAAAAATCGGGAAATGATTTTGAAACAACTTCAGGATTTTTGATTTTGATATTTTTTCGAGCCGCACAGAGTGCAAGACTCATGGCTATCCGATGGTCATGGTGGGTATCAAAAACCGGATTTTCTAATACCAGTTTTTGCAATTCAAGGTTTAAAACATCCACCCTATTACTTTCTTTATGTTGTAAGTGTTCAATTCCAGAAGCAATTAATTCGATATTTAGCAGATGACAAATCACTTTTTCTGTTGGATAAATGTCTGGGCAAAGCGTGTAATCGCGAATTATTTTTGTAGGAAAGTTAAAATTTGAAAAGGGTTTCAGAATAATTCTATTCTCTTCAAAAGAATGATTCACGCCCAATGTTTCGGCAAATTTCAGTATTGCAATATCAGGTTGCAGCACCGATTTAGAAATATTTTGAATAATTAATTCTCTTCTTTCCAAAATAGCGAAACCAACAAAATAAGAAGCCGCACTCCAATCAGATTCAATATTAAAATCAAATTTTTGGTAACTCTTTTGAAATGGGCGAGAAGTTATTTTGTTCCCAATCTTTTTAATAGAAAGTCCCATAAATTGCATTAGTTGAATGGTCATATCCAAATAGCTCGAGCTAACAGAATTGCCTTTAAGGTCAATAACCACATCAAAAGGCATGGCCGGAGCAATCAATGCCAAAGCAGACGCAAACTGGCTTGATTGGGTAACATCTATTTGCCAACGTGGTTTAATAGTATTCAAATCGGTAGGTCTTATCTCAAAATTTTCACCGAAGCGTATATCAAAGCCGGAGTTATTCAACGCTTTAACTAATTCAATAAACGGGCGTTTTAATAAACTCGGTGAGGCGTTGATAGTTATTTCTTTGTTTTGAACCATTGCCCAGGCCATCAAAAACCTGAGCGTGGTGCCACCATCACCAGCATAAAGTGTGTTGGAGCCGGTTTTTACATTCTCTAAAGCATTAAAAAGGTATTTGGTGTCGTCCGATAGAGGTATATTATATAAATTTAGCTGCGGAAAGTATAAATTTTGAAGAATAATCATTCGGTTTGCAATGCTTTTACTTGCCTCCAAATCAATGGTCACAGGCATTACACTGTCATTTGCATTATTTATAAAAACCATTTGGTGTCAATATAATATTGTATCGACTCGGCTATCAAATCTTTTGATACGAGAATGTCTGCCTCGCAGTTTCCAATGCCATTCAGCAAACTCATTCTCACACCTTCCGATGAATTTTTTTTGTCATACATTACATAATAAAGCACTTGTTCAATTTCAGAAATGTCAATTGTTAATTTTTGATATAGATTTGAAAGTGTTTGATGTATTTGACTAAACTCTTCTTCCGACAGGCTTCTAAGCACTTTTGATATGTAACTTTCACATACCATGCCAGCCGCCACACAAAATCCATGATACGTTCGAACTTTTTTGTTTAATAAAAGACTTTCAATTGCATGCCCAACCGTATGGCCAAAATTTAGGGTTTTTCTAATTCCTTTGTCGAAAGGGTCTGCCTCAACAATAGACGTTTTAATTTCAACGCTTCTTTTAATTATTTTAAGCCAATTGTCATTCAAAATTGATGCTGGTATCAAATCTCTGCAAACATTCCAATAGTCACTATCACGTATAAGGCCATGTTTCAGCACCTCCGCATAGCCCGAGTATAGCTCTTCAGTAGCAAGACTTTCTAAAAATTCAGGGCAAACCAACACCTCCTTTGGTTGGGCAAAGATTCCAATATAATTTTTATATTCCTTAAAATCAATACCCACCTTGCCACCAAAAGATGCATCAACCATGGCCAACAGACTGGTAGGGATATTCACGAAACCAATTCCTCGCATATAGGTTGCGGCAACAAAACCACCTAAATCAGTCACAACACCACCACCTATATTATATAGTATGCTGTGGCGTTCAACTTTCTCCGAAATAAGAAACTCGATGGCATCAGAATATGTATCCATATTTTTTGATTTCTCTCCCGATTCGAAAGAAAAACAGGACAAATCCGAAATTGCCAAGTCGGACAAACACTTAATCCTGCAATTTTCATCAGATATGAAAACATAATGTGAACCGGATTTGCGAAAGAATTCAGCCAATAATTCTTTGTTTTCGAAATAAACAAAAGCCATTAGGCAAAAATACAACCAAAATAAATTTTGTTTTAGGTAAAAAGTTGAATTTAAATAATTGATAATCAATATTATACAATTTATTTTAAAAAAAAGTAAAAATAGTTTGTTAAAACTAAAATCGATTTTAGTTTTGCAGCCGCTTTGAAAGAGAGAGATTCTGCAAAAGCAAACGTTCATTAATAGGGTGGTAAAAAAAAGTAAAATATTTCTTGGAAGATAGAAACAATAAATATTAGCTTTGCAGCCCTTTTAGGATGAGAGAATCTGAAAAAGCAAAAGTTCTTTAAATGGCTTAAAAAAAGTAAAATATTTCTTGGAAGATAGAAACAATAAATATTAGCTTTGCAGCCCGTTTGAAATCCAAAATTTTTTTAAATAAAAAAAATAAAAAAAAGTTTTGCATTTTCAAAAGTGAGGTTGTAGTTTTGCAGCCCTCTAAAAAAGAGAAACAAATTTTGATTATCCTTTATGGATAATAAATATTGTGAAAGTTCTTTGAAGTGATGATAGAAATAGCGAGCCCTCAAAATAAAATTTTTTGAGAAAACCTGAGATTTAATTTCAAACATTTTTTACTACGAAGAGTTTGATCCTGGCTCAGGATGAACGCTAGCGGCAGGCCTAATACATGCAAGTCGAGGGGTAGAAGAGTGCTTGCACTCTTTGAGACCGGCGAACGGGTGCGTAACACGTATGCAACCTACCTTTAACTGGGGAATAGCCCGAAGAAATTCGGATTAATGTCCCATAACATTATAGAAAGGCATCTTTCCATAATTAAAGCTCCGGCGGTTAAAGATGGGCATGCGGTGCATTAGCTAGTTGGTGAGGTAATGGCTCACCAAGGCTACGATGCATAGGGGTTCTGAGAGGATGATCCCCCACACTGGTACTGAGACACGGACCAGACTCCTACGGGAGGCAGCAGTAGGGAATATTGGTCAATGGGCGAAAGCCTGAACCAGCCATGCCGCGTGCAGGATGACGGCCCTATGGGTTGTAAACTGCTTTTATACGGGAAGAAACACTCCTACGTGTAGGAACTTGACGGTACCGTATGAATAAGGATCGGCTAACTCCGTGCCAGCAGCCGCGGTAATACGGAGGATCCAAGCGTTGTCCGGATTTATTGGGTTTAAAGGGTGCGTAGGCGGATTAATAAGTCAGTGGTGAAAGCCTGTAGCTCAACTAGGAATTGCCATTGAAACTGTCAGTCTTGAGTTTGGTCGAGGTAGATGGAATGTATCATGTAGCGGTGAAATGCTTAGATATGATACAGAACACCGATTGCGAAGGCAGTCTACTAGGCCAATACTGACGCTGAGGCACGAAAGCATGGGGATCGAACAGGATTAGATACCCTGGTAGTCCATGCTGTAAACGATGAATACTCGATGTTGGCGATATACTGTCAGCGTTCAAGCGAAAGCATTAAGTATTCCACCTGGGGAGTACGATCGCAAGGTTGAAACTCAAAGGAATTGACGGGGGCCCGCACAAGCGGTGGAGCATGTGGTTTAATTCGATGATACGCGAGGAACCTTACCAGGGCTTAAATGGTATTGGACCGTTGCCGAAAGGTGACCTTCTTTTAGACTGATATCAAGGTGCTGCATGGCTGTCGTCAGCTCGTGCCGTGAGGTGTTGGGTTAAGTCCCGCAACGAGCGCAACCCCTATCTTTAGTTGCCATCAGGTTATGCTGGGGACTCTAAAGAGACTGCCTATGTAAGTAGTGAGGAAGGTGGGGACGACGTCAAGTCATCATGGCCCTTACGTCCTGGGCTACACACGTGCTACAATGGCAGGTACAATGAGCAGCCACTTGGCAACAAGGAGCAAATCTCAAAAAGCCTGTCTCAGTTCGGATCGAAGTCTGCAACTCGACTTCGTGAAGCTGGAATCGCTAGTAATCGCGTATCAGCAATGACGCGGTGAATACGTTCCCGGGCCTTGTACACACCGCCCGTCAAGCCATGGAAGCTGGGAGAACCTAAAGTCGATAACCGTAAGGAGTCGCCTAGGGTTATACTGGTAACTGGGGCTAAGTCGTAACAAGGTAGCCGTACCGGAAGGTGTGGCTGGACCACCTCCTTTCTAGAGATAATCTAGTATTCAGGTTAGGCTCGCTATTTCGTCAACTTCAAAATTGTTCTTTAAAGAAATGCCTAAACGAGCAAGCAGATGTTGTGCATCTGGGCGTTCTATTTTATCGAAAGATATTATAGTCCCGTAGCTCAGTTGGTTAGAGCACTACACTGATAATGTAGGGGTCAGCAGTTCAAGTCTGCTCGGGACTACAAACTCGTTTGGGGAATTAGCTCAGTTGGCTAGAGCACCTGCCTTGCACGCAGGGGGTCAACGGTTCGAATCCGTTATTCTCCACTTTTCCGAAATTCGGAATAAGTTCTTTGACATGTTGAAAGTAAATAAGTAATTAATTAAGTTACTAAGAGCACATGGTGGATGCCTTGGCTCTCAGAGGCTAAGAAGGACGTGATAGGCTGCGATAAGCCACGAGTAGGTGTCTATAACCGTTTATTCGTGGATTTCCGAATGGGGAAACCCTTCCGATTTATCGGAACATATAATGGCAAACCCGCTGAACTGAAACATCTAAGTAAGCGGAGGAAGAGAAAATAATAATGATTCCCTTAGTAGTGGCGAGCGAAAAGGGAAGAGCCCAAACCTCAAATGTTTAGGCATTTGTGGGGTTGTAGGATCAGCATAAACAAGATGGATGGATAATTGAATCACTTGGGAAGGTGAACCATAGAAGGTGATAGTCCTGTAAATGAAATTTTGAAATCTGTAGCTGACACCTGAGTAGGGCGGAGCAGGTGAAACTCTGTCTGAATCTACCGGCACCATCCGGTAAGGCTAAATACTCCTGAGAGACCGATAGTGAACAAGTACCGTGAGGGAAAGGTGAAAAGTATCTTGAACAAAGAGGTTAAAAGAACCTGAAACCGTGTGCTTACAAGCGGTCGGAGTTCGCCTATGGCGAATGACGGCGTGCCTTTTGCATAATGAGCCTACGAGTTACTCCTCACTGGCAAGGTTAAGTTGTTAAGCAACGAAGCCGTAGCGAAAGCGAGTCTGAATAGGGCGAAAGTCAGTGGGGGTAGACGCGAAACTTTGTGATCTACCCATGGTCAGGTTGAAGCCCCGATAACACGGGGTGGAGGACCGAACCAGTTTACGTTGAAAAGTATTTGGATGAACTGTGGGTAGGGGTGAAAGGCTAATCAAACTGAGAGATAGCTCGTACTCCCCGAAATGTTTTTAGGAACAGCGTGAGGTATAGTTTTATAGAGGTAGAGCTACTAATTGGGTAAGGGGGTGTCAAAGCCTACCGAACTCAGATAAACTCCGAATACTATAAAATATTTCCTTGCAGTGAGGGCATGGGTGCTAAGGTCCTTGTCCGAGAGGGAAAGAACCCAGACCATCAGCTAAGGTCCCCAAATTTATTCTAAGTTGAGCTAATGTGGTTCAATTGCATTGACAGCTAGGATGTTGGCTTGGAAGCAGCCATTCATTTAAAGAGTGCGTAACAGCTCACTAGTCGAGCGATTGTGCATGAATAATAATCGGGCATCAAGAATAATACCGAAGCTATGGACTCGAAAGAGTGGTAGGGGAGCATTCCAGTACCAGCGAAGGAGTGTCGTGAGACATTTTGGAGGAGCTGGAAAAGCAAATGTAGGCATAAGTAACGATAATGCGGGTGCGAAACCCGCAGGCCGATAGACTAAGGTTTCCTGATCAACGCTAATCGGATCAGGGTTAGTCGGGACCTAAGGCAAACCGATTTAGGGTAGCCGATGGACAACAGGTTAATATTCCTGTACCAGCTGAGAGGGACGGAGATATTTAGCTGCTACGTGCTGACGGAATAGCACGTTGAGCCTAGCCTTCGGGCAAAGCGAAGTAGTGAATTATCTTCCAAGAAAAGCTCCAGCATTAAGCCCGTACCGCAAACCGACACAGGTAGTCAAGGAGAGAATCCTAAGGCCCTCGAGTGAATCGTGGTTAAGGAACTCGGCAAATTAACCCTGTAACTTCGGGAGAAGGGGTTCCCGCCTAAGGCGGGACGCAGAGAAATGGCCCAGGCGACTGTTTAGCAAAAACACATGGCTTTGCAAAATCGAAAGATGAAGTATAAGGCCTGACACCTGCCCGGTGCCGGAAGGTTAAGAGGGGATGTTAGTCGCAAGGCGAAGCATTGAATTGAAGCCCCGGTAAACGGCGGCCGTAACTATAACGGTCCTAAGGTAGCGAAATTCCTTGTCGGGTAAGTTCCGACCTGCACGAATGGTGTAACGATCTGGGCACTGTCTCAACCGTGAGCTCGGTGAAATTGTAGTATCGGTGAAGATGCCGATTACCCGCAACGGGACGGAAAGACCCCGTGAACCTTTACTGCAGCTTTGCATTGAATTTGGGTAAGTAATGTGTAGGATAGGCCGGAGGCTATGAAGCGGGCACGCCAGTGTTTGTGGAGCCATCCTTGAAATACGGCCCTTTAATTATTTGAGTTCTAATTCCCGAATGGGAAGACACTGTTTGGTGGGTAGTTTGACTGGGGTGGTCGCCTCCAAAAGCGTAACGGAGGCTTTCAAAGGTACCCTCAGGACGGTTGGTAATCGTGCTTAGAGTGTAATGGCATAAGGGTGCTTGACTGTGAGACCGACAAGTCGATCAGGGTCGAAAGACGGACATAGTGATCCGGTGGTTCTGTATGGAAGGGCCATCGCTCAAAGGATAAAAGGTACTCCGGGGATAACAGGCTGATCTCCCCCAAGAGCTCATATCGACGGGGAGGTTTGGCACCTCGATGTCGGCTCGTCACATCCTGGGGCTGGAGAAGGTCCCAAGGGTTGGGCTGTTCGCCCATTAAAGTGGCACGCGAGCTGGGTTCAGAACGTCGTGAGACAGTTCGGTCCCTATCTGTTGTGGGCGTTAGAAGATTGAGAGGATCTGACATTAGTACGAGAGGACCGTGTTGGACATACCTCTGGTGCATCTGTTGTTCTGCCAAGGGCACCGCAGAGTAGCTATGTATGGATCAGATAAGTGCTGAAAGCATCTAAGCACGAAACTGACCTCAAGATGAATCTTCTTTTAAGGGTCGTTAAAGACGATGACGTTGATAGGCTGTAGGTGTAAAGGCAGTAATGTCAAAGCCGAGCAGTACTAATTACCCGTAGACTTAATATTTTTATTTGACTTATTTACTTTCAACTTTTGTCAATTTACTTTAAGATATTATTCGCCATGGGCGAAAAGATTTTTTGGTGACTATATCGAGGGTGTTCACCTCTTCCCTTTTCGAACAGAGAAGTTAAGCCCCTCAGAGCTGATGATACTTGGGTAAAACCTGGGAAAGTAGGACGTTGCCATCTCTTTATAAACCCGCATCAAAAGTGCGGGTTTTTTTGTTTTTAACGTTTTTTAACAATCGTATCTTTGGCCAATGATTGATGGTTTGAAGAATGTGGTTTTGAACTTACCCAATAACCCGGGGGTGTATAAGTATTATGATCAATCTGATAAAATTATTTATGTTGGTAAGGCAAAAAACCTGAAGAAACGCGTAAGCTCTTATTTTACAAAATCATACGAAAACGGTAAAACCAAAGTACTTGTTTCAAAAATTGTCAGGATTGAATATACCGTAGTTGACAATGAGATGGAGGCACTTCTTTTAGAGAATAACCTTATAAAACAGCATCAACCCAGATACAATATGATGCTGAAGGATGACAAATCCTTTCCTCTTATTAAGCTCACTAATGAACGGTTTCCAAGAATTTTTGCAATGCGAAATCCGGTCTATGATGGCTCTGAATATTTTGGGCCATATACTTCGGCCAAATCCATGCACACCGTTTTAGATTTTATTAAATCTCTCTATGCCCTTAGAAATTGTAATTACAATTTATCTGAAGAAAATGTGGAGTCTGGTAAATTTAAAGCCTGCTTAGAATATCAACTCGGAAACTGCAACGCCCCGTGTATTGGCAAGGAAACCGAAGAGCAATACATGGAATCTGTGCAAAGTGTAAAACAGATTTTGAAGGGAAATTATTCAGAAGTAAAAAAACATTTGAGTGAAGCTATGTTTTCGGCCAGCAAAAATTTAGAGTTTGAAAATGCACAAAAATTTAAACGTAAAATCGAATTGCTTGAAATGTTTAAAAACAAATCAACCGTTGTTAATCATCGAATAACTAATGTGGATGTTTTTTCTGTTATTATCGATGGTCAGCAGGCTTTTGTTAATTACTTAAAAGTGCATAACGGGGTGGTTGTTCAAACAAAATCAGTAGAGTATAAATTGAAGCTCGAAGAAAAACCGGAGGATGTTTTGTGTATGGCTATCCCTCAACTTCGTGATTTTTTTGCCAGCGACTCAAAAGAAATAATTGTACCGATGGAGCTTGAGCTATTTGAAAATCTTAAGGTTACGGTTCCGAAAGTTGGTGATAAACGCAAGCTATTAGAATTATCAATTAAAAATGCTTTGTTTTATAAAAAGCAAAAGATTGAGCAATACGACAAACTCAATCCTGAAAACAAAACCAATAGATTAATGGAAAAAATGAAAAATGATTTAAGGCTAAAAGAGGAACCCCGACATATTGAATGTTTTGATAATTCAAATTTACAAGGTACAAATCCGGTATCGGCGTGTGTAGTTTTTAAGGACGGCAAACCATCGAAAAAAGAGTATAGGCATTTTAATGTAAAAACGGTAGTAGGGCCAAACGATTTTGAAAGTATGAAAGAGGTTGTTTATAGAAGATATAAACGGCTGAAAGAAGAACAAAAATCGCTTCCTCAATTGATTATTATTGATGGAGGTAAGGGGCAACTGAGTTCTGCGGTCGAATCGCTAAAGGAACTCGATTTATATGGTAGCATTGCCATTGTAGGAATAGCGAAAAGATTAGAAGAAATTTATTATCCGGAGGATTCTTTGCCACTCTATATTGACAAGAAATCGGAAACTTTAAAAATTATTCAACATTTGAGAGATGAAGCACACCGGTTTGGAATAACCTTTCACCGGAATCAACGTTCGAGAAAGGCCATAAAGTCGGAATTGTTTGATATTGAGGGTGTTGGTGATAAAACGGTAGAGGCATTACTCAAAAAGTTTAAATCGATTAAAAAAATTAAAACCCTCACGTTGAACCAGCTTTCAGACGAAATAGGAAATTCTAAAGGTAAAATTGTATTCGATTATTTTCAAGAAAATGGAGGATAATATGAAACAAAAACTGTTGGCATATTTGCGTGAGAAGAAAGAAGTGATTTTTTTAGATTCATGCAAACTGCCCTCGGCAGCCGGAGTGGAAAGCTACGAATGGATTGCAGCTTGGGATATCGAGTCAAAGTTTGAACTATTAACTAACGAAAAGGCAAATTGGAACACAATAAGAAATTTTGTAAATCAAAAGGAATGGGTTTTTACAGCTATTTCTTATGATTTAAAAAATGAAATTGCGGGTCTTATTTCGCAAAATAAGGATGTGTTGGAATGGCCGATGGCTGTTTTTTTTACCATGAAAAATGTGATTCTTTGTCACAAAAATGGTCAAATTGAAACGGTAAAAACTTCTGGCGATGAACCTAAATGGGAGCAATATTCCGGAATTTCTGAAACAAAAGATTTGGGAATTAGCTTCGAGAATATCTATAAATCAATGGATTATGAATTATATAGCAAAACTATTGATTCTATAAAGGTTGAAATTGCGGAAGGTAATATGTATGAAATGAATCTGTGTGTAGAAACGGTGCTTGATTCGTTTAGGTGCAACGAACCTTTTGAGTTGTACAGAAAATTGGTTTCAACCTCACCAACTCCATTTTCAGCTTTTTTGCAATACGATCAAAAGTATGTGGTTTGTGCCAGCCCCGAACGATTTCTAACAAAAAATGGAGAAACCATTGTGAGTCAGCCCATAAAAGGCACGGCAAAAAGAGGTATTGATGAGCATGAGGATAAAGCTAATAAATTGCATCTGGCCAACTCCATTAAGGAACGGGCAGAACATGTGATGATTGTGGATTTGGTGCGAAATGATTTAAGCAAACTATGCTATCCAGGAACGGTGGAAGTAAATGAACTATTTGGCATTTACCCCTACAAAAATGTTTTTCAGATGATAAGTACGGTAGAGGGAAAGGCAAAAAAAGATGTCGATTTTGTTGATTGTCTTTTGGCTACCTACCCCATGGGCAGCATGACCGGAGCACCCAAACATATAGTGATGAAGTACATCGATAGGTTTGAAAAATCATCGAGAGGTTGGTATAGTGGAAGCATTGGGTATATCGACCCTTGCGGCAATTCTGACTTAAATGTTGTTATCAGGAGTATTTTAATTGACGACAAAAAGAAAATTGCAAAATTTTCGGTGGGTGGAGCCATTACCTACGACTCAAATGCAGAGGCCGAATATGCAGAATGCGAGATAAAAGCCAAAGCTATTTCAGACCTATTATTTGGTTGAGTTAAACCTTTTCAGAGGCTAATTTTGCCCCATAGTTCATCAATAATTTACGGAGGTCTTCAGCCTTATAAGGCTTGCCCAAAAAGTCGTCCATGCCGGCATTCATATAATAATCTCTACTCGAATCGTTGGCATCTGCGGTAAGAGCTACAATTGGAGGTCGATTGTCGCCGTATTTTTCTATAATTTCTTTGGTGGTAGTCAATCCATCTTTCTCGGGCATTTGAATGTCCATCAATATCAAATCTACATGATTTTTTTGCATTAAATCCATCACCACAACACCATTTTCGGCATGCAAAAAGTCGCCATAGCCAAACTTAGCAAGAAGTTTTTCAATCAGCATTTTGTTGAACATATTGTCTTCTGCCACCAAAATTTTCATCGGATATTTACTGCTAATTTCGACCAAATCGTTTGCAGCCGTATCTTCTGATTCATTTCCATTTATTGGTTTTTCGTTTTTTCCGGTCGGAATTTTAGCTTCAATGGTAAAGAAAAAAGTGGTGCCAACACCTTTTTCAGATGTCAGACCAATTTCTCCCCCCATAAGCTCTACCAGTTTTTTGCAAATACTCAAACCGAGGCCAATGCCACCATATTTTCTGGAGGTGGAATTATCTTCCTGCTCAAAAGCATCAAAAATGGTCTGTTGTTTTTCCGAACTTATACCTATTCCATCATCAGCCACGCAAAATCTAATCTTGGCGTTTTCTTCTAATAAACTGGTGGATGGTCGCAATTCATCCAGTTTGGCCGATATTTTAATGGTTCCATCCTTTGTAAATTTTACGGCATTGCTCACCAGATTTATCAAAATTTGGCGGATACGCAAAATGTCGCCTTTAAAAAATTTTACCTTTTCGTCTTCAATGTCAAAAACGATGTTGATGTTTTTTTCTTTTGCCTGTTTTGCGAATATTGTTCTAACCTCTTCAATCAGATGTTTCAGGTCAATAAGTTTAATTTCAAGACTCATTTTGCCGGCTTCAATCTTTGAGAAGTCTAAAATGTCGTTCAAAATAACCAATAGATTTTGGCTGCTTGCCTCAATGGTTTGAACATAGTTTTTCTGTTCATTGTCCAAATTAGAATCAAGCAAAAGCGAAGCCATACCCATTATACCATTCATAGGTGTCCGAATTTCGTGGCTCGTCACAGCCAAAAAGTTCGATTTGGCCTGCAAGCCAGCCTCTGCCTGGCGTTTTGCATCATCCAAAATGGTGTTCATTTTTCGAAGCTCATCGTTTTGGTCGTTAATAATGGAGTTTCTTTCCATAAGTTTAACGTTGGCATTTCTTTTTATTTGCAGTTGAGCCCACATAAGCCCAATAATAGCCAATAAGAGCAATATGGCTATGGCTGAACCAACCTGAATATATTTGTTAAAACGATTTTCATTTTGAAGGTTATTGTTATTGGCCTCATTCAGTTTTTGGGTCATTTGCTTTAGTTTTTCATTTTTATTTTTCTCAATATGAAGATACGTGTTGTAAATAATGCCGTAGCCAATGCTTTCATTTATAACGGTAAGTTCGTTATTGGTTTGCAGTGATTTTTCAAAATCTCCCATTTTGGTATAAATCTGAGATTTTAGGTATAGGCACTGTCGTTGCAAAACTTTGTCATCTAAGGCAATAGCTTTATTTTTAACGGATTCTGCAATTTCTAATGCAATGCCCGGAGACCCTTCTTTTAAGCTAATTTCGGCCTTTATTATTTCTAACCTATTGGTTATAAAAGGAGATTCGTTGGCCTCGTTGGCCTGTTTTAGATAGTCTTTGGCAAGTGCAAAATTTTTGAGCGAAAGGTTTAAAAGGCAAAGTTGGGAGTAATTTTCTACTAATAATTTTTTGTTATTGATTTGTCGGGCAAACTTTAAGGCATCTAACACACTTTTGTAACTGGCGTTTAAATTTTCTAATTGATAAAAATATTTGGCTTGGGTGGTTGAGTATTCTGCCCAAAATGGGCTATTGTTTAAGTCAATATCACCTATGGTGGTTGGGGCTAAGAATTGCCGAGAAGCATCCGAATTTCCGGATATTAGGAGCAAATTTGCCAACCTCACATTGCAAGTGGCATATATAATGTTGTTCTTTTTAGATATGTCTTTTAGGTTTACGTAATAATCAATAGCCTTGAGCCAATTCCCAGTAACCTCATGAAATTGTGCAGCAAAAAGATAAAAGGTTATCAAATCATTATGACCCAATAAATCCTTTGGGCAACTTTCTACCTCCGTCATTAAGTCTTTAGCCTCGGCTGATTTCAAAAAATGAAGATTGGTCAGAGACTTCGACAAGTTGAACATTATCCACTCGGGCGAACATTTTTTTGGCGAATTTTCGGAAGATTGAATAATCTTATTGGCCTCGGCAAAGTTGCCATATTCGATGAGTTTGAGCAGGCTATCTGTTTGCTGGGCACTAACCACAGAAGTGGCATAAAGTTGCAAAAACAACAGTATGATAATTGATTTTGGCAGTGCTTTTAAAGTAATTTTAATTGACTCTGTATTGAAGAAATTCATCAAATAATAAGCATAGCAGCGTGCGAATATCGTGGTTGGGACTTAATTTAGCAAGCTATTTCTATGTTAAACAATTAATTTTCAAGTTTATGGATAACCCAGAATCAATAATAAACATACCATCTTTAGATTTAAACCTATTTGTGAATGGAAATGAATCAGAAAGAAAAGGATTTATAGATGCGTTGGGTAAGGCTTATGAAGACATCGGTTTTGCCGCAATAAAGAATCATTTTTTGCCCGACGAATTGTCGCAGATGCTTTATGATGAGGCAAAGGCATTTTTTGCATTGGATACCTCAATAAAAAACAAATATTCCGACCCCAAATTGTCAGGGCAGAGGGGATATACTGGGTGGGGAAAAGAACATGCCAAGGGCAGCAGTGTTGGCGATTTGAAAGAATTTTGGCATTTTGGACAATATGTACCCGAAAATAGGAAGTTAGAATTTGGGTATCCGGAGAATATCCATGTTGCAGAGTTGCCAAACTTCAATAAAGTGGGGGAACAGTGCTATAAGCTACTGGAAAAAACGGGAAAGTACATGCTGAGGGCAATGGCACTTTACTTAAAATTGGATGAACATTTTTTTGATAATGAAATTGAATTTGGGAATAGCATTTTACGCCCAATTCATTATGCCCCCATTACTCAAGAACCGCCACAAGGAGCTGTGAGAGCAGGCCAGCATGAAGATATAAATTTAATAACCTTGCTCATGGGAGCTAGTGCTGAAGGTCTGCAAATTTTAACAAAAGATAATCGGTGGGTTTCTGTTACCTCTGTCGAAAATCATTTGGTGGTAAACGTTGGAGATATGTTGCAGAGATTGACAAATAACAAATTCAAATCTACAACCCACAGGGTAGTTAATCCTCCAAAAGAGCGGTGGCACGAGCCCAGATATTCCATCCCTTTCTTTTTGCACCCGAGGGGAGATACACGATTAGATTGCCTAGATTCTTGTATTGATTTAAACCACCCTAAAGGGTATGACGATATTTCTGCCGGAGAATATCTGCACGAACGATTGGTCGAAATCGGGCTAATTAAATAGAATGATTATAAATAGATGGCATTTTTATCATTTTTCTCATTTTTGGAAAAATATGTCTAAATTTGAATCATTATTTAAGCGTTGTATTGATACAATCAAAAAATAATTTGACATGGATGTTTTGGCAGAGATGCCATTATGCTACTTATATTACTGTTAATGCACTACACACTACTACTACTACTACTTTGACGAGAACGTCCGTGTGCAAGTAAAAAATGATATCATATTGAAAAGGAGGGGCGGGTAGCCCCTCTTTTGTTTAGTCTTTGTCGAAAGTATAAGCATTATGGGCGTTTCGCCACTTCTCTAAAACCGAACTAAAATCGTCGGGTAATTCGCTATCAAAAAAAACTTCTTTTCTTGTGCCCGGGTGAATAAAACCAAGGGTTTTGGCATGAAGAGCCTGTCGGGGCATAATGGAGAAGCAATTATCTACAAATTGTTTATATTTACTAAAAAGCACCCCTTTCAAAATTTTATCACCCCCGTAGGTTTCATCTGCAAATAGCGGGTGTCCGATATATTTCATGTGTACCCTAATTTGATGGGTTCTGCCGGTTTCCAACTGACATTCTATGAGACTCGTGTAGGTAAAATCTTCAAGAACTTTATAATGGGTAACGGCATATTTGCCAACGCCTTCTTCGTTTGTTACCCTAAAACGCTTTCGGTTTTGAGTGCTTCGGGTAATATTTCCAATAATGGTGCCTTCTGTTTGGTCAAAACTACCCCAGGTAAGGGCAATATATTTTCGAATAATGGTATGAGCTCTAAACTGTTCCATTAAAAATCTAGTGGCGTTGTCATTTTTTGCCACCACCAACAGGCCGCTGGTGTCTTTATCAATTCTATGAACTAAATAGGGGTGCCTGTTTTTAACTTTTATCTCATTTTTTAGATAAAAAGCGAGTGCATTGCTCAGTGTTCCAGAAAAATTGCCAACACCAGGGTGTACAGTCATGCCGGGTTTTTTGTTTACAATTAAAATCTGGTCGTCCTCGTAGGCTATATCAATAGGTATATCCTCCGGAATAATTTCATAAATTTTAGGCTCTTCAAATGATAGAATTTCAATTTTATCCCCTGGTTGAACCTTTGTGTTTGACTTTATGTATTTGTCATTTATCCAAATTTTTCCTTCGTCAATGGCTCTTTGAATCTTGCTTCTGGTAATGTTTTCAATACGTTCGGTCAAAAATTTATCTACCCTCAAAGGTGTTTGACCTTTGTCAACAATAAATTCTTGAATCACAAACGGCTTTCTATCTTCCGGATTTATAATTTCTTCAATCACTCAATTCGTCTTTATATTGATTTTTTTTTTGCAAACACATTTGTTGAAATGAATTGTCAAAAAGTGTTGTATAGGCTTAAATTTGCTGCGAAAATATATTTTTAGAAATGATTACCCACGAAGATTCGCTTAAAGATTTCTCATCTCAGATAAAATTCAGCATAGAGAACTATTCCGGTCATGGACTATTGGCCGATGATTTGGATGTGATTTTATTAGGTGGTTTAGGAGGTTCTGGAATAGCTGCGGCCATTGCCAAAAATTGGTTTTTTACAAAGGCCAACCGCCCTATTGAGACAGTTAATGATTATCATCTTCCGGCCTATGTTAGCTCCAAATCGTTGGTTGTTTTAAATTCCTATTCTGGCAATACGGAGGAAACCTTGAGTTTGTATAAAGAGGCAAAAGAGAAGGGATGCAAAATTATTGTTCTTTCTTCGGGAGGCCGAATAACTGACTTGGCCGAGCAAGATGGTATTAAGACATACCCGCTCATGGCTGGTTTTCAGCCTCGTCAATCCATCGGTTTAGGCTTAACTTTTATGTTTTTAATTTTAGGCGAGCTATTTGGTATGGATTTAACGTCAGAGCTAACAGAAGTGGGGGAGAAGTTGGATCAAAATCAAGATAGACTTATTGATTCTGCGGCAAAAATCAGCACATTTGTATCATCGAGCGTACAGAATAAATATGTGATAATTACCGATCGTGAAATGCACGCCGTTGGGGTTCGATTTGCCAATCAAATTCAGGAGAATGCCAAGTTGGAGGCATTTGTGCATGTGGTGCCTGAGTGCAACCATAATGTGATTGAAAGCTATATTGACCGATTAAACTCTAACTTTTTCTTGATTTATACAGAGGAGAATGTGAGAATTGGCAGTCGTTTTGAGTTTTTGACCGGACATTTGGAAATGGAAAACAACAAGGTTTTTCCCATGTTGGTGCCAGAATACTCAATTTATTCAATTTACAATATAATTTATCGTCTTGATTGGGTGTCGGTTATGATAGCAAATCAAATACATGCAGATTTGATGCACGTTCCAACCATAACTTCCTTAAAGGAATATCTGGAAAGCATTGAAGAAATAGAGGATTTTACGGAGGAAGATGAAGGATAATTGACCTAATTCTTTACGAATTTGGTTGTAGTCTCTTTTCCGTTTCTATCCATTATTCGAATAAAATAAATTCCCTCTGTTAGAGAAGACACATCTATACTGTTTGCAGCTTTATTTTCGGACACTTTAACACCTTTTAAGTTAAATATCTGTACTTTTTGAACATCGATGTTCGATATGCTAATTACGTCCTTTGATGGGTTTGGATAAACCACGGGGTTTTTGTTAACTATTTGATCCACCTTTACCACTTCATCTTTCAATTGAGCTATCCATGCACCTCTACCGTATGTAAAAATGTATAGTCTTCTGTCAGATTCACGAAGCCTAATCATAGAAATATATACATTTGGTATGCTTTCTTCTTTATACCAAAACTTACCTCCATCTCCGGTAACATACAAACCATAGTCTGTGGCAATCATAATGTTTTCGGTGTTTGCGGGGTCAACTTCAATCCAGTTTACAGGCAAACTTTGAGGAAGGTTTCCACTAATATCAACCCATTCTGGATTGCTTGTGTTGGCATTGCGTACTTTCCATATTCTTGGCAGTGTGCTAATGTTGCTCATGGCCAAGTATATTGTTGAGTTTGTATCAGGGTCAATTTCAATATTGCCAATAAATCCACCTTTGGCGTTGGCAGGGGAGAGTGTGTACATTCTGAACTCAGATCCGGTGGTTGCCGTTTTTGCGTTGTTGATTCGGTATAAAATACTGCTGTATCCACCAAAATACAACGTAGGATTGTCTTCGGGTGTCATGCCCACCGAAAAGACACTGCCTGCTATTTGATTGGTTAGCAATTGCCAATTATTTCCACCATTGATAGACCGAGCCAGATATTTTTTGGTTGGAAAATAAACCTGCATCCCATCTGTTGGGTTAATTTCGAAGGGATTTATAAACCAAAAATCTTGAGTTCCAACAGTGGCGGCCAAACTATTATAAATATTGAACCATGTGCCATTGCTCGAACGTCTTAAATTGCCGTTTTGCGAAGATGCATACAATATCTCACCTGTGTTGTCAATGGCATTAAAAGCCCCATCTCCAGAAAGAATTTGGCTAAAGCTGGAGCCACCGTTGTTGTTCATGGTTGTCCAATTATCTTGGGCTCCGGCCACAACTTCATCGCCCGTCGGTGAGTAAAATCCAGAATAAAACTGGGTAACATTATAACTGTAATTTAGGTCTATTACTTTTGAGGTAACCGTTGCCGTATTTAGTTTGTAGATGCCTCCATCGCATAACATCAAGAAATCATTCGAATTAGGAATAAAAGTTACGTTATGATAATCGGCGTGTCCGTTTTTCATCCTTCCCCAAGATTGGCCACCATTGCTCGAGTATCCAGGATCTTGTGCGGCACAAATCACAAAATCAGGATTGGTTGGGTGCACTCCTAAAGTAAAGCAATACCATGTAAAATCATAGCTAATACTTGATACTGGCATTGTAGTTGCAGCCCAATTTTCACCATAATCAATTGATTTGTATATGCCTATAATACCATCTCCGGCGGTATTTGCAAATGCGGCATAAATAATGTTCGAATCGCTTTCTGAAGCAGCCACCAAGCATCTATTAAAACTGGAGACAGGAATATTGAATTTTTGAACGGTAATATCATCCGCCTCGTCAAAATAATAGATTCCTTTTTTGCCACCGGCAATATACACTCTGCCATTTGGCATTGGGTCAACATCGCATGCCTCAGAGGCAGTATTGAATATTTGTTTGAACGTTTTGCCTTTATCTGTGCTTCTAAATAGACCTCCGGTTATGGATGCCACATAGAATGTGTTGCTGTCGGTTTGCGAGTAGGCAATATCCCAAGTTTTGTCAAACGCAGTGATGTCAGAACCCTCTATTTGAAAAAACGATTTACCCCCGTCTTCCGATTTAAAAATGCCGTTGCCGTCATAGTTTATATAAACTCCGGTTGAACGCTCGCCGGTGGAGTAGTAAATTTCATTGGGGTTAAAAGGGTTTTGGGTAATTCCTGTTACAGAAAGCGTGCTGGCCGCATCATCCACCGGAATCCAAGTTTTTCCGGCATCGTAGCTGTTCCAAATTCCTCCCGAAACACCTCCGGCAATGAAATGGTTTGCGTTAGCCGCATCTACAATCAAAGCCCTTGTTCTCCCACCAATATTGGATGGTCCGAGCTCTTTTACTTCTTTAAAGAAATCTATTTTAGAGTGAAATTTTGGCGTTTGTGCATCCCATTGTTTCCATAATCCTCTCGGTATTTCGCCATTCTCATTTTGTTTGATTTGATAAAATTGCTCACCATATCCTGGATGTGTTTCCGGTTCAAAGTAACTCTTTTTACTTTTTACCGTAAAAAATAATGGCGAAACAATCAAAGAAGCTATCAATAACGTAACCCCTAAATTTATTTTTTTTGAAATTATCATACGCTCAATTCTACTACAATTAATCTTTTTTTCGGTTGAGAGCTAATGCACTCAACATCCAGTTAGGCAGCGGTTTCTCAGGATTTCGCTTACGCATATCCAAATACCAATTTAATTTTTTCATGATGGGTATTTTGTGGGTTTCTACAAACTCAATGAGCGTTCCATCGGGGTCTTCAATGTATGAAAAATGACCCGCAGCCTCGCCCATATCAAACGAGTTGGAACTGTCAACCGTAAAGTTAAAACCAGCTTTTTCACATTTTGTTTTTAATCCTGCCATGTCATACACATCAAAGCAGAGATGTATAAAACCCAAATCTCCCCAATATCTATTTTCAAAAATAGGCCTTCCGACGCTGGTTTTATTCTCTATAAGCTCAATTTGACTTGAACCTAACAAACGACTAAAACCTCCTTTTCTGCTTTGACTGTGGGTTAAAAGCACTCGTCTATACTGGTCGTTTTTGCCGCCAATACCAGACAAATCATCAAATGAATCTGTTTTGTCGTACAATATGTTATCGTATCCCAAAATATCGGAATATAATTTCAATGCTCTATCAATGTTTGACACTCCAATGATGGAACCGTAAACTCCGCCATTTGTAGATTTGGTGTTTTTAAAGATATTGTCTGATTCAACAATTTGAAACCAATTTCCATAAGGGTCTTTCAAAAAGAAATGTTTTTTTCCGTCTGGTGCAGTTTCTATTTTTTGGCTAAGTGTAACACCTTTATTCTTTAAAAAATCAAAAGATGCCTCAACGTTTTGGGATTTCATTTTGCAAACGTTAAACCCTAAATCTCCCAATTTAATGCTGAAATCAGCGGGCTCGGGTGTGCGGCTGGTGTATTGCCAAATTTCAAAACCGCCTCCACCTTGCATATTCAATGCTAAAATGGCGTGCCTATCGTGCGGTTTGCCGCCGGTATATGGAAGCATAAGTCCGGCAGTTGCGGCTTCTTCAAATATGGGTACATCCATGCCCAAATGAATTCTATACCATTTCCATGCTTCATGAACGTTGGGAATACCAATTCCCATTTGCTGAATTCCGCTAATCATTTCTTTTAAAATTCGTGCGAATATAAAGTTTTACAACCTTTATTTAGGAGACGATGGTAAATTAAACCGAGGCCGCCAAAATCGGGTCAAAAACCAAATGGACAAAAAAAAGGAGAGTTGAATTCAACTCTCCTTTTGAGTGTTAAGTTATTAAATTTTAACGAGTTACGATAATGGTGTTTTTGTAAACAAAAGAACCATTTTGGATTTCGATAAAATACAAACCTTCTGCTGTTTCGCCCAGTTCTACTTCAAATGTAGAAGTGTTTATATCATCAGAAGATTTAATTAAAGCACCTTTGGTGTCGTAAATATTAAATGAAATGTCGCCATTTTTTTGACCCACATTTACCACAAATTTTCCGTTGTTCGGATTTGGGTAAATTTGAATTCCATTTTCAATTTTATCAACTCCTAACAAGCTAATTTTAACTTGATTGCAAGAGGTAGATGCACAACCCAAATTGTCAACCACTTTGAGACATACGTTGAAACTTTGATTGTTCACATTGTAATGATGTGATGGATTTTGATGCGTTGATGTTGCTCCATCGCCAAAATTCCAATTGTAGGTTGCTCCAGCAATATTTGGGGTAAAGTTTACATCTCTTCCTGCGGTTTTAAATGTAAATCCACTATTTGGCAATGGATTGATTGTCACATTTCTATCGCTGGTGTCTGAACATGTTCCGTTAGATGCAATCAATATCACTCGGTAAGTACCTTGTGTTGCATAGGCATGAGTCGCATTATTAGATGTTGCCGTGTTGCCATCGCCAAAACTCCAAGAAGCAGAAGTGGCATTGCGTGAGCTATTGGTAAACTGGGTTACATCTCCTTCACACACGTTTCCAACAATAAATGAAGCCATTGGGCTTTGTAGAACATTTATTGTTTTTGTGATTTCGTTGGTACAACCTTCAGTGCTGGCAATACTAAGCGAAACAACTTTTGAACCGCTGTTTGCATAATTGTGTGTTGGGTTTTGCAATGTGCTGGTTCCACCATCGCCAAAATTCCAATATGAAACAGCTGCCCCGTTTGAGGTATTTGTAAACGAAATATCTGTATTTTGACATCCACCGGTAGTTGAGAAATTGGCAACCGGTAAAGCAAATACTCTAACAGTAGTTGCTGCCATTGCCGTACAACCTACTTTATTTTCAACAGTTACAGAAACGTTGTAGGTTCCGGCAGAGCTGTAGATATGCGTTGGGGTCAATGCTCCGCTGGTGTTTCCATCGCCAAAACTCCATGATTTAACACCAGAGTTTGTGGTTGTTCCAAACGTGATAGAATTACCCAAGCATACATCATTTGCCGAAATAGAAACACTTGGTGCATCAGCCACCGTTACACTTCTCAAAGTAGAAGAAACGCAGCCTTTGTCTGACGTTACGGTAAGTCTTACTTGTCCGTATGTGCCGGCAGTTGCATAGGTATGTGTATTTGATGTGCCACTGTTTCCGTCTCCATATTCAAAGTTTGATGAGGCAATGCTACCACTGCTAATCGTACTATTGTCTGTAAATGTGGCCGTAGGCCCTGTGCAAAGTGCAGTTGCCGTAAACGATGCAACTGGATTTGGATTAACACTAACCATTTTTGAGGTGGAAGATGTGCAGCCTTGAGCAGAAGTTACGGTTAAATTAACTGTATAATTTCCAACTGCGGCGTATGAGTGCATTGGACTAAATTGACCACTTGATGTACCATCACCAAAATTCCAATTGCTTGAACCACCAACTGAAGTGTTGGTAAACGTTACTGCCGAGCCCAAACATGCATTATTTGCTGTAAAGTTTGCCGTTGGTGTTCCGCTGATAATTACCGTTTGTTGATATGTATTGCTACATCCGTTTGCATTTTTAGCGGTTAGGCTAACAACATAGTTTCCGGCTGCACTATACGTGTGACTTGGGTTTGCTGAGGTGCTTGTGCCGCCATCACCAAAATTCCAAGTGTAGGTAGTAGCCCCGCTTGAGGTGTTGCTAAAGGTAAGATTTGAACCTGAGCAACCACTTATTCCTGCAAACATGGCAATAGGTGCATCATATACAACAATGGATTTGCCAGTAGAAGCAATACAACCGTTGGAGTTAGTAACGGTAAGAGTTACATTATACGTACCTGCATTTGTATATGCGTGAGATGGATTGGTTGCAGTGCTTGCCGCACCATCATTAAAATCCCAGTAGTAGCTACCAGAACTGCTGTTGTTGCTGAAAGTTGCAGTATTTCCAACACATACGTTGGCCGTGCTGAAATCAGCCGTTGGGTTGCTATAAATAGTTACTGTTTTTGAAACTACAGAATTACAACCGCCAGCACCAATGCCGGTCAAGCTTACGGTGTAAGTGCCAGCCGAGGCATAGGTATATGTAGGATTAACAGATGTAGAAGTGCTTCCGTTTCCAAAATTCCAAGAGTATGAACTTGCTCCTCCTGAAAGATTTGTGAAAGTTGTTACCACACCAAGACAGTTGTTAGAAACCGAGAAGTCTGTTGTAGGCTTATCGTTTACTACTACATTTTTAGAAATCGTGCTGCTGCATCCGTTGGCTGTTGCTGTTAATGAAGCAGTATAATTTCCGGCGGATGCATAGGTATGCGAAGGATTTGAAACACTTGAAGAAGAGCCATCACCAAAACTCCAGGTATAGGTCAATGTTCCAGAACCAACAGAGCTACTGTTGGTAAAGACTGTGGCACTGCCCAAGCAGGCGGTGTTTGCTGTAAAGGCTGCCGTTGGCATTGCGTTTACATTGTGCATTACGTTGGCCGTATCAGCACATCCGTTTGAGTTTTGTGCAACAAACATTACATTATACGAACCGGCAGCGGCATAGGTATGAGATGGTGACTGACTTGTTGAAGTATTGCCATCACCAAAATTCCAATGATAATTAGATGCTCCGGTGCTTGTGCCAACAAAGTTTGAAGTAGTACCGATGCACACATCAGAAACAGTTATTGCTGCGGTTGGGTTGTCATAAATTGTTACTGTTTTACTTACGGTTCCCGCACAGCTTCCTGTGCCTGTAGCGGTAAGACTTACCGTATAAGTTCCAGCTGCGGTATAAGTGTGTGTTGGATTGGCCTGGGTACTTGTGTTTCCATCGCCAAAATTCCAAGAATAACTTAATGTGCCAGAGCCTCCTGAGGTATTGTTTGTGAAATTAGTGGTAGAACCCAAACAACTGTTTGTTGTTTGGAAATTAGCCACCGGATTATCATAAACTACCACAGAATTTGTGGAAGTATCACCACAACCATTTATCGAATATACTGCAAGAGAAACAGTATAAGTTCCGGCATTTGCATAGTTATATGTTGGGGCGGCTGAGCTGAATGTTGTTCCGTCACCCATATTCCAAGTATAAGAAATGGCACTTGTAGAACTGTTTGTTGCAGTAAAACTGCTGCCTTTGCACATATCCGAAATGCTGAACGAGGATACTGGATTTGAGTATGACTCAACGGCAGCCGTGAAGGTATCTTTACACCCATTGTTATTATAGGCATATAAAGATGCCGTATAATTTCCAGAAGCTCCGTAGGCGTGGCTTACATTGGTTGCGGAAGACGTAGAAGTGTTTCCATCACCAAAATTCCAAACATAGTTGTGGGCATACAGCGAACCATTGACAAATGGAGTGGCAGTATTTACACATCGATTGTCAACCGAGAAATAGGCAAATGGACGCACTTTTACGGTCACACTTTTCGTGGTTGTGTCATTACAACCATTGCCATCGGCAGAAATTAAGGTTACATTGTATGTTTGAGCTGCCCGATAGAAATGAGTCGGATTTTCTTGAGTACTCGTTGTATTGTCGCCAAAACTCCAAGAATATGAATATGCATTTGTTGATGAGTTTACGAATTTCACACTATCTCCAAAACATACGTCATTTGCAGTAAAACCAGAGGTAGCTTTAGGCAAAACGGTAACCGTTTTCGTTACAGAATCTTTAAATCCTCCTGGTAGGAAAATTTTAAACTTAACAGTATAGGTTCCAGAAGAAGCATATTTGTGAACAGGATCTTCAAGTGTAGAGGTTGTTCCATCGCCCAATTCCCAAAGGAAAGCGTTGATTTTTCCGCAATTTACAGAAGTGGTGTTTTTAAATCTGGAAGAATCATCTTTACAGTCGTAAATAGCATAAAAAGTTGGAACCGGAGCGTTTGACACGTTTACAGTTCCTGTTGCCGAGTCTTTACAACCAATATTGGTGGTGGCAATAAGTTTAATGTTCTTAACGCCGCTTGATGCGTATGTATAACTTGGTACAGCGGCAGTGCTGCTGTTTCCATCTCCAAAATTCCAAAGGTATCCAGTGATTGAACCACTGCTTACACTGGAATTGTTGGTTATTGGCATTACATCGTTAAAACAATGAGGTGTTGCAACAAAGGAAACATTCGGTAGCGGTGCAATACTAACTTTAACTGAGTTGGTAGGTTTTGTGCCACATCCGGCTCCCGAAATAGTATTTCTTCTATAAAACATTGCATTAGTCAACGAAGAAGTTGAATTGTACGAAGCAGAAGTTGCACCGCTGATATTACTCCAAGTTGCATTGTCGTTCGACTCTTGCCATTGGTAGGTATATGTTCCGTTGCCACCTGTAGCTGCACTTGTTTGGTTAAGTGTGTTTGGAGTTCCATTCGGACAAACAGAGTGAGGATTTCCAACCAAACCTGCATACAAATCATTGTAAACATTAATGGTTACAGTATTACTATATACCACACCACATGATGAACCTCCGGTGTATCTCAATCTGTAATATCTTGTTGCGGTAAGAGCCGATGGGTTGTATGAGTTTGAGGTTGCTCCACTAATATTGCTCCAAGTGCTACCGTTTGATGATAACTGCCACTGCAACGTCCAAGAGCCATCGCCACCCGTTGGTACTGCCGATTCAGAAATTGAAGAAGGCACGGTGTTGTAGCAGATTGTTTGGTCAGAACCAATCGTTCCGGCCATTAACTCATCTCGCACAGTAACTTTTATTGAAGCAGAATATTCTGGGCCACAACCAACATTGGTGGTAACACCTCTTCTAAAATAGGTTGTGGTTGTCAAATTTCCGGAAGAATAGGTTGCACCCATTGCACCTGAAATATCGCTCCAAGCAGCGTTATCAGCAGATGACTGCCATTGATAACCATAAGTGCCCGCACTACCAGATGCCGGTGTTGTATTGCCAAAAGTGCTTGGCATTGAATTGTAACAAATGGTTTGATCTCCAGATATAGAGCCGGCAATCAATGCTGTTAATACATTGATGCTTCGAGCCGTGGTATCTTTACATCCATTGTTTGTTGTGCTGCTAATGCTCACATTGTAGCTTCCACTGGAGGCGTATGTGTGATTTGTATTGTTACCTGTTCCACTTGTTGCGTCTCCAAACATCCAATAAGTAGAAACAATAGAACCACTTGAAACCGTGCCAGTTGATGAAAAACTCATAGCACTGCCAAAACATGAGTCTGCATTGGCAAACGATGAAACCGGATTTGGCCAGTATGGCACAACTATACCTGCACTACTATTGGCAGAGTTTACATCATCTCCTGTGTAGGTTACGGTAATGGAATTGTCGGTTGTTCCACTCAAATCTACTGTAGTAGAAAGGGTTTGAGTGTAGGTTGCACCGGCAGCAAATGTTCCGGTAACGGTTTCTGTGTAGGTGGTTGTTCCATCTACTACAATAGACAATGGAATATTTGATAATATAAGGTTGCTATTGTTTTTAAATGTAACAGTTATTGGTGCCGCATTCTGATTGCTTCCACAAACTGTGTCAGAGGCAACCGAAATAAGAGCAACGTCCGGCAATAGTTCAAAAGCTCCAATAGTTGGCGTAGCTCTGCGAGTTACTTGCTCAATATCATCCGATACAGAGGCAGTAGTTCCTGCTTCGAAATGTTCCAAACTATTTATATGATAATCGTTTGTGGCATTAAAATCAGGATTTACGCTAATAGAGTTTTGCTCTATGGTAGTATAGTTGGACTGATATGAAGCCAAAGTACTATAGCTCGAGCCAGCACTAATCAGTGTACTTCCAGAAGTGTAATAGCTATTATTATTTATAGCCGAAAATAGGGTTGGGTCGCCATAATATGCTGCAGTTCCACCACCAACATTTGCAAAAATATTGTTGGTAATTTCGTTGCCGGTGTAGTTTGAATTAATTGATGTATATAGAGCTGCCCAAGCTGTTGATACGTAACTGCTGGTAAGAACAATAGTGTTGTTCGATAAAACTTGATTGTTTGATGAGTAAAAATCTACCCCATCTACAGAATTGCTTGAACTGCCAATTTGAACAAAGTTGTTTGCAATTAACCCTTTGTCGGTTGATGTTGCATCGCAGGCGTTAAAGTACATGCCAATTCCATCACCTAATCCCGTAACCTTGTTTCCAATAATGCGTTGTGCACCATCGCTAAAATAACAATAAATTCCGTAGAGACTTGAGTATGATGAGGTCGTAGAAATGGTATTTCTCAATACAGCAAGATCTTGAGTGTAGAAAGAGTAAATACCATAATAGTAAAAATCGGTAATGATGTTGTCTTTAATCATCCAATTTTTTTGCAAAGAACTTGATGATCCACCATAACAATAAATGCCATAGCTACCATTTAATAATTCATTGTTGGAAATGGTTACGCTATCAGACACGTTTGATACACCTGAGTTATCAAAAATTAGTGCATAGTTGCTGGAAGTCGATGATACAACAGGGCCAACAATTTTTGAATTTTGAACCGTAATGTTATTATTCGTACCATTAAATACAACAATACTTCCGCGAGAAGTGCCTGTGGCCACCATATTGAAACTATCAAAGGTAATATGGTTAATGTCTTTAAATAATACGATATAATTATCCGATGATGAACTGGACGAATAGGTAATGGTAGGCATTCCAGAACCAACAAACCGAATGGTGTTGACGGCTGAAGTACCCAAAATTTTTGTGCCGTCCAAATTGATGTTTTCATTGTAGGTGCCTGGTTGAACAGTAAACGTAATAGGTCCTGAAATTCCTGCACACTGAAGGGCATCCACCGCAGCTGTGAAGTTGGGGTAGGTTCCGGTTGAACCAATAGTGTAATTGCCTCCAGCCAACGGAACACCGAAACTAGAAGAATTTGAATCGTTAATGGTAATTACATCCGCAGAGCCATTTGGGTCGCTTGTCCAGGCAGTAAGTTGACTACATCCGGCTGATATAGACGCAGTGCCTGAGAAGGTCAACGTGTCTGATTGGCAACTTGCCAAAGAAATAGTAAATGTCTCGGTGGTAGTGCTGCCACCATCAACCGAAAAGTTTCCTTTAACACTTGTCAAAGTTGAAGATCCATAATTTCGAACCGCAATTTTTACCACCTGATTGCCAGCAGCAACTACGCCGTTAGGGCTTAAAATAGAAGTTACTCCTGCGTCTAAACTACCGTTTATTGTTTCATCAGCACCGGGGAAAGTAGTTGTTGTGCCACGTGAATCTCCATCAATATCGGTGGAAACAGAAGATAGTGCGGGCATTTTTACAAAACAAGGATCTACTAAATGAAAATCAGTTGCAGATACAAAATTTGGCATTTGAAAAACAGAGTTCCCATCAAGGCTTGATGAGCTTACAAAGCCGGCTAAAGTGCTATTGAGGCTAATTCCATCATAAAACATGTCTGAAGTTGAGTTGCCATAAAACACGTTGTAATCTGAGGTTAAATAAGATACGCCTGATACGTAGATTAAATATCCCTGTCCGGAGTTAACAATAATGTTGTTTTTTAATTCAGTTCCAACATAGGTAGAACTGCTACAATAAATATACACTGTTGGGTAGGATGAAGAATTGTAGGAAGAGTTATCGACAAAAGTGTTATGGTAAACATTTTGATAGCTACATCCGTATAAATAAAGGGCTCTTGCCGAATTGGATGCATTGTCTCCAACAACTACAATGTTGTTTGCAATTAAACCTGGTAAAGTGCTGGTGGCATCAGAATAAGAGATATACAAACCGTAGTTTTTTATTGTTATTTGGTTTCCAGTAATTTTTAGGTTTCCGTCACCGTAAGATGAATAAATACCGTAGGTGCTGGTTGACGAACCAATGAATTTGTTGTTGTTTACAACCGAGTTATTATGATAATAGCCGTACAATCCAGCATAATAGAAGTCTTTGATGGTGTTGCCTGTTATGGTCCAATTGTCTTGCAACGCAGTGGTTGATGACCCATACATATATATACCATATGAACCATACAAAATTTCATTGTCTTTAATAAGCACGTTTGTAGATAGTGAACTGCCCGTTTCATCGTAAATTGTAGAGGAAGTAGCGGTTGATGTGCTTACAACAGGTCCCTCAATTTTGCAGTTTTTGATGGTAATATTGCCGTTTGAGCCACCAAAATAGAAAGCTGGAGCGGATGTTCCGGTTTGGATAACGTTTATCCCGTCAAAAGCAACATAGTTGGTGTTTTGCAACTTTATGGTTGCACCAGAGGCATTTTTCAAAACTGGCATCGTGCTGTTTGTTGGGTCGCTAACAAAGGTAATGGTGTTGCTTGAAGAGGAGCCTACAATAGCAGGAATAAAAACGTCTTCAGTATATGTGCCACTTCTTACTTTAAGAGTTACTGCACCCGAAATGCCCGCACAATTTAAACCATCTATTGCTTCCGTAAAGTTTGCAAAATCTGGCGATGAACCACCAATAGTATATGTGCCGGACATTGCCACCCCAAAACTAGTTGAAGCACTATCGTTTGAGATTTTTGTGTCCGAAGCCCCACCGGGATTGCTTGACCACGCGGTCAAGGATTTACAACCAACGCTATGATTAAAAGTAGAGCTAAAAGTAACGGTATCGTTGGCACAACTTGACAAGGTAGTGGACATGTTTTGATTAACAACCGACCCACCTGAGGGCAAATAACTAACAGTATAACCATTAACGGTGTTTAAACCATAATTACGAACTACAACCTTTACAGTTTGTGTTCCTGAGCTAACGGTTCCGGAAGGTGTTAATATTTCGGCAACCCCTATATCGTTGTTTCCTTGATAAACCTCATCACATCCTGGGTGAGTAACAGATGGGTTTCTGCTTGCTCCATCAATATCCGTTGTAACGGCCGATAGTGCAGGCACTCTGTCAAAACAAGCATCACTCAAATGTAAGTCTGTACTACTAATAAAAGGAGGAAGTTTTTCGAAAGAATTTTGGTCATAACCCGATTTTGCACTTTGATAGGCGGCTACATTTGAATACGAAGCTCCCGCATAAACCACGTTGCTACTACCAACACTATAATAGATATTGTAATCTAAGGCGTTATAATAATTGGTGGTGCCACTGTAGTAGAGATACACCGCATATCCTCCGACGGTGTTAACAAATATATTATTCACTACATCATTTCCACTATATGTAGCAGATGAATAGCTAAAGTAACCCGCAACGTAAGTAGTTCCTGTTGTGGACGGAGTTGATGTCACCACGCAAGTATTGTGGTAAAACTTTTGATAACTGCTGCTAAGCGAATAAATAGCTCTTGCGGCATCAGTACCTGAATTTCCAACTCGAATACTATTGTTAATAAAATAGGCCGGTGCCACAGAAGAAGCGTCGCATGAACTATGATAAATGCCATATCCCCTATACACGTCTATTTTATTTTCAGATATCATGTTTGCTCCATCAGAGTAAGCCAAGTATAGACCGTAGAGTGCAGAACTATAGGTGCTATTTGATGAAATAGTATTATTTGAGACAGTAATGTCCTGAGTGCTATAGTTGTAGATACCATAGTAGTCAAAATCTGTACAGGTATTTCCTGTTATTTGCCAACCTTTCTGCAAGCTGGTTGTAGATATACCATAGTTGTAGATGCTTGCAGAACCATATAGAAGAACATTGTCTTTTATGATAATGTTGGTGTCCGTTGATGTTGAAGGTGAATAAATCAGAGCTGCATAGTTGGAAGAAGAACTGGGTTTTTTCCCTTCAATGGTACAATTCTGAATCGTTATATCGCCACTGTTTTGGTCGAAAGAAACAACCCGACAATAATACCCATCCAAACCCTTTAAGTGCAAATTGTTTAAAATATAGTGTGATGCATTATAAAAAAGTATTGTCCAATCATCAGTAGTACCCGTAGCATCATACTCTATTATTGCTTTGCTGGTGGCTGATGGGTCGGTTTGAATGGTAATGGTGTTGGTGGCCGACTGCCCCGGCACATTTGTTATAGTATGTTGCCCTGTATAGGTGCCGGCTGCAAGATTTAGAACAACGGGGCCACAAAGCCCATTGGCCAATGCTGTCTTGGCCGCATCAATGGTTGCAAAATCACTGCTGGATGTGCCAACGGTGTATGTTCCGCTCATGCCCGGTACAAAAGTTTTTTGCAACGTATCGTTCGCGGGTTTTCCATCCGAAGTGGAGTTCGGATTTTTTGTGTAAACAACAAAATTACTCGAACTACCGCTGTAGGTATAGGGTCCTAAATTGATGACAATAGAGCTATTTGGAGTCAATGTGCCGGTATGATTATAGGTGTTTTGTGAGGTGCCATTTACTGACCATTCCACATCAAAACTTGTCACATTGTTGTTTCCCTCGTTGGTTACTTCAATTTTTATACTATCTGTAGAATTACAAATTGCATCGCTTGGATTAACAAAAGAAGAAACAGCTACATCATTAGAAACCAAAAATTTCGGCTCAAAAATATGGTATTCGTTGTCGGATGCAGAACTACCGCCACTACCATAAATAATATTTGGAGAGCCAGCCGATGAGTTGATTCCTGTGGTTACATCGACATAAGTGGAAGAGTTGAGCTGAACGCCTGCAGTTAGGCTTGGGGTGCCGTTCAGGTAATAGTTCTGATCAACGATGTAAATATTGTTGGTGCCTTCTTCCAAAACCACGGCCCAATAGGCATAAGACATGTTACCGATGGCATAAGAGAAGTTTTGAATCCACAACTGCCTGCTGCCAGTGCTGCCAAAAACAAAAGTATAAACATTGTCGCCTGTGCTTCTGGTAGCCACATTTTCCCAGAAATAGGCAATAGTGCTGTCGGGCAAATTACTGTTTGGTAAAGCCGAATTCGAGTTCAGAGAGCTGTTTACCTGAGTTCCAGCCACTGAGGTACTAAACGTAAGCAAACCGTTTTGAGAAACACAAAAAGAGTCAACTGTGCCGCCATAAAACTTAAATGTAAACGGAATGGGAATAGCCAACGACCAATAATTGGTACTGGTGTAAGAACCTGTAGAACCGCCGGGGCCTTGATTGTAAGCCATAATAACTGTTCCACCAGTGGATGTAGCATCGGAACTAGTTCGCACGCCACCGGGATTTCCCACGTTCTGGTTTGAGTTGGTTTGGGTGTAGATCCATTGTGCTTGAGCGTTTTGGTTGGTAAAAAGCAAAAACGCCACAAACACGACCAATAAGTTGAAAAATTTCTTCATAAAAACACTTTAAATTAATTCTATAAATGAGTTATCAAATACCGAAAAACCGTTCTAAATCACAGAAATAACTGCACCATTTTTGCATTAAATGTTACATTGAATGCTGAACCCTCGATTAAGTAACTACACTACCAGTCAAAAATGGTATATAAATCGGATATACGCAATACATTTTTTTTGAAAGATAAAGTGCTTATATTCAGTAGGTTGCGTGGATTTGAAGGAAAAAGGTAGGATGTTGTAAAATGTCTAAAAAAAAATCACTTCGGATTTATTTTCGGGGCAATTTTCCAAAAGAGCGTGGGCAGGTATTTGTGAATGTAATAGAGTATCAACTCTTTTTTACCTATCAAAACTTCACGCTTGTTTCGTGCAATGGCTTTGCCAATTTTGGCGGCACACACCTCTACCGACATCCCATTTCGCTGCCCATCATCCATCTGTCCTGTCGGTTTTCCATCAGGGTTTAAAGCATTTTTGGAGATATTCGTTCTTATTCTTCCCGGACAAACTACCGTGGTGCGGATGTTCTGATTTATATATTCCAATCCCAGAGTTTCGAAATATCCAACAACCGCATGCTTACTTGCCGAATAGCTGCTGCGAAGCGGAAACCCAAACTTGCCGGAAATGCTACTGACAACTGAAATGTTGCCACCACCGGTTTCTATCATCCAGGGCAGCACTTTTTTTGTTAATGCAACGGTGCCAAAGTAGTTTATTTCAAAAATTCTTCTGTCAACGGTTTCGGGAGTGTCTGTTATTTTACTCCGTTGGCTAATGCCACCGTTATTTATTAATATGTCAATTTTTGAAACGTTTTTTTTGGCCATTTCAACCGCATTTTCAATGGTTTTTGAATCAGCCAAATCTAACGGAATAATGTATATCTCGCCGTTGGTTTGGCAAGATTTTGCAACAACTTCTAAGGCAGATTCGTTGCGGGCAGAAAGAATTAGGTTAAATCCTTTTTTTGAATAATAATGGGCTAAGGCTTCGCCAATGCCCGAGCTGGCACCCGTTATCCAAACGGTTTTCATCAATTATTTAAGTGTGAATTTTGTGCTGCCGAGCAACACACCTTCGCAATACACATTGGCCGTATATTCTCCGGCGGTCATATCGTTTGATTTTTCCCAAAAGAAAACCACCTTCTCATTAGAGTTGGTAAAATTGAATTTCTCCTTTTTGGTGTAAAGCGAGCCGTGGTCGTCCAACGTAAACGTTCCTGAACCCTTTGCCTGATTGTTCAGCGTTGTTTTTTCGGGTGATAAAATTTGCAAATACAACGTTTTGCTTTCTTTTATGGCCACCGCATTGTTGTCTATCACAGCTTCTACCATAATTCTATCGGTTTTTGAAAACCTATCGGTTTCTTTTTCAGTGCCACTGCCTTTTACTTTTATGCCATAGGCTCTAAGCGATTTTGTTTTAAGGCGTTTTGCAATATCTAATTGGGCGTTAATCTTGTCTCTTTCAGCTACCACAGCTTCTGTCTTTTTGGTTTGTTCCACCAATTCGTTCTTTTTGGCATACAACGAATCTCTGAAAAATTCTTTTTCCTTTTTCAGTTGTTCTATTTGGGCAATGTAGCCATCACGTTCGGTGGTAAGCTCCTGAATTTGTTTTTTAAATTTTTCGATGTCTGCCTTGCTCACATTTCCGCTGTTGATGGCTTTTTTCAACTCAGCCACTTTTGCGTTCAGTTTCATTTCTTGTTCACGAATCACACTGTCGAGTTTTTGGTTTTCGCCTTTATACTCCACCAATTCGAGATTCAATCTATCCAACTCTTCATTAAGTTGTGCTTTTTCGGCAGTCAAATCATCCACTTGCTCCTGTTTTTCTTCCACCACTTTCTTTTTAGAAAGCAGTTGATAGACCAGCAAACCATTAACCGCAAGCAATGCAAGCACAACAAGCAACAAATACAATCGGCTACGTTTATCTTTTTCTTCGTTTTTAAATGTCATACTACCGAAACAAATTTCTGACAAAATTAGTATATTTTTGGGTTGATAAGAAAAATAGCTTTAACAGATGCTTTGTTTATGGGAAGATTAGTGTATTTGGGGTATAACCGCCGTGCAGAAGCTTGCCGCTGCATCCCTTTTTTAAAATCACTGCTCAATTTGTTTGGTTTTTAAGATAGAATGCAGGAATAAACCTTAATAAAATTACATGGATAAGGAATTATTTTTCTTCCGCTCGAAACCATGCCTAAAAGAAACCGATAGCCAACTTTTTTAACTCCCCGTAATCAACACATAGACAGGTATCTTTTCTTCTCCAAATTTTTCTTCTACTGCAAATGCAAAACCTTCAAAAAAATGGTTGTCTCTATCACCCAAAATGGGTGAGCCTATTTTGTTATGCGTTTGATATAGTAAATCTAATGCCGTAAAATACTTGCCATTAGCAGCCTCCAATGTTTCTATATGTTCTCGCACTTCTTCGTATTCTTCAAGCGGCAACACTATGGCGGCTATCATTACCTTTGGGCTGTTTATGGTGTTTTCATCCCATTTAATTTTGGGATAAGTACCCTTGTAGCCAATGCTTTTGTGGTAGGTTCTAAGGGCTTCTTTAAATGCTTCGGCAGTTTCGTAGGGTGCTTCTATATAGTTCCAATAGAGGTCTCTAAAAAGTTCTTTTGTATAGTCCATATTTGCTTTTTTAGTTTTCTAAACAAAATATTTGCATGGGTTAAAATTGGTATTCCTTTTCCATCGATTAAATGCATACTCGGTCATGGCATTGCTACGGTTTTTTAAAATACCCAGACCCTTATGCTCCTTTGCACCACCAAAATAGGTGATTAAATATTGCTCGATTACCCGGGCTTCAAAAAATTTCATTTTTATACCATCTATACCGGATATAAATACATCTTTAATGCTTATTGAACTTATTTCTGTCGTCCTTTTCCATAAGTTGTATTCTTTGATACCATCCAAGGCACGTTTGCCTTCTTCAACATGCTGAACGTGCCTTAAATCTAACCGCTGCGTTGTAATGCCGACATAGAGGTCGGCTTTGGAAACTTTGTCTTTTAGGGTGTAGAATTCAAACACGTACTCCGTTTGGTCGGCATAGCTGAAAGCCGTTTGGTTGTGTGTAAGAATGCCTGAGTTGGCTACTAAGTAGTTGTGGTTTTGAGCCACTTCTATGTTGTGGGTGGGTACTTGTTGTTCTATTTTTTGGATAGATGCAATGTGTATATGTTTGTTGTTTTGGGCATCGAACAAATAATCGCCCAACGACAGTTGGCTGGCGGCTTTCCAACGCTTGGCAAAGGCTTCAAAAAACCGGTGGTTGCCCGTTACATTTAGTTCTGTGCCGCAAGTGGTGGTTATTTTGATGTATTGCAAGGCGGTGTTGGTATATGTTTGCAATATTAGTTGCAATTCGGTAGTTTTGGTTTTTTCGTTATAGCTCCACACGTTTTCGCCTGTCTTTAAATCTTCAATAGGTTTTAGCCCTTGTTCGGTATGCACCATTGTACCAGCCAAAAAACATGGAATTTTAGGCGGTTTTTCAAAAAGGTCTGTAAATCTATAATCTTTCCACATTTGGGTCGCAAAGTTAAGTTTATTTCTTCCCCTCAGACTCCTTTAATGGGTGGGCGGATTCAAACCCAACCGCCATTCAGAAGCTTGCCGCTGCATCCCTTTTTTAAAAGCACTACTCAATTTGTTTGGTTTTTAAGCTAAAATGATGCAAAATACGTATTGAGAATCTGGATTAAAGCAGGGTGCATTTTTCATCCTTAAACCTTAATTCCTTCAACCTTAAACATTCAAAAAAATCTATCTTTGCCACCCATTTTTAATTGAGTTTTGAAATACACAAATGTTAGCACACTCTTATCTTAGCAATGCCGACGTCGATTCGATAGACGAAATGTATAAGCAGTATCAGGCAAACCCGCAAAACGTGGAGTTTGGTTGGCAAAAATTCTTTGAAGGTTTTGATTTGGCCTACGACAAAACCGGAATCAGCGGCCAAGTGGTGTCGGAAGATATGCTAAAAGAAATCAATGTGCTTCGACTGATAAACGATGGCTACCGCACCCGAGGGCATTTGTTTACCAAAACCAATCCGGTTCGCGATAGGCGAAAATATGAACCTACGCTTGATATTAACAATTTTGGTTTGGAGCAGTCGGATATGGATAAGACCTTTAATGCAGGCATCGAATTGGGCATTGGGCCGGCCAAGTTGAAAGATATTATCGAGCATTTGGAACAAACCTATTGTCAAAGCATTGGGGTTGAATATATGTATATGCAGCACCCCGAGCGGAAAGAATGGCTCAAAACCCGCATGGAAAGCCGGAAAAATCAACCAAACCTGTCTATCAACCAAAAAAGAGAAGTGCTGAATAAGTTGAATCAAGCTGTGGTTTTTGAGAATTTTCTGCATACCAAATACGTTGGGCAAAAACGGTTTTCGCTTGAAGGTTTGGAAACGTTGATACCTGCATTAAACACCATCATTGAGCATGGCTCAACATTGGGTGTTGAAGAGTTTGTGATTGGTATGGCACATAGAGGCAGGCTGAACGTGTTGGCCAACATTATGCATAAAAACTATGAAGAAATTTTTAGAGAATTTGAAGGAAGAGCTTATGCCGATGCCATTTTTGAGGGCGATGTAAAATACCACATGGGATATTCTTCCGAAATAAAATCAAATGAAGGTAAAGATATTCGGCTCACCTTAACACCAAATCCCTCACACTTGGAGGCTGTAAACCCTGTGGTAGAAGGCGTTTCAAGGGCAAAGATAGACAGAGAACACAATAGAAATTTTGATAAATTAACCCCAATACTCATTCATGGTGATGCGGCTGTTAGTGGTCAGGGCATTGTGTATGAAGTCATTCAAATGGCTGGGTTGGAAGGTTACAACAATGGGGGAACCATACATTTGGTTACTAACAATCAAATAGGTTTTACCACCAACTACACCGATGGCCGAACATCGATATACTGCACCGATGTGGCCAAAACCACCAAGTGTCCTGTTTTTCATGTAAATGGAGACGACGCTGAAGCCATTGTGTATGTAATGCAATTGGCCACAGAGTATCGGCAAAAATTTCATACTGATGTTTTTATCGATTTGTTAGGTTATCGAAAATACGGTCATAATGAAGGGGATGAACCGAGATTTACACAGCCTAAGTTGTATAAAGAAATTGCCAAGCACAAAAATCCACGTGAAATTTATGCGGAAAAATTGGCAAATACCGGTAGTGTGGAAGCCGATTTGGCCGAACAAATGGAGAAAGAATTTAAACAACTTTTGCAAGAAAAGTTAGACAGTGTTCGGTCGGCCAATGGGCAAGAAACTACCAATAATTCGCCAGCAAACACATGGGCACACATAAGAAAGGCCGAGCAAAAAGACTTTGAGCAATCGCCCGTAACGGCCATTGACAAAACCAAATTTCAAAAACTGGCCAAATCAATTACGCAAATTCCGGATGGATTTAAGGCTTTTAAAAAGGTTGAAAAACTATTTGCCGACCGTGCCGACATGATTAAAAACAACAGCTTCGACTGGGCAATGGGCGAATTAATGGCCTACGCCAGTCTGTTGGACGAAGGTTTTCCGGTAAGAATGAGCGGACAGGATTGCGAGCGAGGCACCTTTAGCCATCGGCACGCCATAATAAAAGAAGAAGATTCGGAAAACGAATATTGCCCGTTGGCACAAATTGGAGGGCAAAAAACGTCGTTTGAAATCTACAACTCATTGCTTTCAGAATTTGCCGTTTTGGGGTTTGAGTATGGCTATGCCATGACCAATCCCAATGGATTAACAATATGGGAAGCCCAGTTTGGCGATTTTGCCAATGGGGCTCAGGTTATTATTGATCAATTTATTGCCAGCGGCGAAACAAAATGGAAACGCTTTAACGGTTTAGTCATGTTGTTGCCACACGGTCATGAGGGTCAAGGGCCTGAGCACTCCTCGGCTCGTCCTGAGCGGTATTTGCAACTGTGTGCCACACTCAATATGCAAGTAATAAATGCCACAACACCAGCCAATTTATTTCATGCCTTGAGGCGACAACTGAAGCGAGACATTCGGGTGCCTTTAGTAGTGCTTACCCCTAAAAGTTTACTGAGACATCCACTTTGTGTAAGTTCAATCGAAGATTTTACAAATGGAGCATTTCAAGAGATAATTGATGATGCAAAAGCCGATGCAAAAAAGGTAAAGCGGGTGGTGCTTTGCACTGGTAAAATCTATTATGATTTACTGAAAAAGCAGGAGGAAGATAACATAGAAAACGTTGCTGTTGTTCGGGTAGAACAATTGTATCCGTTGGCCGAAAACCAATTGGCCGATTTGCAAAAAAAATACAGGAATGCAGAGTGGAAATGGGTGCAGGAAGAACCTAAAAATCAGGGTGCATGGATGCATTTGCTGCGGTATGATTTGCCTTTTGCTTTGGGTGTAATTAGCCGCCGCTCAAGCTCGTCTCCGGCTACTGGCTACGCCAAGGTGCACAATCAAGAGCAAGAGCAGATAATTTCCGAAGCATTTTCTATCGGGAAATAAATTTGTCAATCATTTCCACCAAGAAAAAGGAAATAATTGATTGTAAAAGTCGCATAATATCAGCGAGTTGAAGCTATTTAGACAATTTCTAAATTAAAAAATGTTGGTATCTTCAATCTTGCCAACTTTTAAACCGATATATATTTGCGGCCATTGCCAATTGGTAAAATTTTTGTCATATAGCAATGTTAAAAGCTTGATAATTAGAAGATTGTCATTTTTATAATAGGAAAGACTTAAAAATAAAAAATAGATGTCAGGAGGTTTTTATAGTAATTCTACATTTTTAGCCTTAGTTATTTTGGCGGTTGTGTTGCTCATCGTAGCGGCATTGATGGTGTATGTTGTTAAACACATTACATCCATTTTAAACCAAAAATACCCTACTCAGGCGGAGCCAACTTTTTACGAGAGTAAAATAAAGCCCACAACAGATAAGTGGAACCCAACTATTGTATCGTTGGTGGTTATTGGCATTTTAGCCATTGTTTTAGGTGGGTGGGGATTCGATTATACTGCTTATAAAGTGGGTAATCAGCAAGGTTATGCACCTGACCAACCAATCAATTTTCCGCACGACAAACATGCCGGTGCAATGAATATTGATTGTCAGTATTGCCATATAGGTGCGTCAAAAAGTAAACATTCCACCATTCCATCAAGCAATATTTGTATGAACTGCCACAAGGGGGCTCAGTTGAGAGAAAAATACAACGGACAAGTATCTCCTGAGTTGGCTAAACTGTATAAGTATGTAGGTTTTGACCCAGAAGCAGGCTCTTACGATCCGAATGCAAAAGGAGTTGGCCCGATAAAATGGGTAAGGGTTCACAACCTTCCTGACTTGGCATATTTCAACCACTCACAACACGTATCTGCTGCAAAATTGGCTCCAGATGGTAGCACCGAGAGCAAAGATATTTGTAATGTATGTCATGGGCCTGTACACGAAATGGCCAAATTGGAGCAATTTAGCACATTGCAAATGGGCTGGTGTGTAAACTGTCACAGACAAAGAGGTATTGATGTTGAAAACAACAAATACTACGAGGATGTGCATAAAGAAATGAAAAAGAACAACAAGCATTATGTTACCGTTGCAGAAAACGGAGGTTTGGAATGTTCAAAATGCCATTATTAATCGATATTCAATTTAAGAAACTCAAAGATTACAACATATAATGAGTAATTTGGAAAATAAATACTGGAAGGGAATTGAAGAACTGGAAAAACCTGCTCAATATGCAGGAAGAACCGATGAGTTCTCAGACAAGCTTCCGATGGAAGAAATTTTTGGTGATTCGGATGAAATAACTTCAAACCGCCGAGATTTCTTAAAGTTTTTTGGTTTTAGCGTTAGTGCAGTAGCATTGGCCGCCTGCAATAGGACACCGGTAAAGTATGCCATGCCTTATATCGAAAAACCAGCGAATGTAACTCCGGGTCTCCCTTTGTATTACGCAACTTCATGTGGTGCGTTCAACGAAGGTTTTCCTGTTGTGGCTAAAGTGCGAGAAGGTAGGCCAATAAAATTGGATGGTAACGAAAAAAGCATCCTCAGTCAGGGAGGGTTAAATGCTATTGGCCAAGCCAGTATTTTGTCGTTGTATGACATCAACCGTTTGCAAAACCCAAAAATTGGCGGAAAAACAGAGAAAGATTGGGCAAACGTAGATAAAAAAGTAGCAGAAATATTAAAGCAAGCGGCAGGAAAAGGCGTGGCAGTGGTTTCAAGAACCGTTACCAGCCCAATTCTTAAAGATGCTATTGATAAATTTAAGACAGCTCACAATGCTACACACATTGTGTATGACCCAATTTCGTATTCAGGTATTTTAAATGCCAATAAAGAATCGTTTGGTGTAGCTACCGTTCCAAATTATAAATTCGACAAAGCAGAGCTAATTGTTAGTTTCGGTGCCGACTTTTTAGGTACATGGGTTTCTCCTGTTAGGTTTTCGTCTGATTATGCTAAAAACAGAGTTCCTTCGCCAGAAAATGCCAATATGAGCAGACACTACCAAATTGAAGCAAACATGAGTTTGACAGGAACCAATGCCGATTATCGGTTTGCAATTCCGGCCTCAAAACATGGAGCCTATTTGGTAAGTCTATATAATATGGTTGCCTCAAAAGTTGGGGGTTCTTCCGTTTCTGGTGCTCAAAATGAGCTTGCCGGAAACATGTTGAGCAAAATAGCCGAAGAATTGGTGGCAGCAAAAGGAAAGGCATTGGTTGTTTGTGGAAGCAACAACAAAGCCGACCAGATTATTACCAATGCAATAAACACTATGTTAGATAGCTATGGAAACACCATAGACATCAACACTTCATACAATGTATCTGCCTTTAATGAGGCGGAATTTGACAATTTTGCAAAACAGGCTGGAAGCCTTGGAGCTGTAATATTTTTAAACTGTAATCCGGTTTATTCTTATGCCAACGGCAAAGATTTGGCCGATTCGTTGAAAAAAACCAATGTAATTTGCACATCTATTGTGGCGGATGAAACCTCAATGAATGCCACAGTGAATGCTCCGGATAACCACTTCTTGGAGTCGTGGGATATTTATGAGCCAATGAGCGGACATTATCTAACTTCTCAACCAACCATTACCAAAGTATTCAACACCAGAAGTGCTGCTGAGTCTTTGAGAACTTGGGCTGGAGAGACGTTGGAAATGGGAGAGGATCAAGTTTCTCGCAGTTGGGTTGTAAATTATTTGGAGAGCAACTTGGGGGTAAATGCTGAACAAGCTCTGCATGACGGGGTGGTGGAAAAAGCTGCTTCAAATGGAGCAGGCTCATTCTCAGGTTCTGTTTCTGATGCCGCTGCAGCTATAGCTTCTGCAAAAAAAGGTGATGGTTTAGAACTTTCACTCTATCAAAAAGTAGGAATAGGCGATGGCACAATGGCCATGAACCCATGGTGTCATGAAATGCCGGACCCGGTTACAAAAGTTACTTACGATAACTACGTGACGATTTCAAGAAGTGATGCAGAAGCCAATAATTGGGAACAAGGCGATTGGATGAAGGTAACTTCCTCAAATGGTACGGTTGACAAATTGCCTTTACTTATTCAACCTGGGCAAGCGGTAGGAACCATCGGTATAGCTTTGGGCTATGGCCGCACACCTGAAATATTAGACGAAAACAAAAATGATTTGGTTGACCTTGGTAAAAATGTTTACCCATTGGTTCAAACAGATAATGGCACCTATTCGTATGTGGTGAGTGGCGTGAAACTTGAAAAAGTAGGTTCGGGTTATGAATTTGCCCAAACTCAAACGCATCACATGGTAGAAGGTCGTGATATAATGAGAGAAACAACACTTTCTGAATATCAAAAAGAAAAAGACGCAGGAAACAAACCTCAGGCTAAAACACAGCACTTGGTATCTCTTTGGGAAGAATTTGACTATTCAAAGGGACATCATTGGGCAATGGCTGTTGATATGAATGCCTGTACGGGTTGTGGCTCTTGTATTGTAAGCTGCAGCTTGGAAAACAACGTGCCAATTGTTGGCCGTGATGAGGTTCGTAGAAGGAGAGAAATGCATTGGATTCGTATCGACAGATACTATGCATTTGAGGTTCAGGAAGAAACAAAAGTATCAGTAAAATTTGCCGGAGAAAGAGACTTTAAAAAAGGCGATTATTCTTCGAAAGAAAAGGAACTAAACGCATTGGATGAAATTGCCAAAAAAGGGGGCAAAAACGACTATTCGCATTACAACAATGTTACGGTAGTTCATCAACCAATGATGTGTCAGCATTGCGACCATGCACCTTGCGAGACTGTTTGTCCGGTATTGGCAACTACGCATAGCTCGGAAGGTTTGAATCAAATGACCTATAACCGTTGCATCGGAACGAAATACTGTGGAAACAACTGCCCATACAAAGTGCGTCGTTTCAACTGGTTTAAATACAACGATAACAGCAAATTCAATTATCATTTCAATAACGAACTTGGAAGAATGGTTCTTAACCCTGATGTAACGGTGCGTTCAAGAGGGGTTATGGAAAAATGTAGTTTCTGCGTTCAAAACATTCAAATGGCAAAACTGAAAGCCAAGATTGAAAACAGAAAATTGAATGATGGGGATGTTACCGTGGCATGTGCAAAAACTTGTCCATCAAATGCTTTGGTGTTTGGAGATAGAAATGACCCCAACAGCAAAATTGCTCAAATGTATAAAAACGAAAGAGGGTATTTAATGCTCGAAGAAGTGGGCATTCAACCATCTGTGAAGTATTTGACAAAAATTAGAAACAAAAAACAAGAAGTTCAACATTCATAATTTATAAAAAGAAACAAAAATGTTTGAAGCTGCAATAAGAAAGCCACTTGTAACGGGTAACAAATCCATTAGCGATGTTACCGAGGATATATGTAGGCCAATTGAAAACAAACCCACCAAACAATGGTGGTTAGGTTTTACCGTGTCATTCATTTTATTGATTGTCATGGTGCTTTCACTTGGCTGGACCGTATGGGAAGGTATCGGAACTTGGGGAGTAAACAAAACCGTAATGTGGGGTTGGGATATTACCAACTTCGTATTTTGGGTTGGTATTGGACATGCCGGAACGCTGATTTCTGCCATCCTACTTTTGTTCCGTCAAAAATGGAGAATGAGTATAAACAGAAGTGCAGAGGCCATGACCATTTTTGCGGTTCTGTGTGCGGCACAGTTCCCGTTGTTTCACATGGGTAGAGTTTGGTTGGGATATTGGCCATTGCCATTGCCCAACGCCTTTGGTTCATTGTGGCCAAACCCTAACTCTCCGTTGATGTGGGACGTATTTGCGATTTCTACCTACCTTTCTGTTTCATTAGTGTTTTGGTATTTAGGTCTTATTCCTGATATTGCCACCATCAGAGACAGAGCAACAACCAAAGCACGAAAATTTTGGTATGGATTTTTCTCAATGGGATGGAATGGTTCTGCCAGAACGTGGCATCGATATGAAATTGTTGCCTTAATATTGGCAGGTATATCTACGCCACTGGTATTATCAGTTCATACCATTGTATCCATGGACTTTGCCACCGCCGTAATTCCTGGATGGCACACCACCATTTTCCCTCCATACTTCGTTGCCGGAGCTATTTTCTCGGGTTTTGGTATGGTTTTAACACTGCTTATCATTGTGCGTAAGGTAATGAATCTTACCGACTACATTACCATTGAACACCTTGAGGCCATGAGTAAAGTAGTTATGCTTACTGGTTCTTTGGTAGGTATGGCTTATTTGACTGAGTTTTTTATTGCTGCTTATTCTGGAGTAGAATATGAGCAATATGCTTTCTTGAACAGAGCCTTTGGCCCTTATTCTTGGGCATATTGGACAATGATGAGTTGCAACCTTATTGCACCACAAGTATTTTGGTTTAAATGGGCAAGAACCACACCGTGGTTCCTATTTATCATGTCCATTATCGTAAATATTGGTATGTGGTTCGAGCGATTTGTAATTATCGTTACCTCATTGCATAGAGATTATTTGCCATCATCATGGGCAATGTATAGTGCAACGTATGTAGAAGTTGGTATTTTCCTTGGCACAATGGGATTGTTCTTTACCTGCTTCTTCTTATTTGCGAAATTTTTGCCAGTTGTTAACATGGCGGAGGTTAAAGGAATTATTAAAAGTAGAGAGTAATATTATTTTAAATCCTGAAGGATGTTAGAAAAAGAATTAATATTAGGTGTTTACGACGACGGAGATAAACTTCTCAACGCCGTTCATAAACTTAGAAAAAAAGGTGTAGAAATATTTGATTGCTACACACCTTATCCCGTTCACAATTTGGATAAGGAAATGGGTATTAACCGTTCAAATCTTACGGTAGGTGCTTTTATCTGTGGTTTTCTTGGATTCATTAGTGGATTGTTATTGCAATTTTACATGATGACCAATGAGCTGCATACCTTTAAAAGTTGGCCGATGATTATTGGTGGTAAACCGCAAGATTACACGGTTTTGCCAAGTATGATTCCGGTTACCTTTGAGTTGACCGTATTGTTTACGGCATTTGGTATGGCTTTCTTGTTTTTTGCAAAAAGTAGAATGATACATGGCAAGATTGCCGAAATTGTTGACCCACGGGTTACAAACGATAGATTGTTTGTAGGTATTGAGCCTTCCGCACTTCACGGCATCTCTCGAAGCGAATTAGACGCCATAATGAATGAGACCGGTGCTCTCGAAATAAGAAACTACAACGGCAGTAGCGAAGTCAATACTTCATCAGCCGAGGCATCTCAACCAAAAGTTGAAGAGTCAAAGGTGGTTGAAACAAGTGCTGACCTGTCAGAAGAAGAACGTACGGAGAAAATGTCGTTCTTGAAGTCGGTGGTTGGGGAATTTTCAGCCGACAATATGGACGACTTGAAACAAATTAATGGCGTTGGGCCAGTTTACGAAAAACAACTTCACGAACTTGGTATCTACAGCTTTGAGCAAGTTGCTAAATTGACAGCCGACGCAATTAAATCTATCGAAGATTTAACAAAATATTTCCCCGGAAAAATTGAGCGAGAAGATTGGGTAGGTCAGGCTAAAAACTTAATGAATAAGTAAAAAATGAAATTGAAACTTAATTCAGTAAATGTATGGATTATGGCTTCGGTTGTAGCATCTACATCAATGGTAGGTTGCACGGCAGGGGGCAATAATCCAGGATTGGAATATGCTCCGCAGATGTATATTTCAAAAGCGTATGAAGCATATACTCAACGGGATGAAATGCAATACAATCCTTATGGAATGACCATGCGGGTTCCAGTAAACGGAACTGTGGCTAGAGGTCAGGTTGGATTTTTTGACTACAAAGAAGGATATGAGGCAGCGGCATCCTGGTCAAATCCGGTGGCAGCCACCCGAAAAAATGTTTTGACCGATGGTAAAAAATTATATAACATCAATTGCCAACATTGCCATGGGGCAACCGGCAAAAACGATGGCGGGGTTATAAAAAGTAATCAATATGCACCTCCACCATGGGATGGCTATAGCTCTGACTATATTAAAAACTTACCCGATGGACAGGCATTTCACACCATTACCTTCGGTAAAGGAAACATGGGTTCTCATGCGTATGCTTTAACACCCGAAGAAAGATGGAAAGTACTTCATTACGTAAGATTTTTAGGTGCAGGTGCCGATGAAAAGAACTTTACATTTGCCCAGGAGGAAACCAAAAGCACCACGCAAACAATGAATGTTTCTGGTCAAACGGTTGGAAGTGAAGAATTGGTAGATATGAACCCAAAAGGAATGGGGGGCAGAATTGACTTGGGAGCGGATGCTCAAAAAATTCAAAATGCCATTGGCCATGTTAAGTTTGGTGCATTACAATATTTAGACTTCAAAAAAGAAAGCGAACCTCATTTAGATGTGATTGCTGATTTTATGAAATCGCACCCCGAATATAAAGCGGTAGTAACCGGATATGCTGCTCCATCAATGAATATTGGTGGTAAAGCCGCTGGCGAAATTGGTCTAATTCGTGCCAAAACAGTGTGTAAATATTTGGCATCTAAAGGAATTTCGATGGAGCATTTAACACCTAAAAGTGGGGCTGATACCGAAGTTGCCGGAAGTAACGAAACCAAAGAGGGTAGAGAAGAAAATAGAAGAGTAGAAATTTATTTCATAAAATAGGTACAAATGGGACACCATCATATTACAGAAGTAAAAGAAGAAAAATTTGAGTTTACCAGCCGCTCTAGAATGTTTGTGGGCTTGGTATTCATTGTTGGATTGATTCTTACGTTTGTTGGTTTTTCAAAAATGAAAAGTACCAACGAGCATGGCAATAAACACGCAAAGGTGGAACATGTTGAGCAAAATGTTATTCACGCGGTGGCCAATCAAGAAGGAAACGGTGAGCAACACGGAGCAGAACATTCAGCTGCCGCAGGTAATGAAGCAAACCGCGAGGGTGGCGAACATGCGGGCGGGCATCACGAAACTTGGAAAATGCGTTTTTGGGCAAACCTATTGCTCAACTCATACTATTTCATGTTGTTTGCACTGGCTGCCGTATTCTTTATTGCCGTAAACTATGCTGCAAACGCAGGATGGTCAACCTTGCTAAAGCGGGTAATTGAATCAATTTCATCGTATCTTCCCGTAGCTATCGTTATTTTAATGATAGTGGTTTTTATGGGAAAAGATTACATCTATCACCATTGGTGGCCAAAAATTGGATTAAAACCGGGCGATGCAGGATACGATGCTTTGATTGAAAAGAAATCTTGGTTTTTGAGCAAAGGATGGTTAATGGTTGGAGCTCCGGTAATAATGATTATCTGGGTTTTATTTCGAACCATTTTAGTTCGTTTCTCACACAAAGAAGACGTGGAAGGTGGTACTTCTTTCTTTAGAAAAAGTGTAAACGTTTCAGCAGGATTCTTGGTTTTCTTTGCTTTCACTTTCTCTATTCTAAGCTGGATTTTGATTATGAGCATTGATGCCCACTGGTATAGTACTATTTTCTCTGTTTACAACTTTGCCATTGCATTTGTAACGGGTTTAACGGTAATCTGTTTCTTTACATTATACCTTAAATCAAAAGGATATATGGAAATTGTTTCTGACGAGGTTATTCATGACTTGGGTAAATTTATGTTTGCCTTCTCTATTTTCTGGGCATATATTTGGTTGGCACAGTTCTTATTGATTTGGTATGCAAACATCAGCGAAGAGGGTATTTACTACACCTTTAGATTAGAACATTTTAAACCAATGTTTAGAGTAAATATTTTGATGAATTTCTTCTTGCCATTTTTAATCTTGATGATGAGAAATGCGAAAAGAAACCCCAAAGTGTTGTTGGTGGCTGGAACAATCATTTTGTTTGGCCATTGGTTAGACTTGTTTTTGATGATAATGCCGGGCGTGGTTGGAGAAACAGCTCATATCGGTCTTTTAGAGATTGGAATGACCATGGCTTTTGCGGGATTATTCATTTACTGGGTGTTGCACAATCTGTCAAGAAAGAATTTGTATGCGGCAAATCACCCATACCTACTTGAATCTGCAAACCACGATGTGGGAGTTTAATTAAAATCTTATAAAAGCAAGAAGGCATTTCGAAAAAAGCGAAATGCCTTCTTCGTTTATACACTAAATTAATATCTACAAATGCAAACATTCCTTTTATCTTTGCCGCCCGTTTAATAAAAAGATTCTACGTTAAAAAATGCTTTCAGTTTCTAATTTATCCCTTCGATTTGGAAAAAGAGTTTTGTTTGATGAAGTAAATGTGAAGTTTACTGAAGGCAACTGCTATGGAATAATTGGAGCAAATGGAGCCGGAAAATCAACCTTTTTAAAAATACTTTCGGGCGAAATTGATTCTACAACGGGCGATGTTTCGATAACCCCCGGACAACGAATGGCCGTGTTAAAACAGGACCACTTCGAGTTTGACGAGTTTCGGGTATTAGAAACCGTAATTATGGGGCATAAAGAATTGTATGCCATCATGAAAGAAAAAGAAGCCATTTATGCAAAAGAAGATTTTAGCGACGAAGACGGAATTAAGGCTTCAGAATTAGAAGAAAAATTCGGCGAAATGAACGGCTGGATGGCCGAAAGCGAAGCAGGCGAACTGCTCAGTTCTTTGGGCGTTTCAGAAGAATATCACTACCTAAATATAGAAGATTTGAGCAACAACCTAAAGGTAAGGGTTTTGTTGGCTCAAGCCTTATTTGGCAATCCGGATATTCTATTGCTCGATGAGCCTACCAACGACTTGGACGTAGAAACTATTTCCTGGTTAGAAAATTTCTTAGCAGAGTCAAAAAACATTGTAATTGTTGTATCGCACGACCGGCACTTTTTGGATGCCGTTTGCACACATATAGCCGATATTGATTTTAAGAAAATTCGGGTTTATGGAGGCAGTTATACCTTTTGGTATGAGTCGAGTCAATTGGCATTGAGACAGCAGCAGCAAGCCAATAAAAAGGCCGAAGAACGTAAAAAGGAATTACAATCATTCATTGAGCGGTTTAGTGCCAACGTAAAAAAATCAAAACAGGCCACTGCCCGTAAAAAAATGTTGGACAAACTGAATGTTGACGAAATTCAACCATCAAGCCGCCGTTATCCTGCCATATTGTTTGACCAAGAAAGAGAGGCCGGCGACCAAATTTTGAATATCTCTGGCCTTTCGTTAAAAGGGTATTTCAAAGACATAAACTTTAGTGTTTATAAAGGCGAGAAAATTGCCATATTGTCGAGAAACAGTTTGGCGGTTACCAACTTTTATCGTGTTTTGAACGGAGAAGTGAAACCTGATAGTGGCAACATAGAGTGGGGAATTACCATTCAACCGGCCTATTTGCCAAACGAAAACGACGGATATTTTACCGCTGATTTGAACTTGGTTGATTGGCTGAGACAATATTCTACAGAGAAGGATGAAACCTTTATACGTGGTTTTTTGGGTAAAATGCTTTTTAGTGGCGAAGAGGTGTTTAAGAAAAGCAATGTGTTGAGTGGGGGAGAAAAGGTGCGTTGCATGATTTCAAGATTAATGCTTGCAAGGCCAAACCTTTTGATGCTTGATGAGCCTACAAATCACCTTGATTTGGAATCGATCACCGCATTTAACGAAGGTTTGAAAAACTATAAAGGGTCGGTTTTGTTTACCTCGCACGACCACACCTTTATGCAATCTATTGCCGACAGAATTATTGAAATAACACCAAACGGAATGATAGACAAGAAAACCGACTTTGACACGTATATAGAAGACGAAGAACTAAGAGAACGACGAGAAAAATTATACATTGATTAATTAGTTTTAAAAATAAATGAAAAAAGCAATTTTTGGATTGGCCATAGTAGCTATCGGCTTATCGGCTTGCAAAACTGGAGGAAAAGCGGTAAAGCTAAAAAACGAAGTTGACAGCGTTTCGTATGCTTGGGCTTATGCAATGGTTTCTAATGCTCAGTACATGAAGAGCTGGGATACGTTGAATGTAGAAGTTATAGCAGCGGCCATTAAAGACTATTACGAAAAAGGAGATAGCGGAATGGCTATTTCAATGAACAATGTTCAGAGCGTTTTGGAAACATACGATTCTAAAAAATACAATGTTGTGTTGCAAAAGAACCTTGATGAAGGTCAAAAGTATTGGGAAGCCAACAAGGGAAAAGAAGGCGTTGTAACTTTAGACAATGGCTTACAATACAAAGTGATAACACCTGGGAATGGAGTAAAACCCCAAATAAACGACACAGCTATATGCCATTATACATTGCGAAACGTAAACGGCGAGGTATTGCAATCATCTCAAGAATTTGGCCAACCGATACGATATACTGTTGGAAGTGGTATTCAAGGATGGAATGAAGCCTTGCCAATGATGGCCACAGGTTCTAAATGGGAACTTACCGTTCCGGCTAATTTAGCTTACGGAAAAAGAGGCAACCAAAGCATACCCGGCAATACAACATTGATATTTGAAATTGAATTGTTGGATGTAGTAAAAGGAAAAAATGAAGCAAAAAAATAATAAAATAAGTTGGGTAGTCGTGGTTGCGGCCTTGTCGTTGGCATCATGTTCTGCCATTAAATCGAAAAGCAAAATGGAGGGAACTCAGGCACAAGTAAATTCCGAATTGGCACAAGCATCTGAAGCCACGGGCAAATTGGTTGGAAACAACATTAAAAGTGGCGGTTTTGAAAAACTGGATATGAACGCTTTTATGGCAGGTTTACAGATGGCTTACGACAGCAACTTATCTCCTGATGATTTGCAGAATGCCAGCAAAATAATGAACGACTTTTTGACAAAGCAATTGTCGAAAGTTGGCAGCGAGTGGTTGGCAGAAAATGCCAAAAAAGATGGTGTTATTTCCCTGCCAAGTGGCTTGCAATACAAAGTAATAAAGCAGGGCAGTGGAGCAGTTGCCGCAGACGGAGATCAAGTTTCAGCCCATTACACCGGAAAACTGATTGACGGAAAAATATTTGATAGTTCTGTAGAAAGAGGGGAGCCATTAACCATTGGAGTTAATCAAGTAATCCGTGGTTGGACAGAGGCTTTAAAGATGATGCCGGAAGGCTCTAAATGGGAACTTTACATACCCTACAACTTGGCTTATGGCGAGCGTGGAAGCCCTCCTGCAATACCTCCATATTCAACATTGATTTTCGAAATTGAGTTGATTGATGTTATTGGAAAGTAAACTCTAAATCTTTTAATTTAGAATTGAAAAGGGCGGCACGGAGTGCCGCCTTTTTTGTTTTATTTAGAAACGGCTATAGCATTCTTCTTCCACAGCCAATTGCCATCAAAAGTCAGATATTCCGGTATTTCGCCAACAAAAACTGTAAAAATTCGAGTGGCCTCGTCATACGTTATATTGTCGTAAGTGTTTGTGGTAATCTTCTTTCCGAGGCCATCAATAAGCTCGTAGGAATGGTTTTTTAATGCAGTAATCTCATTGTCGTCACCAATCCAAATGCGAGTGTATTCTATGGGTAGAACAATATCTCCAAAATGATTTATCACACCGTAATAGTCACCTATTTTTACTTTGGCAAGTCCATTTTTAAAGGGTTCGGCAAAGGTAAATTTCATTTTACATAAGGGTTTTCCAAATGCATCCAGATACTCCCAAACGTTGTTTCGATAAATTAAAATACTACCCTCCGAATATCTTGGGCGGTTTTGAATATTGACTTTCGGAAGAATATTCCCAAAAGTATCGATGCAGTGATATTCTCGTTTCAGACACACAAGAGCCAGCCCATTGCCAAAATCGGTGCCGTAGTTAAACTTTGGTTCAATCACCCAGTCTCCTTTTTGGTTGATGTATCCGGTATGGCCATTTTTATTTTTTAGCTGCACCATTGCTCTGCCATCGGCAAATGCCCCGTATTTCGACACATTGTAAATCTTTTTCAATTTATTCCCTGCTGGGTCATAAACGGTTAATATTTTATTTCGATAGGCAAGAATAGCGTGTTGGTCTATTTTAACAGTTTTATATCGTGGTTTTACAATCATTTCGCCATTTGAGCCAACAACCCCCCACAAATGTTTTTTGGCCAAAATCATTGATTCGTTTTTTTGATAAGCCATTTTTCGGTATTTGGGCTTGCATATTGTTTCGCCCGCTGTGTTTATAAGACCATATTTTTTATTTCCATTCGCCACAATGGCCACATCGCCTTTAAAGGCAAAGGTTTTGGAATAAAACTCGTCATTCAACGGATTTCCGTCGGTATCTATAATGATAAAACCATTTTTTCGTTTTCCACTTTTTTTCTTTTCAGATATCTTGATGGCTGCATAATTGCCCGAACACCAAGCAATGTTTTTATAGGGTTTGTCATTTATCTGGCTTCCGTTGCTATCCAAAATGCCCCACCCACGATTTAATCGAACCGGCACAAGCCCATTGTCAAACTCTTTTCTGAAAGCATAAACCGGAACTTCTGTTTTAATCATCTCTCCATTGGCTTTCAGAACATAAGAAGCATTGTCAGATTTTACGAGAGCCAGCCCGTCGTGCATTTTACTCCCCTCCGAGTAGGAATTGTTTATTCGTTGACCTTTGTTGTTATAATAATGGTAGGCATCCGTCCATTTGGTTAATTTGTATAAACTTCCGGAGTCGTTAGACACTCGGTCAATGTTGATGTTGTCGAATGAGGTAAGATATTGGCCGTCTCTATTTATCAAGGCACATGTATCCCATTTGTAAACCACTGCATTGTCTGGGTCGAAAGGTTCTGCAAACGATATGTCATTTCGGGATAGAAGCAAATTGCCATCTGCATCCACGTAGTTCCAAGTACCGCCCACAAATGTTACCATTACCGACGACCGATATCGATTGTACATGAATGAGCTTGCTTTTTGGTAAAGTACGGCTATGGAGTAGTTGTATTTATTTGCAAAATCAAGAGCCATGTCAATGTTTTTATAAGATGGCGGCTGTAAGTAATCAATGGAGCCTTTAAGGTAAATTCTTGCCCGTCCATTCACAAAATCATCGATGAAAGGAGATTGATATTTTTGTTCTTTAAAGTTTCCTTTATGAATAAGTACAAATTCGCCAGAAGCCTTTCGTGCCTGAAAAACATTCAAATTTGGGTCGGATAGCGATTTTGTGTCAATGTAGGTATAGTTCAATGGAACCACAATTTTGCCGATGGTGTGATCCACAATTCCGCAATAGGTGGTAAATAATGAGCTTTTTGTGGAATAATACGATTGACGGAAAACGAACGAAAAGGGAGACCCCTCAACAGCAGTATGGTAGGAAAATTGAGGTTTAAGCCATACCTCACCGCTGGGTGAACGCAAGCCCCAATATGATTTTTCGATAAACCATACCCCCGACTGATTAACAAGATTGTTGACGATGCCCGAGGCGTTGGCATCCATTCCCATTCGCACAGATTCGAGCGTGTTATGATTGGTAAATTCGGCACTATCAACCACCCTTTTGTTTTCCAACTCAAAAAACCAAAGATTTCCATCGTTATCAATACCCTTAATAACATTGTCTGATACACTCAGTTGGCTCATGCGGGGAGCTATCAATTCTTTTTTTGCCAAAAACCCGAAAACGCCAATGCCACTTTCCGTACTCACCTGAATAAAATCATCGTTTAATAGATAAACGGAGCTATAAACATTGGGCAACAACGGAACTAAATTTGAGTCGAGCAAATTGGCAATTCCGTTCGACGAAACCTGAAGATAATTGCTCTGTACTCGGGCATATTCTAAAGTCTCCGGAAGATATTTTCCGTTCAACAGAATCTTGAGTACTCCATTGTTGTTAATAACTAAATGGTTGTTGAAAATGGTACTCACGAAACCCCAGTTGGTGTCGATGGCCTCGTTTGTAGGTGCATAAAAAAGAATGGTATCCTTTTTAAATATAGCCGAGTAATAGTCGTTATAATCAATAATTTCCTCCCAAGTCTGGTCAAAAACAGTTGACGCAGAATCTATTGGATGCCATTTCTTTTTTTGCTTAACAAATTGCCTGTTGCAGACGTGCATATAATCTTCAAATTCACCCAAAAGAAATAATTTTGAATCGACGCAGTATATTCCTGATTTTGAGGCTTCGTTGTGCGTACACCAAAAGAAAAAGTTATCAAAACGATTGCTAAATGTGATGGATTGATAAATGGGTTCGACAATAAATTGCAACGAAGAATCTAATATTCCGTAAAGATTATTTTGCTTTACCAAAAACCAAAGTCCATTGTTAATCGCCTCAATTTCAGAGAAATCGGCTGTTTTTAATATCTCTCCCGAGTAGCTGCAAAAACCAAATTGATTGTTGGTGTTGAAGATAATTTTATCCTGCAACAATTGGTGCAGATTCATACCATGCACGGAAAGTGTTTTGCCCTGTGAATTTATCAGAAAGGTTTCCGAATCAATGTCAACCCTTGCAAAACCATATTTAAAAGAAGATGCCTTGTCGAATTGATTGGCAATTTTTTGATTCCCATTTCCATCAATATAGCCCCACTTTTTCCCATCAAATACTGGATATAAGGTTTGCGACAGCACCAAAAGAGATTTGCAGCATAGCAGTGCCACCAAACTCAAAAACTTCAACCTGTTCATCGTTTTGTTTTTATCAGGTTTATCCTACAGAAAGTGTTTTGATAATAGAACCGAGTTTTTCGGCACTATCTGCATATTGGCCGGAGGGTTTTAAAAATAGTTCAATTTTGCCTTTTTCTCTGGCGAGGTAGATATCTTCTAATTTTATGGTTTTTGTTTTTAATGTGGCCACCTCTCCGGTGGGCATTATGGACAACAAAACGGTGTTTTGACTGCGTTGGAAAACAAAATTTCCACCGTAAAACGTAATCACTTCATTTGTTTCACAATTGAGAGAATAGATAACTGGAGCTGAGGCCGTTTGCACGCCTTCATATTTAAAAATGGCATTTAGCACCACAGCATCGGGTTGTTTGATAATTCTATCCCAATTATACACTCCCATATTTCGTATAGAAACCGCACGCATAAATGTAGTATTTTGGCTGGCTTTCAACTCGGCTGATTGCTCTCTCCGCAATATTTCTTGCTTGTATTTTTGCTGGGCAGCGTTGTATTGAGCCAATGCTGCGGCATAATCTTTACCAAACAGAACAGGTTTAACGTTGGTTTGCTTTTTGGTACTACCTTTACTTACCTCCAATTGGCACAATCCTTTTTCGGGGTCAACACTGGTTATAAAAACGGTTTCCCATTTTTCGGCAAAAAGCCATTTGTTTGCCTCCACTTCTTTGTTATTTTCAAATGTCCAAAGCATATTTCCGGCATCCGATATGCCAAGAGTCTCAAAATTGTCCACTTTCAAATCAAATACAAAGTCTGATTTAGATACTTTCTGGGGTTTTATTGGCATTTTGGTGTCGATAGTTTTTGCTTTATCGGTGGTGGCAACGGTTGTGTTTTGTACTGCTACGGCATTCAGTTCCGACTTGTTTTGCTCAACCCATTTGCCATTGGCTTGGTCGTATTCATAAAAATTAAAATCACCTTCTTTGCTGCTTTTGGTTTGCACGTCAATTTGTTTGCCGTTGGCCAATTTCAAAAGTTCATTGCCCTGTTTGGCATTTATTTCAAACATACCGCCGCTTTGCATATATTCTGTTTTGCCGTTAATGGCAATGCACATGGGCAAGCCACTGGCTATAACAGCAGCGGGGTCGTTTATTTCTGTAAACTCTAATGTAACAGAGCCTGAAACAGGATTGCCGTTTTGATCCACAAAGGCATTGGCCGGAACTTTCACCTTTGCCCCGCTTTCAAAATTAATTTCTGCACCTTTTTCTACGGCAAAAGTGTTGCTTTGGCAGCCAATGGCCAATTGCGATGAGGGTTTAATCCGCTCAAATTTTTCTGTTTTTTGAATGGAAGAGAAGACTTTTTTGGAGTTGATGTCAGCATTTTCTCCATTTTTTTGGCAAGCCGAAATAGAAAATAACAATGCCAATGCGATGATAGATGATGTAAGTGTTTTCATGTCGAACCTTTTTTTAAGTTAAAATTATTGAGACTCAATGAGTCCATTCAACGGGTTAATAAACAAAATGAAAAAAGGTAACCTTAGTTGGGTAGAAAATTGAATAAAGAGTTAACGGAATCTATACTGATATATTACCAAAGAGGTGAAATTAGTTTGTAAATGCCGAAAAAGACAAGCTAAAAGTATTGATTTGAAGCTATTTTCCTCTGCCCTGAACCATAATAAGAGCGGTGTAAATAAGAATTTTAAAATCAAGAGCCAGCGACATATTTTCTACATACAGAATGTCGTATTTCATTCGCTCAATCATTTGTTGCACATTTTCTGCGTAGCCATATTTTACCTGCCCCCAACTGGTAATGCCCGGTTTTACTCGATGTAGCCGTTTGTAGTGCGGTGCTATTTTTATAATTTGGTCGATAAAAAATTGTCTTTCTGGTCGGGGCCCTACTAAGGTCATGTCGTTTTTTAGCACATTATAAAATTGGGGCAATTCATCAAGTCTTGTTTTTCTTAAAAACTTGCCAATTTTTGTAATTCTGGGGTCTTCTTCACTGCTCAATGCAGGACCATTTTTTTCGGAGTCAATAAACATCGACCGAAATTTGTAGATGTGAAAGGGCTTACCGCCGATGCCAATTCTTTCTTGACTGAAAAAAACAGGGCCTTTACTTGTAAAATAAACGATAGCTGCAATGCACACCAAAATAGGGAATAGAATCACCAAGGCCAATGTAGAAATCAGAATGTCGAGAAAACGTTTAACACTTTTTTGCCAATCGGGCATCAAATAAGGACTTATCTGAATTAAAAGTGTTCCTAAAATATTGTTCATTCGCACGCTGCCCGACAAAATATCGTACATATCAGGAATGATTTTAATATTGACACCCAAACCGCTCAGTTGGTCAATAATTTTATTAATCTTGGTGTGGTCGCTTGTTTCTACGGCAATTAGGGTTTCTTCAATCTTTTTTTGGTTAATAATTTCAGGCAAATCGGCATACGAACCAAGTCGCGGAATTTTGCCTTCAAATAGATTTTTATCCTCGCCGTTAACATTTACATATCCTTCAAAGAAGTAGCCCTCACTGTATTTAGCGTTTTCTAATTCGTTGTAAAGTGCAAATGCCTTTTCATCACCACCTATCAAAATGGTTTTAAAGCCAATTTCTCGATGTTTTATTTTTTTTCCGATTCGAGTAGTTAGCAAGGCTCTAAAAAGTTGTGTAATTCCAAAATGAAAACCAAAAAGAGCCAAAAATTCAGCGTAGTAGGCAGTATAGTCTGATACTTTGTCGTCGAGCAGTACACTGAAAAAAATGAGGAGGCTACCGAAAAAACTGACTATCAAGACTTGGCTAAACTCTTTTAGCCTTGATTTGCGTAGCACCTCCCGATATTGTCCGTAGAGGTAAAAAGCAAAAATCCAAAAAACGGGAATGGCTAATAAACCTAAATATAAATTGTTGTCATTAAGGCATTCTTCAATCGACTTGTTTTCGTGAAAATAAGAGCGGTAGAAAAAGAAAAGCAACCACGAAACGATTGCCGCAACGTAATCTAAACCAATGTATAGAAATCTATAAAAACGGGTTTTCAATAATGAAGAATCTTTAGGTTGTCGAAATAAATTCTACTACCTGCACCGCTTCCGTAGCTTTGCAAAAAGACTTTGAATGATGCGTTTTTATATTGCGATTGACTAATATCCGGGTCAAGATGTATGTAGCTTTTTTTCCAAACGGCCACGCCATCGGCGTTTTTGGTGTTGAATAAATACAGTACATTTATGGCACTGCCTATTTGGTTTCCGGCGGCATCGAAGGCATATAGCCCCACTTGCATATTTGCTTCAAGTTTGTAGTTTATCTCCAAATAGGTCGATTTGCCTGCCGGTATCAAAAATTTGCTGATGGTGGCGGCCTCAAATTTTTGGTCGTCTTTGTCAAACTCCACAAACCCGGAAACAAGATTTTTTGCCCCATAACCATATACTTCATTGGGGTCGTAGGTCAGTTGAATACTGTCTTTCTCCACATTTATACCGCTTTTGGCAAGACTGATGGAGCGGTCTTCAAAATCTTCAATCCAGCGAAATTTTGTGCTGTCAAAATATACCACTTGTGGGTGGATGGAGTCTATCTTGCCTGATTTTAAATCAACAGAATCTTGAATGGCTTTATAAAATGGGAAGATAGCTCTATCATCTGTTCGACCATTTCGTTTTATACCGCCAAATATGGTAATTCTTCTTTTGTCGTTTGCCAAAATTGGAATGGTGGCTGGCACCTCAAAAGTGCCAATTAACTGGCCATTGGCATATACCCAAGCGTCAACGATGTCGTGGGCATTGCTTCCCTGGCTGTTGTCGGTTTTTGTTGTCAACGAAAAAGTGTCGATAAACAAATAGGCCGGAATTTGCTCTTCGCGGTCAACAACGTTGCACGAAGTGCCGCCAATTGTCAATAATAATACAGCAAAAGCCGAAAATAAAAGTGTCCTAAAATGGAATTGGTTTTGAAAAAAATCTGTCATTTACGCTCAAAATTTCGTTCTAATTGATCCAGAATGCGATCGGCCACATCTCTTGCCGCAACAAATTCGGTAAGACTAACCGCAGGTTCTGTACCTAAAACGATGCAATAGTAGAAAGATTCTATTTCTTTTTCTAAGATTTCTTCGCTATTTACGCTTTTATGATAGTTGATTTGGTCGTTAATTTGGTCTTCAACAGCCATTTCGTTCTGATTTTCGGAGGTTTCAGAACCCTGCACTATCCTCAAACTCTGGTTTTGATAGTTGAGCGTGTGGTAATTATTGTTTTGAAAAAAGCGAATTTTATGAACGTTTTTGTCGGCAATTTTGCTGGCTGATATGGTGGCCACGCAGCCGTTGTAAAAATCGATACGGGCATTTACCACGTCAGGGTCTTCAAATAAAACCCCAACACCGGTGGCCGAGACCGATTTAACCCGCGAACGCGAAATGGACAATACCACATCAAGATCGGGCAACAAAACCTCTTCAATCAGGTTAATTTTATGTTTTTTGTCTTTTCGGGCTATGTAGTGGTTGCATTCAATTATTCTTGGCTCTAAGTCAAGGTCTTTTATTTCGTTATGAATGTTTAGAAATCTTAAACCATTGCTAACCTGAATTTTTACACCTGCTTCGTAGGCATATTGCGATAATTTTTTTAGCTGATGTTTTGAAATATGAGAAGTGCTGGTAATAAAGACGTGTTTCAGGCTTTTTACTATTTCCAGAATATTTTCATAAAGACAAAAGGTTGGGTCGAAAATTAGAACGGCATCAACTGCTTTGTCCAATTCATCGTAATTTCGGAGGGGCAGCAAATTTTCGAGCTTGTGGCTTTGCAAGCCGCAACACAAGCCAAAATACTTTTTGTCAATAAAATATCGGAGAAAGTTATCGGTAAAGTCTCCTTTTCCAATAATCCCGACATTTAATGTTTTTAAATTTATTTGCATCCTAAAATGACTTCTGCGAATTAAGATTTTATTTGCAGGCGATTGAAATTATGTTTTCATTTATTGTCAAAAAAAGCATACACTTTGCAAGATACATATAAGAATAAAGGCCGCAGAAAGCGGCTTGTTGAGCTACTTCGCAAGAAAGGAATATCCGACGAAAATGTGCTGAACGCCATAGGTGAAGTTCCACGGCATTATTTTTTTCCGGCTGATTTTGAAGATGAGGCTTATGAGGATAAAGCGTTTCCAATTGGTCAAGGACAAACCATTTCTCAGCCCTACACCGTTGCTTTTCAAACCCAATTACTGCAACTAAAACCGGGCAGCAAAGTGCTTGAAATAGGCACAGGCAGCGGATATCAGGCGGCCATTTTGGCTCAAATGGGGGTAGAAGTGTTTACCATAGAGCGTATCGAAGCATTGTATCGCAAAACAATTGAGTTGTTCGAAAAATTGAAATTGCCGATTCATTGTTTTTGGGGCGATGGCAGCGTTGGACTGAAACATAGTGCTCCTTTTGATGGCATCGTTGTAACGGCAGGAGCCAATGATTTGGCCGAGCATTTGAAAGAACAACTTGCAATTGGCGGAAACTTGGTGTTACCTTTAGGGAGCTTAGAAATCCAAAAAATGGTACTCATAACCCGCCTTGTTGAAAACAAATATGAACGTACAGAACATGGTGAATTTAAATTTGTGCCTTTGTTGGGCAAACATGGTTGGAAAATGTAAAATCGGTATTGTATCGGCCTTAGCTTTAATAAGTTTTTCGCTTCAGGCACAAACAAATTTGGTGGTTTCGCCCAAATCGGGTGATGGAATTTTGACCCTCATGGGTCGATACAAACTCAATCAGCACAGCAGCAATCTTGATTCATTCCTTGATTTGAATGATTTGGATCCCACAGACTACCTCATCTTAGAAAAAAAATATAAGCTTCCGGTAAAGGTGTACGACTATACGAGCGGCACTATCAGAGCAACTATTGGGATAGATGATTACGATAGGGCTCTTCGCATTCAGAAGTATAATGAGCAATTGGTAGAAAGCGGAGTAAAAGAGAAAAGCTATAAGGAAGACGGAAAACTATGGGTTCCATTTCATGAAATGATGACTTCTACTGTTGTTTCAAAGCCCGGTTTTAAAAGTTATACCACCAAAATACCCATTTTAGGAAAAGAATATGAAGACGTGGTGGTTGAAGATGCCACTTTAGATAAATGTGTTTATTATTTGGTTAGTGGACACGGTGGGCCAGACCCTGGTGCAATGACCACAAAAGATGGCCATGATCTATGCGAAGATGAATATGCCTACGATGTTACACTTCGTTTGGCAAGAAACCTGATAAGTCATGGAGCTACGGTTTACCTTATTGTTCGCGACCCAGACGATGGCATTCGGGATGAAACCTACCTAAAACCCGATAGACACGAGGTAACTTGGCTAAACCAAAAAATGCCCGTAAACCAAAGGGCTCGGTTGGCACAACGGGTAAATGCTATCAATGCATTATACGAAAAACATAAGGCAGATGCAAAGTTGCAACGTGTAATTGTGACCCACGTTGATTCAAGAAACGAAGGCGAAAAAATTGACATATTTTTTTATCACTGCCCGGGAAGCACTACCGGCAAACAGGCTGCCGACACCATGATGAACACCATATCGGCCAAATACAACGAGCATCAAAAAAATAGAGGATACAAAGGAGTTGTGAAAGCACGCGAATTGTATATGCTGCTCGAAACAAAACCAACCACAGTCTATATCGAATTGGGAAATATCACCAACGAATTTGACCAAAAACGATTATTGATTCCCAATAATCGGCAGGCAATTGCCAATTGGTTGTATCTTGGCATTAGCAAAGATGCCTCACGAGTTTTAAAGCAATAGCAAGTTTCAATCTATACACCCTATTTTTGAACCAAATTTATTGCCAATGATTAGGGGTTTAATCTTTTTTAAAATCGTTTCTTTTTTTATTTCGGCTTGCAGTGAAAAGCCCAAAACAACGGTTGATCTCATTTTGTACAACGCTAAAATTTATACGGTAAATGAGGATTTTGAAATGGCTCAAGCCATTGCCATACAAGCCGATACCATTGTAGCCATTGGTTCTAATAAAGATATTTTAAACCATTATCAATCTGCCAAAACCATTGACTTGGATCAAAAAACAGTTTTTCCGGGTTTGATAGATGCACACAGCCATTTTTATGGGTATGGAAAAAACCTTCAGGAACTCAATTTGAAAGGGGTGGGCAGTTTGGAAGAAATGATTAATTTGGTAGTAAGTTATGCTTCTAAAACAGCCCCAACATACATAATTGGTAGAGGTTGGGATGAAAATAACTGGCACACGCAAGGCAGTATCAATAAATCAAAACTCGATGTTATGTTTCCCACAGTTCCTGTTTTTCTGCAACGGGTTGACGGACATTCGGCACTATGCAATCAGGTGGCTTTGGATATGGCCGGAATTGGACCCAACACCTATGTGAATGGGGGAGAGGTTGAGGTTTTTGGAGATATAATGACCGGAATAGTAAAGGACAAAGCCATGGATTTGGTAAAACAAAAACTACCCATACCGGATAGAAGTTTCCAAAATCAAATATTGATGGATGCACAAAAAAGCTGTTTTTCGTATGGCTTAACCACTGTGTGCGATGCCGGATTGCCCACCGAAACCATCGAGTTGATGGATTCTATGGCAAATGCAAACCAACTAAAAATACGGCTTTATGCCATGTTCGACCCCGATACAGCCAAGATTATAACGTTTTGGGAAAAACATCCAAACCTTAACAAAAGATTGAAAGCACACTCTATTAAACTTTATGGAGATGGCTCGGTGGGAAGTTCAACGGCCTGCCTCAAACATCCGTATGCAGATAATAAAAGCAACTATGGCTTTATCATTGAAAATGAAGATTTTTATCGAAGCATATTGAGGTTTTGCTATAATCGCAATCTTCAGGCAAACACACATTGCATCGGCGACTCAGCCAATAAATATCTGTTGGGTCTATATGCCGATATATTGGAAGACAAGAATGATAATCGGTGGAGAATTGAACATGCTCAATTGGTGGATAATGCTGATATAGATATGTTTGGTCGATTTTCCATTATTCCTTCTGTACAGCCAACTCATGCCACCAGCGATTTTCACATGTTCAACAAAAATGTAGGCTTGATGAACCCATCCTACAATGCTGGATACAATTACAAATCGCTTCTTATGCAGAACAATTATATTGCTTTTGGAACCGATTTTCCGGTAGAAGGAGTAAACCCATTAAATACTTTTTTTTCGGCAACAAAACGAAAAACTTCGGACGGGGAAATATTCAATATCGAACAAGCTGTAACAACTTTGGAGGCATTGAAAGCCATGACCATTTGGGCTGCCAAAGCCAATTTTATGGAAAATGAAGTGGGCAGTTTAGAGGTAGGCAAAAAAGCAGATTTATGCGTGTTTTCAGATGATTTTATGTATGCCCAAAACGCCGATAAAATTCTATGTCTAATGACAATTTGTGGCGGCGAAGTGGTTTTTGATGTGCGATGATTAGTCTCTAACCACGGTAATCGTTCCGCTGTATTTCTCAATTTCGGCATCGTCAATGCAGCCTTCTCTATATCTTAAAATATAAAAATAAGTTCCACCCGGGCATGGCACATCGGTGTTCATCACGTTTCCATTCCAATTAAGCCCCGAGCCGTATTCGGTATCTTGTTTTGCTCTATACATAAGTTCGCCCCAACGGTTATAAATGGATAATTCATAAAAATCTTCTCCCTCCATTTCAATGTCGTATTCATCATTTAGCCCATCCTTATTTGGGGTAATAATGTTCGGAATCATCATTTCAAACCCGTGTTCGTTTTCAATGGTCTGTGTGGCTGTGTCGAGGCATCCTTCTTTGCTTTTGCTAATTAATGATACCTCAAATTTGCCCTTGTCTGGGGCATAATTGTGACTTGAATTTTTTTCAAAACTCAAGTTTTTGTGACCGCTGGCCGGATGTCCGAAATCCCAAGTGGCCTCACCACCTTCTACCAATATTGCCGAAAAATGATACAACGGACAAAGTGAATCTTTGGTGAAGCTAAACTCGGCTTTATTGTCAAAAACGTTAAACTCTTTTGTAATACTATCATAGCAAGCACGTTGATACGGACCAGTGGGAGTGTATATTGGCCGATATGAGATTACCACTTTTCCGGTATCTTTAAAAACAGCACTTGCAGGTCTGCTGCCAAACGAAATAGCTGAATCGTTTGGCCAATACCAACGATAAATTTTATAAATGGGGTCGGATTTATCTATTAATTCTACTGTTTGGTTTCGACAAATATGTCCATCAATTTCAAAATCCACTTCAGGAATAGGAAGAATTATGACTCTCCGCACATCATGAATCGGAGCTGCCGAGTCTGGATAAAAAGCATTGCAGTAATATACATTATTATTGTTGTCGGGATTAACCACACTATCACCGGCATAGAGATAGATGTTGTATATGCCGGGTTTTGTGTATGTGTGATGTACGTTTGAATCTGATTTCGTACTCAACGAATTGTTTAATGAGGCCGTGTCGCCAAAATACCAGACATAATCTGACGAGTGGGTTGAGTTGTTTTTTAATTCAACGGTAAATGGGGTACAGGCCACAGTGTCCGAAATAATATCAAAACGAGGAATGGGGCCTTCAATACGAATTGTTGTATAGGCCGTATCTTCACATCCGGTGGTGTTTTTGATAACATGGGTAATGGTAAAATCGCCAAAACTTTTATATAAATGAAAAGGATTTTTTAAAAAACTGGGTGTGTATCCATCGCCAAAATCCCAGAAGTGAAAAATAATGCTGTCGTTTTGAATGTCATTCACCTTAGATGAATCAAACAGCTGAATAATATCATCACAAAGCAGTTTTTTGCTAATATTTTTAATGCCAGCGGCTATGTCTGCCACCTCAATGTATTTTACCATTGTGTCTATACAACCGCGGCTATCAGCTGATACCATCGTAATTTTATGTTTTCCCAACGAATCAAACTGATGCACCGGAAGAGGGCCTTTCACTTTGTCAAATCCGGTTCCTTCGCCTATTTCCCATTTTATTGTCTCAATAAGGTTGTTCGGTTTTCGCCAATATTGGGTGGTGTCGTGCCAGTAGGTAATGGTGTCGAAAAACTGTACCGACGTGCCGGGACACACGGGGGTTGGGAATAAAAAGTTGTTATAAAAACCTATTTCAGTACTTGTGTATCCATCGGACGTGCATCCAGAATCGGTTTCTAAAACCCATGTACATTCCACTTTTTTGGAGCGATAATAAATATGCTCAAACTTTGGCAGTGGGCCAAAACCCGCCGGAATATCAATGGTGTCGGCATCTTCGCCTTTATTCCATGTCACCATTATTTTTCGCACATCGGGTTGGTTGCGAACGTAGAGCTCGCCAATTAATTTAAACGGCAAACAACCTGAGTCGGAGAATTTGGCTTGGGCAAAAGGAGTGGGGTTTAACCTAAAGGCTCGGTGATACCAAAATGTATCTTGGCACTTTCGTGAGGGGTCAAGATAATAGTCATTTGGATCGCACGACCTCCAAATAGTGTCGTATCCGGTTTGAGCCAAAATGCCGTAAGTAACCCATCGACTTGTATCGCACGTTTTGCTATATTGTTTGGGCGATTCAAACTGTTCAAAATTATTTTTACCGCAGGCCGAATCGAAGTTTATCAGAATTTTGCTATAACAAGATCCCGAACTAAATCGGACATCCGTTTGCAAACAATTTTTGTCAAGATTTGCTGTAAAATCTTCCGGTACCGGTTTTTTCATCGAAATTTTGAGAACAGTGCTATCCGAACAACCGTGCAATGGGTCGCGGGCAATCAGTTTTGCCTCGCCGCAAAAGCTGGAGTCGTAAAAGTGTTTTCCATCAATATCTACCGAAAAATTGCAGTTAGCGTTTTTGTTTATATTTTGCTTTGTGTTGGTGGTGCAGGCGGGGGCGTGTGGGTCGTTAAACTTCCACAAATACTGCACCGTTCCTGTTCTATATGTCAGTGTTTTGTTGCAGAAATAAACGGTATCTTTTGGGTCGCATTGTTTTTCGTTAAACAATTTGGCATTAGCTTTAACACCTATGGAGTATATCGAATCGTATGTAAAACTGATACAATCTCCTTTTTTTACCCTCAACTCAATGCGATACTTTCCCGGAAATTCTGGAAAGAAGAAAGATTCCCTATTGTTGCCAAAGTTGTAAACAAAATTGCCCGAAGAGTCAATAGCGGCCCATTTGTATTCTGCCCCAAATATGGGAGTATGCTCAAAACTGAAATAATTGGGATAGCACAAAATGCTGTCCTTTTTTATGATTTTTAAATCTACTTTGTTCAGGTCAACATTTATAAATTTTCGATAGTTTACCACACAGCCGTTTTTAAAAGTGGCCGTTACATCCACCGGATAGTTTCCCGATTTGTTGTATTGATGCGATATTTTGGGGGTTTTAAAACCCGTAACATTTTGTGAAGAGCCATCGCCAAATTCAATTTTTAGTGAAGCAATAAGTGTACTATCATTTATCCATGTGTTGTCAAACGAAAAACCAAAAGTTTCTGACTCGCACTTTTTGTTTTGAGAAACGTAGTTGAATTTTGGCACAAAATCATATAAAACCTCAATGTTTAGGCTCTTTTTTGCCTCACAACCCTTTTCGTTTGTCAGTTCCACATCTATGGTGTATTTGTTTGGTTTTGCATATTGGTAGCATATTTTATCACCCGATAGAGGGTTTGAATGGTCGGTTTTATTTCCATCCCCCCACAAAATGGTTCGCTTCGTGTTTTTTATTCCGGCATTTCCGGAGGTGGAGTTGTCGAGAATACACACATTGTTGTTGGTAAAACAAAACTGAGTTGAACCATCGAACGTAAGTTTAACATTGGGTAAATCATAAACCGTTATTTGCTTTGAAGTTTTACAATTGCTGCCGTTGCCCAAGGTAATGTCTGCCTCAATCGTAAAGGTTCCGGCAATGGCAAATCGATGTGATGGTGTGGCCACGGTGCTGGTGTTGCCGTCCCCAAATTTCCACGAAACCGATGCCACAGTGGAAGTAGTAGAGTTGGCCGTGAACGTTATCAAGTCATTTACGCAGGTAAAATTGGGGGAAGAAATGGAACATTGGCCAAAAGTTTCAACCTTTACAATGCTTAAAACGCACAACAAGATAATTGTGAGCCGGTTTTTTTTAAGATATGTGCCAATGTTGTTCAACAATCAGGGTAAATTTTGCTGAAGTAATCGTTAACATTCCAAATAAACAACACTTTGTTTATTGATTTACGTTTTTGTGATATTTTGATAGACACTTGCACAGAATAAAAGTTGCATCCATTACAAGATTCATTTCAAATAGAATTGGTTGCTTTTTAAAATGGAAATAGTTTTAATTTTTCTGCAACATACACTGCCGAATGGAAAATAAATGCAGAAATACAGCCATTGGCATCAAAAAGGAGGCCAGCAAAATGTTGGGCATTTCTACAAATGGAAAATGGTTTACATCTTCTATAAAGTCAGTAAAATAAAAGCTATAAACAAAAGAGAAAACAGTGATGAATAGAATTGCAAATCCGCTAATATTCCACGCGAGCAATGCTTTTTTTCGGAGTTTGGTTTTCCAAAGCAAAAATCCAATTATAACTGCGGAAATTCCGACTAAAATATCAAAATTGTATCCTTCAAAGGTGGCTTGTTTTGGGAAAACGCCTTTGAGGTATGCCCCAAAAATTAAAAGCTCTACCAAAATTCTAAACGATTGAAAAAAGACCGGTTTATAAAGTGAGGAGTTAGTTAAAACCGGTTTGAACCGGTTTGAAAATACAACTCCAATAAGAATTGCCATTATGGGTAAAACCACCAAAACAGGCACTTTTGGCGGCATGGCAAGGTTGTTCAAAATGCCGAATTTGCTGATAAGATAGACGTAGGTGAACCAAACCGCCATAAGGCTTACGAAAATCAAAAGTGCTTTTTTCGATTTGGTAGATTGATAAATCAATAGGCCGATGGAGGAAACCATAATGATTGTAAGTGCATAAAATCCGATAGAAACCATTAGTTCTTTTTCATGCAAAGATTATGATTTTTATTTGGGTATTGAATGTTGCAATTTTACCTGTAAATTTGTAACCATTGTATAAGGTTAAATAACTTGGTTATGAAAGAATATTTGTCGTTGTCCGAAGCATCTGAACTTATTGGAAAAAGCAAAGAAACGCTTAGGCGTTGGGATAGGGAAGGCAAGCTGTCTGCTGTCCGCGAGCCAATGAGCAACTACCGAGTTTATAGGCGAGAACAAGTCGAAACACTTTTTGCTGATTTTTTCAGCCACGAAATCAAAGACACTGTTTCTAATTATATTGAACCGCATAATGAATATACTGTTTTAGAATTGTTTGCAGGAGCTGGTGGCTTGGCAGTTGGTTTGGAAAAAGCCGGATTGAAATGTGTCGCATTGAATGAGATTGATAAGTGGGCTTGTCAAACTTTGCGAAAAAATCGTCCAAACTGGAGAGTTCTGGAGGGCGATATTAAAAACTTTGACTTTACCGAATATCATAATTCGGTTGATGTGGTAACTGGTGGTTTTCCTTGTCAGGCGTTCAGTTATGCAGGTAAAAAACTGGGGTTCGCTGATGCAAGAGGAACTTTATTTTATGAGTTTGCAAGAGTTGTCAAAGAAGTTAACCCGCCCATTTGTATTGGAGAAAATGTTCGCGGTTTACTTAGTCACGATAATGGAAAAACTCTGCAGGGAATGATTTCAATTTTAGATGAAATTGGATATAATGTTGTTCCTGTCCAAATTTTAAAAGCCATAAACTATAAAGTGCCACAAAAACGCGAGCGTTTAATATTGGTTGGTATCAGAAAAGACATACAGTTGAAATATGAATATCCGAAACCGCACAATAAAATCTATAATTTAAAAGATGCTTTAAAGAAAGGCGAACTTTACGATACCAATGTTCCAAAGTCGCCTGGTGCAAAATACCCACAAAGCAAAAAAGCTGTTTTAGATTTAGTTCCGCAAAAAGGATATTGGCGTGATTTACCACTTGATATTCAAAAAGAGTTTATGGGTGGAAGTTTTCATTTAGGCGGAGGAAAAACTGGAATTGCAAGGCGTATTGGTTGGGATGAGCCTTGTTTAACCTTAACTTGTAGTCCTGCACAAAAACAAACGGAAAGATGCCACCCTGAGGAAACTCGGCCGTTTACAGTTCGAGAATACGCTCGTATCCAAACTTTTCCCGATGATTGGGCTTTTGAGGGTTCTATGGCACAACAATATAAACAAATTGGAAATGCTGTTCCTGTTAATCTGGGTACAGAGGTTGGATATTCGATTATAAAATTTTTGAATCAGTACTACAGCCTGTCAAAACCAGGATAGTAGCTGTAGTTTTCAAAAGTGATCTGGTCTAAAATTGTTCTTTTGCTGGTTTTAGTTTCTGATTTAATTTCTTCCAAAGCAGAGTTTTTAACAATTTCTTCGGTTTCTTCAACTGATTTCAGATAGTCTTCGATTGCACCTGGAAGAACTTTGTATAATTGAAACATTGCATCTTGTTGCCCTGATAGCAAAGCATAAAATTGGTCACCCGAAATTTTATAGACTCTGCTATGGCTGTATTCTTTGCCATTTATGTCTCCGCTCCACAATTCACAAAAACTGCCTTTAGCAAGAATTTGCACCCAATAACATTTTGCTTGTTTGTAATCGTCTGCATATCGTTTTAACTTTTGAAAGAGTGCTTCGGATGCACTACTGTTCATAGTATTATGTTTGTTTTTTATGTCAGCAAACAAAGTGTTGTCAGTTGCTTTGACGTCATAACCGCTCAAATTGCCCGCTTCATAGCCTTTTATGCCGCCCAAAATTTGTTCGTGAAAAGTTCCGATTGAGTTATTGATTGATTTGTCAATTTGTCTTAGAATCTCTGATTGAATTAACTTTTCTTCTTCAATGTCATTGAATTTTGAGTCGAAGGTCAATTTGATTGTGTCAACCTTGTTTGAGTAAAAATTCTTCTTTGTGATGTTGTTTTTCGCCTTCAAGTATGCTTTGTGAAGATTCCCTATACAGGCCAACAAATGTTGGTCGGATATGAAGTTTACATATTTGTTTTTCATTCAATCATCCTAATTTTATGTATCAAATTTAAGGCGAAATCTCATCTATTTCTAATTGTGACTGACAAATACATTCCGTTGATACGTCTTTAATCTCTCTAAAATCATTCAATTAACTCAACTTACTTCTTATCAAAAACATGATTATATGCTATTTCTAAGGCATGAAGCAACAAATCATGGGGTAAGTTGTCAATTTCAAAACATGTCCAACCTTGCAACCCCCATTTGTTGTTTACGGGATAAATAGCATCACCAAAATTGCTAAAAACAGATTGCTCGGCCAACGGAAGCTTGAGGTTTGCTGTTTTAGTGGGACTGTGCAGGGTGGCAAAAATGCGTTTACCAATCACTTTAAATGCCGTTCTGTCGAAATGCGGTTTCTCTTCCGTTTTTTCAAAACTAAGAACGGTATTAGTGAATTCAATTTCTGTCATCCGATTTCAATATAGGTTTTGACACGAAATATTCATTATTCAATTCGAACTTAAAAAAATAAAATCCATCCGAAAATGCCGATAAATCAACGTCCGTTTGTTTTAAATTTCTAAAATCCATTTCTTTAATTTTCAAACCATGTACATCAAAAATAGAAATTTTGGCCGATGCAATTTCTTCTGAAAAAATGACTGAAACTACGGCATTGGTTGGGTTTGGTTGTATATGAATAGCATTTGTTAGGGGCATTTTTGCAATACCCGAAATGTTACAAGAATCTATCCGTTGGGCAAAAAATTTAGCCATATTTTCTGTTCTAAGCGAGAAGTTGTCGATGGCGTGACAGGCAGTGTTGGTTTGTTGCAAACAGTTATAATTATTGGTGGTTTTGTCAAAAAAATAGTTGCATGTTGGTTTTGACTGTTTTTTGAGAGTATCGATAAGTGCCGTAAATCCGGCACTTCCATACGCCCACGGTCTGTTAATTATATTTCCGCAATTTGCCGGAAAACCTTGCATGCACGATACATATCCGGCCAAAAGTCGTTGATGGTTGTATGGCACAATCAAATCGCAGGGTTGGTGGTAGGTGTATAAATCCGGCGATTTTGAACCGTGCGATTCAAAGATATTGTTGAAAACACCTCCGTAAAAATTACCGACCGCTTTGATGGTGAAAGGTGTTGTTGAGTAGTTGAGCGTACCTTTTAAATCACCCAAGTTGGGTCGAGAAAGCACCATCGAATCAACAGAAACAGCGAGGCCAACGGTTTTTAGGCAGGGAGATTCATACAACTTATTGGGCTTTGGGGCATTGCCCAAATTTGCAATAAGGCTGGTCAAAATTTCGGTAGAGTCATCGATAAATCCAACGCCCATTGCCACAAAACCTCCGGCACTTTCGCCTACTAAAAATACCTGATTGGCATCTATTTGATATTTTTTTGCATTTTGCACCAAATACCGAATGGCACCATACACATCTTGGATGCCTCGGTAGTTTGCCCGATACCACTCGCTGGAGTCGGTAGTATTAAAACAGTTCCAATTCGGGATATTGCAGTTTACCAATTTTTCGGTATGAAATAACCCCAATCTATAGTCAACAGATGCAGTGGTGTAGCCGCGTTTGGCAAAATGTTCACGCATTGTAGGTGGGTAGCCTTCTGCTTTGTGTCCGGCCATCCAGGCCCCGCCATGCACAATAACCATAAGCGGTCGTCCACAAATCGGGGCGGTATCATTTGTTGGGTATGAAATATCTAATTTCAGCGAACGTTCAGTGCCCGCAAAATCGACCATTTTGCCATATTCAATGTCAGTTTCAGTTTTTATTGAATAGATTGTATCAATGTAATTTTGAGCAGAGGCCAGTACGTTTATAAAAACTACAACAAATGCTGATACAAAAATTTTCTTTGAATTCATAGTATCAAAGTTACCACTTTGTTTAAACGAAAAGCAATATGTTTTTGTAAGGGAATGGATTTTTGAGAATATGCGGTGTCGTTTGAATCGAGGACAGAAATGTGTGGCTCGAGCTATAGAACATTTTTAATGATTTTTTCCTTCAAGTTACCGGATATATCATACACAAAAAGTGCATAATAAAACGTAAGACCCTCGGAGTTTTCGGTTGCCAACAAAAAGTTGCCAGATTCTGTACGATAAACATTCATGTATTCTAGGTTTGGTGAGTATAAATTTGAAATGAAATGAGTTTTGGTGGTCAACTTTTCACCATCAATTTGTATGGTAATGCTCGAAAATTGGTGAGTGGGTGGATGTAAAATAGACTCATCTACGCCCAAACACTGATTTAAGTAGGCAGAATCAGAAAAGTATTTTTCCATAAACCGAGCGGAGTCAACGCTTTTGGTACGGATGGTTATTAGCACAGAATCGCTCCTGAACATGAGCGTGGTATCATTGATTAGTCTTTGATTGAAAGGTTTATAATTAAATCGAACAAAATATTCAAAATTTGGAACTCCTTCGAACCTGTCACAATCTTGAGTCAGATAGCTAAGGGGTATTGATGTGTCGTATTCAACCAAGGTGTCATCATAACCCCGATGCATTATAACATCATATTTTTCGGGCAATTGTCCGTACAATTCCAAATTAGATTGAAATAGTAAAAAGGAAAGTATAGATAGCCAAAAGAATCTCTTCAAAATCAATCTCTTTTAGCGAAAGTACAAAAAAAAATCCCCGACCAACAGTCGGGGATTTTTTTAAATGTATTTCCGAAAAGGCAGATTACATCATGCCGCCCATTCCACCCATGCCGCCCATGTCTGGCATTCCATGAGGTTTTTCGTCTTCCGGTTCGTCAGCAATAATGCAATCGGTGGTCAACAACATACTGGCCACTGAAGCTGCATTTTCTAATGCCACACGGCTCACTTTTGTTGGGTCAATTACGCCTGCACCAATCAAGTTTTCGTATTGCTCGGTGCGGGCATTGTATCCAAAGTCGCCTTTACCTTCTTTTACTTTTTGTATAACTACCGAACCTTCGCCACCCGCATTGTGTACAATTTGACGCAATGGCTCTTCTACAGCTCTTCTAATAATTTGAATACCTGTACTTTGGTCGTCGTTTTCTCCTTTCAAATCAGCCAAAGCCTCGATTGCACGAACATAGGCTACACCGCCACCGGCAACAATGCCTTCTTCTACGGCCGCTCTTGTGGCGTGCAAGGCATCGTCAACACGGTCTTTTTTCTCTTTCATTTCCACCTCAGAGGCAGCACCAATGTATAGAACGGCAACACCGCCGCTCAATTTGGCCAAACGTTCTTGAAGTTTTTCTTTGTCGTAATCGCTGGTAGAGATTTCAATTTCAGCTTTGATTTGACCAATTCTACCATTGATGTCGGCTTTTTGTCCGGCACCATTTACAATGGTGGTGTTTTCTTTGTCAATAACCACTTTTTCGCAAGTTCCGAGGTGGTGCAAAGTAGCATCTTCCAACTTTTGACCTTGTTCTTCCGAAATAACTGTACCACCTGTTAATACGGCAATATCTTGCAACATGGCTTTTCTTCGGTCGCCAAAGCCTGGAGCTTTAACAGCTGCAACTTTGAGCGAGCCTCTTATTTTGTTTACAACCAATGTAGCAAGAGCTTCACTTTCTACATCTTCTGCAATAATCAACAATGGCTTTCCTGTTTGAGCAGTTTGCTCAAGCACTGGAAGCATTTCTTTCATTGTACTTACTTTTTTGTCGTAAATCAAAATGAATGGATTGTCCAACTCGGCTTCCATTTTTTCAGCATTGGTTACAAAGTATGGACTTAGATAGCCTCTGTCAAATTGCATACCTTCCACTGTTTTTACCTCAGTTTCTGTACCTTTTGCCTCTTCAACAGTTATTACCCCGTCTTTACCTACTTTTTGCATAGCATTGGCAATCAAGGCACCAATTACTTCGTCGTTGTTAGCAGAAATTGAAGCAACTTGTTCAATTTTCTTAAAATCATCTCCAACGGTTTGCGATTGAGATTTCAAATTGGCAATAACAGCGGTAACCGCTTTGTCAATTCCTCGTTTCAAATCCATGGGGTTGGCTCCGGCGGCCACATTTTTTAATCCTGCACTTACAATGGCTTGAGCCAAAACGGTGGCAGTAGTTGTTCCGTCTCCGGCAATATCAGCCGTTTTGCTGGCAACTTCTTTTACCATTTGTGCACCCATATTTTCAATGGGGTTTTTAAGGTCTATTTCTTTGGCAACACTCACACCGTCTTTCGTAACGGTGGGTGAACCGAATTTTTTGTCTATAACAACGTTTCTTCCTTTTGGACCCAACGTTACTTTTACCGCATTGGCCAAGGCATCAACACCTCTTCTTAAACCATCGCGAGCATCTACATTAAAATGAATTTGTTTTGCCATTTTTTGTTCTTTTTTCGTTGAAATTTAGATTAAACAATTGCAAGGATGTCTGATTCCCGCATCATCAAATAGTCTTTTCCTTCTACCTGAAGTTCTGTGCCTGAATATTTTCCATAAAGCACCAAATCACCAACCTTTACAGTCGTTGGTTCATCTTTTTTTCCGGGGCCAACGGCCACAACCGTGCCTTTTTGAGGCTTCTCCTTTGCGGTGTCAGGAATATAAATTCCGCCCGCTGTTTTTTCTTCTGCCGCCGCAGGTTCTACCAAAACTCTGTCTGCTAATGGTTGAATTTTCATATCTACAATTATTTAAACGTGTATTTTTTTATTGGCCAAATCTCATTTTTTGTGCCAAAACAAATTCTGCTGACGATACGTCAAAAAGGTGGGTCAGAATGGCAGTTTAAGAAAATTTGTGTCAGTAAATTTTGAATTATGGGGTTCCAACAGGTACATCACCGTTGTTACCATTTTGGGCATTGTTTGGTTCAGGTGCCGTATTAGGAATGTTAGGAATATCCAAGTTTACATCCTCAACACCCGATTTTTCAACATCGCTTGATTTGGTTCCGGGAACAACCAAGTTGCTTACCAAAGTCAAAAACAAAAGAGCAATGGCTAAACCCCAAGTAGCTTTTTCAACAAAATCGTTGGTTTTTTTAACTCCCATAATTTGGTTGGCAGCCGAAAAGTTAGAAGAAATACCGCCACCTTTTGGTTTTTGAATTAAAACAATAAAAATAAGTGCGATACTTACAATGATGGCCAATATTACGATGAGATTATACATTGTTCTTTTATTCTAAATTATGTTCTTTTCTTATTTTTTCGATAAGGGCTGCAAAATAAGCCATCTTTTCGGGAATTTGCAACCTCAATTTTTCATAAATATCTAATGCCAAGTCGGGTCTCTTTTGTTTTAGGTGCAAATCGGCTAAAGATTCGGTAACAATTTGATTTTCATAGCTTTTGGCAATTTCTGTTTTGTCTAAATTTATCCGAATTTTCGCTTTTTGAGGTCGGTTTTTGATGAAATTTTCTAAAAGCTCTTTTGCTTCATCACTAATTATGAGGGGTCGAGGTTTGGGTTTTTTGGTTTCTTCAGGGGCATCCAATTCACTCAACCAATCCAAAAATCCATGTTTTTCGTTTGTCGGTTTGGGTTTTGGGGTTGGGGTTTCATCCAGCGGAATGTTCTTTACAACTTTAGACTCATTTGTATCTCCTTTGACAAATTTTTGTAATTCAATTAATGGGTCATAAACCGGTGTAACCACGGGTTTTTTCGGATTTTCCTTTTCAATAGATTCGGGTGTATCCACTTTTGGGACTGCAATTTCCACAACCGATTCCTCAATAGGTGTAATAATTTCTTCCATGGGTATTTCTGGTAGAATTTCCTCGACAGTTTCTACCAAAACGTCTGCTGCGTCAACCGTTTTTGGTTCGGAAATGGCTGAAACAGTTTCTTTTTCTGTGGTTACCGATTGAAGTGATTTTTGCTTTTCATCGTGCAAAAAGGCGTACAAAACTTCTCTATTTCCGGCAAAAAGTGATGCTTTTTTTAACGCTTTTTTTAGGGTAAATTTCTTTTCATTTTTAAGACAACGTGCCTCTAAGGTATGCAGGGTTGAAAACCAGGGATATTTTTTTTGAAATTCAACAATCGACAAAAACTGTTCATGCCCCAATTTTTCAGGACTTTCAACAAAAGATATGATGTCGGTAGCTGTCAAAAAAAAGTTACCAATTGTTTGCAGATTTATTAAATATTTCCTGAACTAAATTGTCAGATATCGTCTCGATAAGTTCTGATTCAACATCCGATAGGTTTTTGCTGGCATCAAAACTTTCAGTTTTCGTAAAATTGGTTTCAAAAGCATTGCTCGGGGCTTTTTCGCTCACCAGTTTTATGTGAACCGTAATGCTCAGTTGGTTCTGGGTTGCACCTGTGGTGGTGCTCGACCCCATGGCTTTTACCTGATAGTCGCTGATGTATCCGCTAAAAGCATAGTCGCCGTTTTCTCCAACCATTTTCAATTTTGTCTGCCTCAAAAATTGGTCCCGAAGTTTGTTAGTAATCATGGGGCTCAAGGCAGGGTTAACAATTGAGGCATTATTTTCAATAAAATCAACACTAAAAGATTCTATCTCTGCCGGTATAGAAACGCCTTTAAAGCTGTAGAAACACGACCACAAGCTTGCCGAAATAAGAAACAAAAATATGCTCGTTTTATTCCAGTTCATATTGTTTTATTTTTCGATACAATGTTCGCTCAGAAATGCCCAAATCTCGTGCGGCACGCTTTCGTTTGCCATTGTTTTTAAGCAGAGCTTTTTTTATCAATTCTTCTTCTTTTTGTTCAAGCGAAAGGTTTTCTTCCATATTTACCGCATCATCGGGCTCAATTATAAAGTGATGGTGGTCGTTGTTCTGATCCTCCTCATCCATATTTCTGCTGATGGTAATTTCGGATGAATAATCGTTTGAAGGGCTACCAGCCTCGGCCAATACACGTTGAATAATGGCCTGATTGCCCTGAACAATTTCTTCTTTTGAGCCACTTTTTTTGAGTAGTTCAAGCACAATCTTTTTTAAATCCGACATTTCATTTTTCATGTCGAAAAGCACTTTATAAAAAATGTCTCTTTCAGAAAAATCATTTCCACTGCTATTGGAATGTGATGCAATTGCAGGTAAACGGTTGTTGCCGTCTGGTAGGTATTGACTCAGAGTCATTGCGGAAATCAGCTTATTTTGCTCTAATACATAAAGCTGTTCGGCCAAATTTTTCAATTGCCGAATGTTTCCCGGCCAAGCATATTTCATCAATAAATTTTCTGCATCGGCATCCAATTCAATCTCTGGCGAATGATATTTTTCGGCCAGATCGAACGAAAATTTCTTAAACAAAAGCAAAATGTCGGTCGGACGCTCACGCAATGCAGGCACTTTTATGGGCAGAGTAGAAAGGCGGTAGTATAAATCTTCTCTGAACTTCCCGTTTTGGGTTTCGACAAATAGGTCTTTGTTGGTGGCCGTAATTACACGTACATCGGTAGTTTGCACCTTTGAGGAACCTACTTTTATGTATTCTCCATTTTCTAATAGCCTCAATAATCTTGATTGCGTTTCGAGTGGCAATTCGCCTACTTCGTCCAAAAATATGGTTCCTCCGTTTACGGTTTCAAAATATCCTTTTCGGCTGTCTATGGCACCGGTAAAAGCACCTTTTTCGTGTCCAAAAAGCTCTGAATTTATTGTTCCTTCCGGTATAGCTCCACAGTTGATGGCTATAAAAGGCCCATGCTTTCTGTTGCTAAGCTGATGAATAATTTTTGAAAAAGATTCTTTACCCACGCCGCTTTCACCTTGTATATAAACGGTGATGTCGGTGGGTGCCACTCGAACGGCTGTTTCCAAAGCATAATTTAGTCGTGGCGAGTTTCCTACAATGCCAAATCGTTGCTTAATTTGTTGCAAATCCATTATCGAACTACCTCCGTTTCTGCCAATTTTGGTTTTTCGGCATTTTCAAAAGAGGTCAAACCTACAGCCTTTCCAATAAGGCTGGTGGTGGTTGATTTCTCAATCTGCACATCAACGTATTGACCTTTTTCGTAGTTTTCTTTTGGAAAGATTGTAACAATATGTTGGTCACATTTGCCCATCCAATCGTCTGCCGAGCGTTTTGATTCAGACTCAATCAAAACCGTCACAATTTTTCCAACTCGTTCTTTGTTTTTTCTTTTCGATACTTCGTTTTGCAAATCAATTATTTCCGTCAATCTTCGTTTTTTTGTTTCCAAAGGAACATCATCGGCATATTTCTTGGCGGCCAAAGTGCCAGGGCGTTCGCTGTAGTAATACATGTATGAAAAGTCGAAATCAGACCATTTCATTAAAGATAAGGTGTCGTTATGTTCCTCTTCCGTTTCGGTGCAAAAACCTGCAATGATATCGCAGCTAATACCACATTCCGGAATTATTTGTCGAATGCGTTCCACCTTTTCCATATACCACTCTCGGTCGTAGGTTCGGTTCATTTTTTCCAAAATTCTGCTGTTGCCAGACTGTGCAGGAAGGTGAATGTATTTACAAATGTTTGGATATTTTGCCATGGTATAAAGCACGTCATCTGTAATATCCTTTGGGTGTGAGGTGGAGAAACGGACTCTGAGCTGTGGATTTACTTTAGCTACCATTTCTAAAAGTTGAGCAAAGTTTACAGAGTTTTCTTTTTCCTCTTTAGTTAGTTTTTTGAAATCCTTTTTTGGGCCTCCGCCAAACCATAAATAGCTGTCCACATTCTGTCCGAGCAGGGTAACCTCTCGGTAGCCGGCATTGAAAAGCTCTGTTGCCTCCCGAACGATGGTTTCCGGCTCTCGGCTTCGTTCTCGGCCTCGGGTAAAAGGCACCACACAAAAGCTGCACATATTGTCGCAGCCACGCATAATGCTGATATAAGCCGTTACCCCATTGCTATTCAGTCGGGTGGGGGTTATTTCGGCATACGTTTCTTCAAGAGAAAGAATAACATTGATGGCTTTGTCTCCGTCTTCCACTTCGGCCACAAGTTTTGGCAAATCTCGGTAGGCATCTGGGCCAACCACTATATCCACCAGTTTTTCTTGCTCCATCAGTTGGTCTTTTAGCCGCTCGGCCATGCACCCCAAAACACCTACAACCAAGTGGTTATTTCTTTTTTTGTTGTTTCTTAAATGATTGAGTCGGTGTCGTATTTTTTGTTCCGCATTATCTCTAATAGAACAGGTATTCAAGAATACCACATCCGCATTTTCCTCATTATTAGTGGTTTCGTATCCGCTCTCTGCCATGATGGAGGCAACCACTTCGCTGTCCGAAAAATTCATCGCACAGCCGTAACTCTCTATGTAAATTTGTTTTTTTACCACTTCTAAAAATGTGTTGCAAAGGTAAATATGTGAGTGACATTTTGGCAGTAGTATTCAATTTTTTGGATAAATAATTTAAGATTTACGTCAGAAAATAGAGGGGTGTGGTATAGTGAAAACAATTTGGTAATATTGCATCACTTAATAAAATAAAGTTTTAAGAATGAAAGTAATTAAAAAATTGGCAATTGCCGGAGTGGTGTGCAGCACATTGTTTTTCGGCTCATGTAAAGATGATTCGGTTGACCCAACTCCAACAAAAACCTGTAGAGTTTCTGAAACTATGGATGATGATGGTTCTAAAACCACCTATACTTGGGATGGCAGTAATTTGGTGGAATTGAGCAACACAGATTCGTTTGGCTCTTTTAAATACGTTTATACATACGAAAGCGGTAAACTTGCTCAAATATCAAGCAGCTCTGACGGTTCAGTGGGAGATGTTTACAAATTGGTGTACACTGGTAGCCAAGTTACGCGAGTAGATGTTTATGATGGAGCCGATGTTTGGGAATATTACAACATTAGCTACAATACGGATGGAACAATTAAAATGGTTGACAACTTTGTGGTAGAAGACCCTTCTGATGTTTTGTATTCAAGTTATGAATACACTTATACTTCAGGTAAATTGACAAAAGTATATATGATTCAGGATGCTGATGATGATGGCGTTTTAGATAAAGATGTGGATGACGTATCAACAATTACGGTTAGTGCAACTGACGGCAAAACAAATCCACTATATGGATTGCCAACTATTTATACTGATTTTTCCGACATTTTTTCTCTTTTGAAAGATAATATGAACGGTGGTATAATCGAATTTGGTGGTATTCCAATTGGTGTTAGTGCTACTTACGAATACAACTCAGATAATTTGCCAACGAAAAGAACGGCAACTGTTTTTGGTGAAACTACAGTTACCAGCTTTTCTTACAAATGTGAATAATTTAGAAATTCATAAATGATATAAGCCCCCGCCGCAGGCGGGGGCTTTTTTGTATAATAAAGGGTGTCATGAAGTTTAAAATAGATTTTAGTCCGCCAATCCAGCCAATTATTAATTACAAAATACCAATTATGGCGATTGGTTCTTGTTTTAGCGAAAACATGGCCAAAAACCTCGCGAACCATTGTTTTAAAGTATGCAATAACCCAAACGGAATAGTTTATAATCCAATATCTATTGCCGCATCTCTACAAAGAGCCTTGCAAATGACACCTTATTCTGAAAATGATTTAGTTTTTCTCAATGATGTTTGGTATTCGTGGCATCATCATGGCTGCCATAGCCATACCGACAGGCAAATGCTAATCAATAAGATTAATAAAAATCAGTCAGAAATGATTGACATAATAAGTAAACCAAAGGTAAATATAATAGTCACGTTGGGGTCGGCATGGGTATATGAAAAGTATGGTGAGGTGGTTGCAAATTGCCACAAATTTCCGGCAAATCATTTTCAAAAAAGAATGCTACAAGTGGATGAAATTGTTGGGGCATTTTCTCAGGTAATTAATCGGTCGATGAACGCCCAATATCTTTTTACAGTTAGCCCGGTAAGATATGTGCGTGATGGATTGCATGAAAATAATCTGAGCAAGTCGGTTTTGCATTTGGCTGTGCAGCAATTAGTTTCTCAATATGACAACTGCTTTTATTTTCCGTCGTACGAAATAGTGATGGATGAATTACGTGACTACCGATTTTTTGAAAAAGACTTTGTACACCCAAACAATTTGGCCATTGAGTATGTATGGGAGAGGTTTTGTGAGAACGTTTTAGATGAAGAAACCAAAGAAATGGTGCATTTATGGAAACCAATTTTGGTAATGAAAAATCATGTATTGCTAAATCAAAACACCGCAGAAAGCAAAAAATTTCTAAACCAATTAGAGCAACGAGAGAAAGAATTTAACAAGAAATTTTTTGCATAAAAAAAGCCCGGAGAAGCTTCCTCCCCCGAGCACGTTAATATTTCACCTTTGATTAATTCTTTATCAAAAGCTGGCGACTATTTATTTCGCCGTTTTGAATTTCTATAACATACAAACTTCCTGCAAAAGTGGTTAAATCAATCGAAAAATCCAACGTTTCAAATAAAGAACTATAAACCACGTTGCCAGAAAGTGTATAAATTTTTACATGCGATTGAGTTTCCGATGCATTTTTCAGATGAACATTGACCGTTTGAAAGGCCGGATTTGGGAAGATAGCAACATTGTCGTTCTGCAAAATTTCTATACCGGAAAAATCAGGAATTACAACGTCTTCTGAATGTAAATTCACACAATCATTATTGTCGGTTACCTCCAATTTTACATTTTTAGTTGAGTTGCTACTTGTTCCAAAATTGTGATCGGGCTGTTGCAAAACGCTTGTAAATCCATCGCCAAAATCCCAATTATAGCTTTTATAAAAGGCATTGTCCGGAATAAAGGTGTACAACTTATGCACTCTGGAATAGGTAAATGTGGCAGTGGGAGTGGCAGCAACCAATAAGTGAACTAAATCAGAAGTGGCCGAGCATTGCCCGTTCTCAACCTCAACAAAGGCAGAATCTCCGTTGGCAAAGGTGCTTTCGAAATAGAAACTGTCGGACTGTGTAGAGCGAAGATTTCCATTTACAAAAAACCGGTATGTTTCATTTCCACTTGAGGCAGTAAATATAATGGTGTCTCCTTCGCAAAAAATATTTCCGGTTTTTTGGGTTTTTAAAATAGGGGTAGAGATGTTGTCAACCCTAACTTTAAAACTCAATTTTTTTGGCGGACAGCCTAAAAGAGTGGAGTCTGTAACATAAAGTATATGAGTAGCCGTTTGCCCTGGACTAAACTGGAAGGCTGTATCCTTGAAATGATTTCCTCCTTCAAAATTTAGCGAATACTCTTCGTTGGCCAATCCGTGAACAACTACATTCACATCTTCACCGCTACAAATTGCAGTATCGGACACTACCTGAGCATTAATTGGACTGCATTTTCCGGTTCTGCAGACCTGCGTGCTGGCTTCCGAAAAATTGCATGGTACTCCTAAAATGGCACGTACCATAAGTTGATAATCTGTCTCAGGGTCTAATCCGCTCATGCTGTGGGTTAAACCCATAGTTCCTGAGCTTGGAGCTTTCCAAGATTTGCCGCTGTCTAAGCTTATTTGAACGCCGTTGTGTGTTGCTACCGTCCAGCCAAAATCAAGGCTAAAAGGCTGTGTGTTTTTGCATGAAATCACGGGGCCATCTTCTGCTTTTACCGTTTTTAGCTCAACCGAGTCGCTAAAGGCTGATAAACAGTGGTTGGAGGTCCAAGCACGTACTCGATAGCTCGAACCCGAATCGACAGTAAGTGTATGCGTGTTGGTGGTGGATGAGGCTATTTGTGCAAATTTGTTATACCAATAAAAGCTGTCATAACCTGTAGTAGAAGTCAAAGTCAATGTGCCATTTCTGCAAATAGAATCGGCAACAGACGGGGTTATGGTGGGTGTGGGAACAGTATAATGAGATACGGTAACCACATTGCTTATTTTTGAGCAACTTCCATCGTCAACTACTACATAGTAGTCGCCTGCTTTTTTTGCAAAAATTTTATTTCCTGTTGCTCCGTTCGACCAATTATAGGAGTAGCCCGAAAATAAACTGGCGGTCAATTCAACCGAATCTCCTGGGCAAATAGTTTGAGTATTTCCACCTGCTATAAAGGCCGTTAAAGGTTTTTTTACATCTACAATTACAGTATCCTTATTGCTTATGCCTTTGGCGTTGGTAACTTGAAGTGTTACATATTTTTTTCCTGCTGAAGTAAAAGAAACAGAGGGATTTTGGGCAGATGAAACCGAGGGAGAGCCGCCAGGAAATACCCAGCTATAGCTTGTAGGGGAGTTGGTGCCGCTGCCCGTAAAATTTACCGTTTCTCCAGAACAAGGGTTTGAATTAGAGGCAGTGGCCGTTGCCACAGGTAGAAGGGAAGATGGGTTTATAACAATTTTTCTAAAATAAACTTGGTCTCCCGAGTTTTGACCATTTCCATTGGCCGACATGGTAACAACATAAAACCAGATATCACCCACGTTGGTGCTTGGAGCTTTCCACTGAAATGCCCATTCTGCCGTATTAGTAGAAGTTGCTGATGAACCTGTGGATGTTTGTTCAACATATTGTCTTGATTTTCCGCCAATAGTAGTTGTTCTTTTCTGCAATCGGTTGCTGGTTATGGTAAAACTACCCGCCATTGTGGATGAATCGCTTGAATATAAGGCGGTTGCATTTATCCCAAACTTGCTAATGCTTGATTGTGTGAAAGTTATTTTAACATTATACGTCGAATCGGGTATATAGCCTCCACCAGAAAAGTTGCCCGATATTTGAATGTTGTTTGGCGAGCCGCTACCACCATTTAACGCCGTGCCTGTATGACATTGGGTGCAGTTTCCCGCCCCCGGGTCGTTCGCAAGTTTTCCACCGGGGCCACTTTGGTTTGTAAAAGCATGGAAAGCAATGGTTACGAGTGCCAACGTAAATAAAAGAGTAACAGATTTTTTCATCCAATAAATGTTTTTTACAATGGTTGCAAAAATATTTCAAAAGCCCTCTCAATAAATATGTGTGGGAAATATGCTGATAGAAATGACATTGAACAAACGTTCATTTACCGGATGGCGTTTTTCATAATTTCGGTTGTTAGTGCCGATTTGGCTTGTTGCTCAGTTTCTATTTTGATAAAACTACCGCGGCCATTTTCCGAGAGTTGTTGCATGAAATTTAATGCAGACTGACTGTTCCCAAACCCCAAAGTGGTTGTGTAAATGCCTTTGTTCGAGTTGCTTTTAGCGTCTTTTAGTAAGTTCTTAGGATTGTTGTATGGTGAATTGAAAACGCCATCACTTGCAAGAATAACTTGATTATTTCCACCTTCAATAAAATTTTTGCGAGCAATGCTATATGCCATTTCCAGACCTTCATCGCCATAGGACATGCCTTTGGGAAACAAGTTGTCTATAACACTATTTATTTTATCCTTTTGATTTCCGGAGGTCGATTCCATTCGTATTTCTGCGGTTCTTGAATAAACCACGATGGTTACCAAATCCTGCTCTCTTAAGATACTTACCAAATTTTTCATGGAGGTTTTTAGCATGTCTATCTTGCCATGGCTTGCCATGCTCGATGATTCATCTATCAAAAATACGATATTGTTGCTGGCATATTTGGCTTTGTTCAGTGTGCCGTCAGAGGCAAAGTCGCCGGATGTTGACGTATCTTTTTTGGTCGTTTCGGGTACAATTTCAATTTTTGCCGGTGGTTGTAGAGAGTCTTCATTAATCACCGTAACGTCCTGTTCAATAATCTTTTTACCCTTAAAACGTTCGTTCATTATTTGTCTCAATTTTTCTATGTCCTCCCACTCCGATGCATCCGCTTTCCCAATTTCTTTTACCTCTGTGGTACTGTCGCTTTCCACGATTTCTTCATCTTCTATTACACCTGCATTGGGGTCTTTTTGTAATTCATAAATCAGGGTTCCTGTATTTTTATTAATGTAGCTTTCGGTTTTTAAACTTAAATAACCGCTTTTTGAAATTTCAATAAAATACAATCCAATATGTATATCGCTGATGGTTGTGGTGTTTGATTTTGTGTGTTCTATCAAATAATTTTTTTTCGATCCGGCAAGCATAATGTCCACATTGTTCAGCACGTTGCCAGATTCTTTATCTTTTACAATAATGTTGGTTACTCCGTTTAGAGCTTCCACTTTATTTTTTTGGCTCATAACCGGGCAAGCCATCTGTGCTTCTGGATGAAAAGATTGGATTCTTCCCGACATTTTTAAATAAATAGGCTCACTATGCCCGCTCAAATAAAGGGGTTGACTCACAGAAAAGCTGCCTTTAGCCTCTGTATAAAAAACAGCTTCTATGGTTACGGTTTGGCCGGGGGCAATGTATTGGAGGGGTAAATCGATGTACAAATTTCGCTGATAGGTAATGGGCAAAAAGGCTACCCTTTGGCTCGTATTGTTGGTAAATGTGTAGCTGGCCGTTGGATTGTTCCACATTTTTACTTTGCCAAAATCAAAATTATCGGGCAAAATATTTTGAGCTCCGGCCATCACCGATAGACAAATGGCAAATAGAAAAATCAACGTTTTTTTTAAAGACACTTTTTTTAAAGACATAACGTTTTCTGCATTAAACGTAAATTTGAGCAAGTTTCTGATTTAATTATTCAAAAACCAATCCAAAAATTTGATAAACTGTTATAAAATACTTGAAATCCCTGATTTTTCGGATGAAAACACCATTCAGAAGTCTTTTAGAATGTTGGCAAAAAAATACCATCCCGATGTGTCTGGACTGCCAAATGCCGAAGAAAAATTCAAATTGATTGCCAAGGCCTATCAAACTCTTTCTCATCCTAACAGTAAAAAAATGCACGATGATAGGCTGAGAAGGCCTTATGAATCATTTGCCGAAATTCAACAAAAGAGAGAGGCGGCAAGGCAAAAAGATTTGGAAGCACGCCAAAGACGTAGAGCGGAGCTTTTAAAAATCAGAGATTTGAAATTTTATGAAGCTGAGGAAGCATACTTGCCCTATCAATCAAGAATTGCAGGATATGTATTGGTAATGATTGTCGGTGGTATTATCGCATTCAAATATTGGTATGTTAATTTGCTTGATGAAAATATCTATATGCCAATAGCTTTTGGTTTGTGCATATCGGGTGTTGGGGTGGCTGGCTGCATTAATGTTTGGTATAAAAAACTCAGGTTTGATTTTTTGAAACATCAAACATCACAAAATTTCGAGCGAAAATCAATGCAATTTGGGTTGTACGTAGCTCTTGTTTTTGCATTGATTTTTGGAGTTTCAAATAAGTTTAGGAAAGAGTTTCAGCTAAAATATAATGGTGTTTATGACTATGCTCATTTTCGGGAAGATACCTTTAATAAAAGTGATGCCAAGGTGTTATATAAAACCGATGAGGGCTATGAAGTAAAAAAGGAAAGAACCCTCACTTCAGAGCATATTGTTGATTATAAAAATGGTCGGGTACTCATTAAATATTCGAGAAGCTACCCTGAAATTATGGAGTTGGTGGTGCGAAAAAAATAAAATCATTAAAGCTGCCAAAAACTCTGCAAAACTTAGAAAGGTTATTTTCGCAGTAGAATATAGAAAGACTGTTAAGCCAAAAACAATAGGTGATTAATTGTTACAAAATACTTGAAATTCCGGATTTTGCGGACGATGAGGTTATTCAAAGAGCCTATCGAAATTTGGCGAAAAAATATCATCCGGATGTTTCAGATATTCCAAATACCGAAGAAAAATTTAAGCTAATTGCAAAAGCATATTCCATACTTTCCAATCCGGTTAGCAAACAGTATCATGATTTAAAGTTGCGTACCCCTTTTGTTGGGCACACCTCGAAGCAATCGGCACCCTCACAACCCAGTTCTTCGTCAGAAACTATTGCCCAAAAAATGAGGCGTTGGGCAGAAATAGAAAAGCAAAATGACCTTGCCTATTACGAATACGAAAACCAAAAATTTCCTTTAAAATACAGGGTAGTAGGCTGGTTTGTTGGGTCGTTATTTGGGTGGATTTTGGCGTATGTAAATTGGTTTTCGGAAGATTTAAACAATCTTTATATGCTGCCAACTTTAGGAATTTTTTTGATATTTTTTTGTTCGGTGGGTGTACTTTCCTCAAGTTTTAAAAGGTTGAGGTTTTTGCATCTCACCAAAAGGTATAACCCTAATTTTGAGCTAATTAGCTATGCGAGAGGTGTCGGACTTTTTGTTGGTTTAGTGGTCCTTTTGCTCGCAGTAGTCAACTTTCAATCCTACTATCACCTCAAAAAATACCCTGTCTATTGTTATGCTTCGTGGGTAAAACCAACAAATTTCGACTTTACCATTGAAGTTTCGTATCGACCCGAAAATTGGTCAAAGGATATAGTTAAAGAAAAAGAGCTAAAACCAGAGTATGTAGTTGATTTAAAAAACAACCGTATCCTCATAAAATACTCACACAAAAACCCTCGAATAATGGAAGTTGTATGTCATGCGGACTATGCCGATTTTTCTCCCACAAACTGATGGTCTTTGTTTTTAAAAAGTACGTTGAAAGTAGTAAGCGAACCGTAAATGCGGGTAACGTACTGCTGCAAATTCACTTTTTCATCATCCGTCAGCACTTTATGCGAATTAATATTTTGTTCTAAAACCCGCAGCCTGTCACGCACCATCACTATTTTGTGGAAAAAAGTGTCGATTGGAATTTCCTTTACCTGCAAATTTGGGTCTTTGGGCTCCAACACCAAAAGTCCGCCTTTCCATCGGTCGGCAATCTCCACAATTTCAGAGGTATCGCTGTGTTTTGTCAAAATTCGGTATAAAGCATCCTCAATTTCGTCAAAACTAATCATGTTATTTTCAGGCTCAATGGACTCAATAATTTCAAAGCTTGTGTCAGTCCGTTCAATCTCTCTTAAACCGCCTTCAAAAAAGCTGATGGACATATACTCCAATCCAATGCGGCAAATAATTCCCTGACCATATTTTTCGTGCTTTATGCGAGTGCCGATTCCTAAGTTCTTCATTTTAAAAAAGTTATTTTCCCGCCAAAATTAAAAATTTAGGTTTAATGAATGACTAATTTTGTGCAATGAAGTTTTACTCATCAGGAAAGCTACTCATTTCGGGCGAATATGCTGTCTTATTTGGAACGAAAGCGTTAGCCGTTCCCACTGTTTTTGGCCAAACCATGTGGGTTGAAGAAACCGAAAGGCGAGGGCTAATTCGATGGAAATCATTTGATAACGATGGAAGAATATGGTTTCAGGCGGCGTTTGATATGACCAAAAGGAAAGTTGCGAACACTTCGGATGAAGAGATTTCAAATCGGTTGCTAAAACTGTTGATTTTTATTTTAGAAAACTCAAAAACCGTTCGACTCAACCGGCAAGGTTTTGACGTGCGAACCGAATTAAATTTCGACCAAAACTGGGGTTTGGGCAGCAGTTCTACCTTGGTTTCCAACCTGTCGCAATGGACAGAGGTGGATGCCATAAAGTTGTTGCATTCAGCATTTTTGGGTAGTGGCTATGACGTGGCCGTGGGGTTAGAAAACAAAGCTCTGTTTTATCAAATTAAAAATAATGAACCCGTATGGCACACCATTAATTGGCAGCCTCCATTTGCCAATGAGTTGTTTTTTGTGTATTTAGGGGAAAAACAAAGTACCGAAAACGCAATAAAATCGGTTGACATGCAACGTTTTACAGACGAGCAGGTTTCCTTTTTTAGTGATTTGTCAGATAAGATTTTTCAATCAAAAACGGTTGAAGAATTTACGGAATATGTGACGGAGCACGAAACAAAATTGGCCAAAATACTACAATTGAAAACCATCAAAGAAAATCTTTTTGCCGACTATCCAAAGGCAATAAAATCGCTGGGGGCATGGGGCGGTGATTTTGTTTTGTGTATTGGAAATCAGGAAAATAGAAATTATTTTATCCAAAATGGTTATTCAACCATATTGAGTTGGGAGGAGATGGTTTGGTAGGAAAAAATGTTGTTGTTTAACAATAAATATCGAATTCCATCGGCACGATTGTATCATTGGGATTACGCCAATGAGGCCATGTATTATGTTACCATTTGCACCAAAAATAGAAAAAATTATTTCGGTAAAATAATCGTAGAGCCGCAACGCGTTGCGGCTAAAGCGGAATCAAACGTGCCGAAACGTGAACCAAACGAACCGCAACGCATTGCGGCTCTGCAACCAACGGAAATTGGCAGAATCGCCCATGCCGAATGGTTCAAAACCATAGAAATGCGACCCGACATGAATGAGCAATTGGTAGAATTTGTGGTAATGCCGAACCATATTCATGGAATAATTATTATTGGCAGAAACGAATTTAATTCGAACAATCCGGATAGAGACGCGATGCATCGCGTCTCAACGAAAAAAGACGCGATGCATCGCGTCTCGACGGAAAAAGACGCGATGCATCGCGTCTCTATCAATCAATTTGCACCGCAATCAAAAAATTTGGCATCCATTATTCGTGGTTACAAATCGGCGGTCACAACGTATGCCAAAAAAAACAACATTGAATTTGATTGGCAACCGAGGTTTTATGACCACATAATACGCTCTTTGGACGACTACAATAGAATATCAAATTATATAATGGCCAATCCAGAAAAATGGGCAAATGACAAATTTTTTGAATCAGAACAAATGAACACACAAAAATGTAAATGGAAGAGTCCGAGCAACATAGCTTTGGTTAAATATTGGGGCAAAAAAGGCTTTCAACTTCCGGCAAATGCCAGCATCAGTTTTACATTGGATAATTGCCATACAATCACTGAGTTGCGATGGAAAAAGTCGGAACAGGAACAACAAATTGTTGTTTTTTTTGAAGGAAAAAGAAATGAAGATTTTAAACACAAAGTGGTCAAATTTTTTGAGGCCGTTTCTACGGAATATCCCATTTTGGATGAATTTGATTTTGAAATTCACACCAAAAACACCTTTCCGCATAGCAGCGGAATAGCAAGCTCGGCCAGTGGCATGAGTGCATTGGCATTATGCGTTTGCACCTTTTTGCAAGAACAAAACCTGCTAAAAAAGGAGTTTTATCAAGAAGCAAGCAATTTGGCCAGAATTGGTAGCGGCAGTGCCTGTCGGTCGGTTTATGGTGGCGTGGTAGAGTGGGGAAGTCACCCTGAGATAAGTGGAAGCAGCGATTATTTTGGGTTAAAAATGAATGAAATTCATCCGGTTTTCAACACCTTTCAAGATACCATTTTGATAGTGCATGAAGGCAAAAAATCCGTATCAAGTACAGTTGGCCATTCGTTGTTAAACAATCATCCTTTTGCCGAAAAACGATTTGAAATAGCTAATCAAAATATTGTTAACCTGACAAATATTTTGAAAACCGGCAATCTGAATGAGTTTGTTGAACTTGTTGAAAGCGAGGCTCTTATGCTACATGCTTTGATGATGACGAGCAATCCGTCGTTTATTTTAATGGAGCCAAATACGTTGGCTATTATTCAAAAAATAAGAAAATTTAGAGTCGAAAATAACTGCCACATTTGTTTTACGCTTGATGCGGGTGCCAATGTGCATATTCTCTATCCAGAAAAAGATATTGACATGGCAGAGAAACTAATCAAAAACGAATTGCTTGTACATTGTGCAAATGAGCAATATATTTGCGACAAAGTTGGCAATGGTCCAACCAAATTGGAATGTTAAAAGAATCGCTTTTTTACGCCAAAATTCTTCTGTTTGGAGAGTATGGAATCATCCAAGATTCTATGGGGCTTTCCATTCCGTATAGTTCCTACAAGGGTAGCTTAAAATTCAACCAAAAGCTGGAAGGCGAAACACTTGTTTCAAACCAACATTTGCAGGCTTTTGGTACTTATTTGAAAGAATTGGCGGCCAAAAACGAATTACTTTTTAATTTCGATTCGGCACAATTTGAAAAAGACCTTGCCAAAGGAATGAGTTTTGATTCCAGTATTCCGCAAGGGTTTGGAGTGGGCAGTTCAGGAGCGTTGGTTGCGGCTATTTACGACCGCTATAGTGCTGATAAAAAGCAAGTTGCAGAAAAACCAAAAAGCAAGGAAATAGCCGAACTGAAATTAATTTTTGGCCAAATGGAGAGTTATTTTCATGGTAAAAGCTCAGGTTTGGATCCATTAATTTGCTATCTTAATCTTCCGGTATTGATTAAATCAAAAACCAGTATGGGAACCGTTGGTTTGCCACAGGCCGATGCCAATGGAAAAGGGGCAATTTTTTTAATTAACAGCGGAGAACCCGGAAAAACCGAACCGATGGTTAATATTTTTATGGAAAAAATGAAAAACGAAGGTTTTAGAAATATGCTGAAACAAGAGTTTAAAAAATACAACGATGCGTGTATTCAAGCATTTTTAAAGCGAGATATTAAACCACTTTTTAGTAATATAAAACAACTAAGCAAGTTGCTTTTAAATAATTTCAGCCCAATGATTCCTGCTGTTTTTCATAAACTTTGGAAAGAAGGAATTGAAAGCAATGCATACTATCTGAAACTATGCGGCAGTGGTGGTGGTGGCTATTTTTTGGGTTTCACCCAAAATTTGGATGAGGCCCAAAAACGGTTGAAAGACTACGAACTTGAGGTAGTTTTTACATTCTAAGATTTTGTCAATTCTTGGCCGACAAAATCGCATTTTCGTTATAAAACTTTTTGCCTTGTTATCCATTATTCGTTGGCCGGTGCTACTTTTTACAGCATTGGTGCAGTATGTAACGGCCATCTATGTCTTTACGCCCAACAAAAACCACTGGGAGGTGTTGGCCGACTATGAGCTTCATTTTATTGTGCTTTCTACAGCCTTTATGCTGGCGGCAGGTTTTATAATCAATAGTTTTTATGATTTTGAAAAAGACTTGATTAACCGACCAGATAAAACACTTTTTAATCGTGTGGTAAGCAAAGAATTTTGTTTGAATACCTATTTAGTTTTTAATGGTTTAGGCCTAATTTTTAGTGCATTGGCCTCTTGGAGGGTGTTGTTGTTCTTCGCGGCATTTGCTTTTTGGCTGTGGTTTTACAGTCATAAACTGCAAAAAATTCCGGTAGTTCGAGAGGTTGTGGCGGTGGTTTTATCAGTGGTTTCAGTGTTTAGCATAGCTCTTTATTATCAATATTGGCACTGGATTATGCCCATTTTTGGAGCATTTTTTACGTGCATTTTGTTTAACCGTGAAATAATAAAAGACCTAAAAAACCATGATGGAGATATGGCAGTTGGCAATCAATCCATTTCCACAAAATGGGGTAGAAGAGCGGCAAAGGCTTTTTTTTCGACAATATCTTTCTTGGCTATTATGCTTTTGCTCAGTTTTTACAAAGTGTCTGAGGGAAAATATGCCCTGCACTTTGCGGTAGGAATTAGTGCAATTGTAGTTTTTAGCACAATTCTGCTTTTAATTAATAAAAAACCCAATACCACTCATATAGCCTATAAATTGATACTTTTTATGAGTGTTTTGTATCTGATATTAGGTTATAGGTAGCTATAGCTTCTGCAATTTCGACCAGAATTTATTCCCCAAATCATCCTCAAAAACAATAAAATAATTTCCTGTTTCTAAGTCTGAAACGTCAAAACCATAGATTAGGCCATTTGGGATTTCAGATTTTATTTGTCGTCCAAATACATCAAGAATTTCAATATTTTTAACTGCCATATCTCCCGAAAACAAAACAAAATTTGTTGCCGGATTGGGGTACAAACTCACCTGACTTTCCCAAAAATCGGCGATTGAATTGGTTGTCCAAACCAAATGGAAAATATCTGAAACTGCACTGCACCCAGAATCGTGGCTCATGGCAAGATAGGCATAAATATTTTTGCTTGAAGTGTCGGATAACTGTACCACGCCTGGCACATCAGCCACTTTACTATTAAATGTAAATTGGTTTTTGGCCGAATCGGTAAAATAAAAATCAATATCATCGGCACTATTAATGGTTCCTGTAATCAAAACACTTGGAAAAATTTGGGCTGATAATTTTAGGTTATTGGTGGTTGGCACCGGGGCGTTAAAAATGCGAGCATTTTGGCTGTATGTGCAACCCAATGGATGAGTGGCGGTCGCAATAAAATGATAATCTCCGGAGATATTACTTTGAAAAATCGGGTTGAAAATAGTGCTATCGCTCAAAACATTGCCCGGCGACCAACTGTACGATATTCCGGCAATATTGCTGGCCGTTAATTGGGCAGTTTTTCCGCTGCAAATTTTTGTGTAACTATTTGAAATAGAAAAAGTTGGAACAGGGTTGACAATGATATAAACGGAATCATAACCTTTGCAACCCGTATTTTTATCTTCAATATCTACAGTGTATTTTTGGTTGGAAATTCCGGAAAAAACGGGGTTGGAAATGGTTGGGTTGCTCAAATTGGTTTGCGGTGACCAGTTAAAACTGTAAGGGGAGTTTTTAACTCCAATTTCTAAACTCTCGCCATTGCAAATTTTGTTATTTCTTATCAATGACTTTAGTTGAATGTTGGGGCTTACCGATACATTTACAATCACACTATCACTGCAACCAAAGCTTTTGTTGGTGGCCTTAAACTGATAAGAATAAGTTCCGGTATCGGTGGCCGAAAAAATAGGGTTTGAAATTGTTGAGTCGCTCAAAAACATAGAGGAACTCCAAGAGTAGGTGTCGTTTGAACTGCCCGATTTGCCCATGCTTGCGGTGCTGCCTTTGCATAGAGACAAGTCGTTGTAAACCAAATCAGCGGCAATGGGTGTGGCATAAATATCAAAGCTTTCTTCGGGACTTACAAATACGGGGTTGGTTGTCCTGATTCGGTATTTATAGCCGTTGGTTGCATATTTTCCAATGGGCAAACTGCACGAAATTGATTTTGGGTTTGAGGTGGCAGATGTAGAACCAAGTGTGGTAGATTTTGCGAAACTACCCGTGCTGTCTGATAACTCAACAATAAATTTATTTCCGGCGTTATAGGTGCCTTTTCCATCGGCAAAAATGGAAAAATCAGTTATAAAACTACTGCCAGCACACGCTCCGGTGGAGGAGGCTACTTCGAAATAATGCAATCGGTGGAACTCAATTTTGTTGCACAAATGACACAAAATAGCCACAATATCCAGCTCTGGCACAATGCTCAAGCCGGCAGGTTTGTTGTAGCCAGTTATTTTGGTAAGGTTGCCAAAATTTTTGTCGCAACGATACAAATAGCTGTCATCCCAGTTGGTAAAAAAATAGTTTCCCTGTGGGTCTTGGGCAATGCTGTTTAGACTGTCGATGTTGGTAGAAAGCAGCGTGGTAAGGCTACCGGAGGCCGTATCCACTTTTATTATTTTTCCGTTGGTTTCATCGGTAACCACAATCAAATCACCATTATTGTTGAAATGCAAACCTTTGGGCCTCGTAATGCCTGATGAAACAATTTTTGTGTATGAAGGCAAATAAAACGGTGGCGGGCCTACTTTTCCTCTAATAATGGCATTGCCGCCCACATCGCTCAAATAAAAATAACCAACATTGTTTAAATCAAATTCAATATCTTCAAGCTCTGTAACACCCGAAACCGTGAGTGACGTATATTTTTGATAAGTGGAGGCATCATAAACAACAATCTTATTATTATCGATGATTAAAATACCACTATTTCCTCCAAAGCTGCCAAAAGCGATGTCTTTTGGAGCTGTAAGCCCTGTAATTACGGTAGTTGTTTTGAAGTTAGAATCCAACTCTACAACGCTGCCGGCACCGTTGTTGGTTATCAAAAAACTCTTTTTATCTGAGTTGTATGCCACCCGATATGGTTTGTTGTATTGAGCCGAGGCAGCAGTGAATAAAATAAGGCCAATTAAAACAGTAAATAATGATTTCATAATGCTTGTGATTTTAAAAATTGATTGTAAACAATGTCTATTCCTTGGTCAAAACTGTGGGGTTCATAGCCTAAAACAGTTTTACTTTTTGATAAATCAAATCCGGTTATAGGCGGCCTTTTGGCAGGTTGATTCAAGGTTTTGCTATTAATTTTTGACACATTTTCCATACTTAGACCATAATGGTTGGCTACACGTTGCACCAACTCAAATATACTCATAAAATCTTTTCCGGAAATGTTAAATATGCCCTGAGCTTTTTGCCGCTCAATTAAGTGGCATCCCATTGCCAAATCTTCGGCCAACGTAGGTGTTCTAAACTGGTCATCTACCACATTTATTTTTTTATGATTTTCAAGGCTCTCCTTAGCCCAAAGCACAATATTGCTTCGGCTCATATCGGCCACCAAACCATAAACCAGCACCGTGCGGGCAATAGCCCAATTTTTGCAGTTGGAGGTAATAATATTTTCGGCATCAAGCTTTGCTTGTCCGTAAATGCTCAATGGGTTCGGAATGGCTTCCTCTTTATATGGGCCATTCAACCCATCAAAAATAAAGTCGGTTGATAGATGAATGAGGTGTGCATCAACAGAATTGGCGGCATATACCATGTTTTCAACGGCATCTACATTTGATATTTGGCAGCTTGTGGGGTCAAGTTCGCAGGCATCCACATTGGTCATGGCCGCAGTGTGAATAATGGTATTTGGCCGATATTTTTCCACTACCGTTTGCACATTTTCCCTATCAGCAATATCCATCTCTGCATACAAATAACCCTCTTTTTCAGGATGTCTATTTTGGCCTTTGCCTGTGGCAATAAGTTTTATATCTTTTTCATGGAGATAAAGGTCTGTCAGTTTTTGCCCCAACAATCCGTTACTTCCGGTTACTAAAACTGTTTTCATTAAGTGCAAAGCAAGCGAATTAAAGTTAATTTTGATTGTTCATTCAATAATCTTAGCCAAACATGACTTATGTTATTGTATATAGTACTTCCCAAAAAAAGGACAATTCAAAAGATTAATAAATTTGAATTGGAAAATGAGCAAAAAGCGTAGAAAATTTAGTTCGGGATTTAAGGCCAAAGTGGTCATTGAAGCCCTTCAAGAACGTCAGACATTGCAAGAACTGGCCAGTAAGTATGAGCTGCATAGCACCCAGATTGTATCTTGGAAAAAGGAGTTTTTGGAGAATGCCTCGGAAGTATTTGAGTCAAAGTCGACCAAAGAAAAAGGGTCTGAAGACACCGAGAAATTGTACAACAAAATCGGTCATATGCAAATGCAGATTGATTTTTTAAAGAAAGTCTTGGGCAAATGAGTTTGACAGAAAAACGGCAGCGAGCTGTACAAACGCGTTCAAGACTACCCTTAATGGAGCGTTGCAAATTAATGGGCATCAATAGATCTGGTGTTTATTACAAGCCCAAGATAACCAGTGCATTAAACGAGCAGTTGATGCGAACCATAGACCAATGTTTTATGGCACATCCATACTATGGTGTGGCTCGAATGACGACCTATCTCAAAGAAGACTTGGGTTATCAAATCAACGAAAAACGTGTTCGCAGACTATATCGTCAAATGCGTCTAAAAACCATTTATGCCAAGCCCAAAACCACCCTTAGAGACAAGGCAAACTGTCATTATCCCTATCTGCTTGGTGGACTCAAAGTAGAACACCCAAACCACGTTTGGCAAACAGATATAACGTATATTCCAATGTTTAGAGGCCATATGTTTATGGCAGCTATCATTGATGTGTATAGCAGAAAAATAGTGGGCTGGAGTCTGTCTAACACGATGACCGCACAGTGGTGTGCAGACTTGCTCACAGATACCATAAAACTACACGGAAAACCTCACATTCACAACTCCGATCAAGGCTCGCAATACACCAGCGAAATTTATCTAAACATTCTAAAACAAAACAACATACAAATCTCTATGGACGGCAAAGGAAGGGCTACAGACAACATTTACATCGAACGTTTTTGGCGTTCATTAAAGCAAGAAAAAATCTATCTAAACCCTCCCAACGGGGGCTTGGAATTATACCAACAAATCAACCAATACATCCAATTTTACAACACAAAAAGAAGGCATAGCTCTATAGGGAATTTAACCCCATTACAGAAATATTTTAACCCAAATAAATCAGAAAAAGTTAATTATAAGTACCTTTGATTTTGTCCTAACTTTGGGGTGTAGTTAAAAAAAATCTATCTAAACCCTCCCAACGGGGGCTTGGAATTATACCAACAAATCAACCAATACATCCAATTTTACAACACAAAAAGAAGGCATAGCTCTATAGGGAATTTAACCCCATTACAGAAATATTTTAACCCAAATAAATCAGAAAAAGTTAATTATAAGTACCTTTGATTTTGTCCTAACTTTGGGGTGTAGTTACGTAGGCTCAATTGTATAAGTTCAAACAAATACAAGAACATCAACAAAGTATCAATTTTATTCGGGTATATCAATTCAAAACAATTTTAGAATAGTTAAAGAAAAGGTGAAATACTGAAAAGGGTATTTTATTAATTTTCTTATGTTCTGAGTAGTATGAACCATCAAACTTTTCTTTCAAAACCATGGCCTCTAATAGTTTTGTGGTTTCAATAGTTGAATTTTTGGAAAGTTTATCATTGACTTTATCCTTTACGGTTTCGTAATTCCAATCTGGGTTTTCTATAAAACCTAATTGCCCTTCAAATGGTAATCGAAACATTTTATGATTTCTTTCAGTGATTTTTTTAGTGTCATTTACATATTCAGAAATAGAACCCAATCTTTTGCATTCAATCGCAAAGTATGTTTTCTCTTGTACCGCTAATGAATTTTTAAGTGCAGTATCAACAATTTGAATATCTATCTTATCTGGACGTGGTTTATCATTATCATCATAATACTTTTCTTCTGAATTATGTCCAGCAACACTATAATCAGTAGTTCCAGAGTTTAACAGGTCTAGCTCGTTTTGAAAATAATTCTCAACCAATTCGGATGTCAAATAATCTTCTTGTGAATAAGTTCCTCTATCATTAAAATCAAATACAACGCCATCAGCAATTATTTTTTCGTAACTGTTAATTACGCAAACTAAAATCTGCTTAACTCTTTTTTGAGTTAACGCAAGTGCTTTTTCTCTGCCTTTTGAAAAAATGGAGGCGTTTAAATTCATTTAGCATTTATATTTAGTTCGTCAATTTCAGCTTTTTGAATTGCCTCTTTAAATTCTGCTACATCATACCAAGCCATTGCTCTATGCCAAGATTTGTATTCATTCGGTTTTATAATGTAAAATGAATTTTCTTCAAACCCTTTAATGTCTTTTTGAATGTAAAGGTTTTTTGTAGGGTCGGTAGTATTTACAACCTCTGATATACTTAAAGTATTTGCTAAAGTTCGTAAAACGCTTTCTGCATCTTTGTTTTTTGAGTAATCAATGACCTTTTTAGGTTTTTCTTTCTTCATTACAAAATTCATTGCAATAAAATGTTCTAATGGGAAAACCTCAACTTGAATAAACTCGTCTATATAAATTTCAGAAAACTCTTTTAGATAGACCTCTGCATACTTTTTGAGTAATTCTTTATCGTTATCTACTTTTTGAGTAAAAAGATGTTGTTTACTTTCTTGAAATTGGTATCTTGAAACATTTAAAACAAAATCAATAAGGTCTTTTTCGTGTTCCTTTATTTCATAAATTTCGTTAATTAGATAGTTTATTTGGTTTAATGTAGTTTGATTTATTGGTGGTTTTGATTTTTCTACATTGGTTGGTTTTAGTTTAAACTCGATATCAGACTTTTCAGCTTGTTTTTTATAGTATTCTTTAATAGGAGTTATGAATGTTTTGAATAAATCAATTAATTGTTTTTTATCTTTATCATCCATTTCCACAATCGGAAAAGATAAATATTCTTCTTTCCATCTTGTTTGAGGTCTGGTGGCAACACCCCAACCACTTGAAACACAAAAAATATAATATTTATACACATCTGAAATTAAACGGGGATAGAGTTCAAATAATAAATCTGTATTTTTATTAGTTATTCCAAAAACGCCTTTTTTAAATACATAACTACCATCAGAGATTGATATATTTAAATCAGTCCAATCTAATGCTTGTTCTTTTACAAAGATTTGTGTTCCTTCATATAAACCTTCTATTCTGCCACTTTTTACAAATGATTCGTCATAAGAGATAAATTTGGATTCAGTTGCTTCTGAATAATATTTTTTCACATCATCATTTGATACATACTCTCTATTTAAAATTGGCAAATACGAATCAAAATTTGTCTTATTACCTTTAACAATGCCAGCACCAAAGACAAATAAATTTTTTTTCAAAAAATTATAAAGAGTTGAGTGTTCTTTAATTCTTTTCAAAAAATAAAAATCCAAAGTATTCCCGTACAAAGCAACTTTAAACATCCATTGATTGTCAATAAAGTGTTTTTGAAGTATTTCTTTTCTATCAAATTTTTCAATGACTAACATTCTGAAATTTTTCAAGAACGAGTTCACCTTTAAACTTTGATGCTTTACAACATTTTCAAAATGTTCATTGTTCTTTGATAGTCTGAAAAAGATTATAGATGTTGGACTTTCTTGTGTTTCAAATAAAGTTTGTTTAACTGGCGATAAATCGAAAAACTCATCAATGCAATAAGTGTTTAATACCTCATCTTTAAACTTTCGGGTAGTTTTGGAAACATTATAAAACATTGTACTTGTTAAAATTAATGCACTTCTTGTTTTATCATTCATAAAGTCTTTTGTCCTTAACAAAAAGGATTGTGCAATTTCAAAACGCCCAACAGTCTTTTTATTTTCTTTTAGCCATTTTGTATGGATGGGGTCATCTTTTTTGCTTTTCCAAGGCGGATTGCCCAAGATAAATTCCGGTTTTACTTTTTTTATGACTGATTCAAATTCAGCAGGAATTAATTTTTTATTGTCATCTAATTTTCCAAAAAAATTGGCTTTAAATAAATTCTTTCCTTTTAATTCTGGGAATTTATACTCATTTATATCTGCTGGTTCTAAATAATCTAATAAAGCAATGTATATCGAAAAGCAAGTTACATTTAGGGCTTGCTCATTTATATCTATGCCATAAAGGTTATTTTCCGCAAACGATTTTATTTTTTCTGCAAAGCCATTATTATCCTCTTTTCCGTTTAATTTAATTTCTTTTTCTATGATTCTTCGAAGACTTTGAACAAGGAAAATCCCCGAACCGACCGCCACTTCAAAAACGGTACAATCTTCGGGTTTATTTACCTTTAGAAACTCATCAACAGTATCTTTTAGAATATAATCCACCAAAAATGAAGGCGTATAAATTGCAGATGTTTCATTTTGGGTTTCGGGGTCAATTAAAGATTCATAAATTCCCGAAATTACCTCAACAGGAATAATGGAGAAATCAAAAATTTCAAAGAAAAAACCATCAAACAAAGTATCTTTTCCTTGAAGTTCTCCCGAAAATACATTCGATAAGTATTCTGCTTGTCCTTTTGTTAATATAACATTCGTTTCTTTAAATAGGACACCGTTAAAACGGTCATTTAATATTTTAAAAAGTTCGTTTAATTGTTGAGGTTGCTTAATTAACTGAATAAAACTTTTTCGTCTTTCATTTAGTTCATCAACTTTGCCCGAAATTAATTTATCGTGAATTTTTATTTTTCGGTCAATTAGATAACGGATGAAAATCAACCTCAAAATAAGGGAATTTGCTTCATTTTCAGAAAGTTCAAATTGTTTTAATTCTTCCCTTACTATTTTGATATTACTAAAAAGCCGTTCGTTTACTCTTTGTTTTTGGTTTTTTCTCCTTTTACCATCAATATATTTCTCTTGAAACCACTCCCAAGTTTTTCCACTTTCTAACTCCCATAAGTTAAATAACCTTTCAATCTCTTGTTGAGATAGTGAGATTTCTTCAAGTGAATTTTGTTTTTTGTCTTTAATATAATTTAAAGCATTAAAAACTTTAATTTCTGATTTTTCAATGATGAAGATTATGGAAGTATTATCAAAAGACCAAACCTTTTTATACAGTTCTTCTAAATTTCTTTTTTGTTCAGTTAAGTCAAAAAATAAAATTAGAGGTTGAGAATTGAAAAAATACACAGCATCTGGCTCAATGGCTTCAATTCTTTGTTGAATATCCTTGTGAAAACCACCAATTTCGTTGTTTAAGTCAATACAGTAGTCATCCTTATCTTTGTTTCCAAAGACAACACTTTTCTCTAATTTTAGTTGAGATAAAAAACTATGAAGTTTGTTTTCTTTCAAACGCTTAACAAGTCTTAATTTTTGGCAAAACTAAGACTTACAAGGATTTGTTATTAACATTCCTAATTTTTCAATGACTTTTTATCCATCTTAGCCAAACATGACGTTTATTCATTCTCCAAATACCCATCAATCCATCCATGAAGTAAGTATAACACAGGAGTGAGTGCAATGGCTACCACAAATTTGTAGATGTAGTTGACAATGGCTATCGCCGTAACTTGGTTCAGAGTCATTTTGCCACTTAAATGAAAGGCAATAAACAGCACAATAAACGAATCTATAAGCTGCGAAACCAGTGTGGAACCAGTGGCTCGAAGCCATAGTTTTTTATTTCCTGTAATATTTTTCAGCATTTGAAAAACGGTAACATCGGCTAATTGACCCACCAAAAATGCTACCAACGACCCGGCTATAATCCACAACCCCTGACCAAAAACGAAGCTAAATGCCAAATTCATATCCGCAATGCCATCGGTTGCTCGGCTTGATACAAACCAATCGGATGGTTTTAGACCAATGGAAAGGTATATCATTAAAAACGAATAAGAGATAAGCCCAACAGCGAAATAGCTCAAAAATCGAACACCTTTTTTGCCGAAATATTCGTTGATTATGTCGGTTAGAATAAAAACAACTGGCCAAAGCAATACGCCGGCGGTCATGTTAAACCCATCGAAATGATTGCCTAAGATATGGAAGTTGAGAGGTGAAAAACCAAGTGATTTTTCTAAGTTAAAAATTTTCCCACCAATAAATTCGGCTAACAACGCATTGGCAATGAAAATGCCACCCAAAACAACGAACAACCGACTTTTTTTAGATTCCATACCACGAAATAAATAAATTTATTGTCTGCAAATGCATACACCCAATACCAAATGTGGGGTAATTGTTTTTAATGTATTTTGATTGAGCGATTTACCTACTACTACTTTTGTGGATTGGTGAAGAAAAGGGAAAACATGACAAGAAAATTTATTGCCGCATTGTTTTTAACAGTAAGTAGTTCGGTTTTTTCGCAAACGGCGGAGCAATGGCTTGCATCTGCCAACAATAAAATGGAGGAGGGCAACACTCTTGGAGCTATCAGAGATTATACGTCTGCCATAGAGTTAAATAGAAATTTAACCGATGCCTATTTTGGCCGAGGTAGTGTTTATGCCGAGCTGTTGAGCTACGACATGGCTGTGAAAGATTTTAACAAAGCCATCGAACTTGATTCAAATTCGGCTATGGCATTTTTCAATAGGGGCGTGGTGTATGAAGCAAAGGGCTATAGAGCATCGGCTCTAAATGATTTCAATCATTATATCAGCTTGCGTCCTGCCGATTTGCAGGGGTATTTGGCTCGAGCAGAACTTTTTATTAAAGAAGGCAAAACCACCGAAGCCATGTCTGATTACGAACGTGCAAGTAAATTGGAACCTGTTGATTACGAAGGATATTTGAGCCGAAGCGAGGTAAATTTGATTCTTGGCGATACGGCTGGGGCTCTCCGCGATATTTCACATTGCATCGATTTACATCCGCAAGAATCGCAAGCCTATTTTTTTAGGGCCAATATATATGCAGCTCAAAACCTGTTAAATAAGGCAATAGACGATATGAATCTGGTTATTTTGGACAAGCCGAATAATGCGGAAGCATTGGCAAAGCGGGGGTTTTTTTATGCTAAAAGTGGCATTTTAGAGGCCGCTGTTGAAGATTTAAAAAAATCACTTTCCATCAAAAATAGGCAGCCAAATGTTTGGTTCGATTTGGGATATTATCAATTAGAACTTAAACAATTTCAAGATGCCATTTTATCGTTTCAAAATAGTTTAGCAACTGGTATTGTTGACCCTGAACTGGCCTATTACAACAAAGGGGTCGCGGAGTTTGCTCTGAATAAAAAGCAGGAGGCTTGCAACAGCATGAGCAAAGCCGGAGCAATGGGGCTTGAGCATCTGCAAAAGCATTGCCGATAATTGGCGACCGCAAATACGGTAATAGACTCTTTTTGTTTAGCTTAAAAAGCTGCGTTTTATGAACCCCCATTTTTGGAGTCGATAAACAATGCTTACCCGAATTACTCCCAAGCCGTATTTTACACTTCGTTTAAAGTTGATGGAAGAAGCCTCCTCGAAGTATTTGGTGGGGCATGTAACTTCGCCAATTTCATAACCGGCAAAACATATTTGAGCCGTCATTTCATTGTCGAAAACAAAGTCATCCGAATTGGCTTCAATGTTGATTTTACTAAAAACTTCGGTTGAGAAAGCACGATATCCGGTATGGTATTCGGATAGTTTTTGCCCCATCAAAATATTTTGAAACAAGGTCAAAAATCGGTTGGCAACATATTTGTATATGGGCATTCCACCTCGCAAAGCACCTTTTCCCAAAATGCGGGAGGCATACACCACCGGATACACCTCATTTGCTATAATGCTGGCCATGGCCCTCAAAAGTTTTGGTGTGTATTGATAGTCGGGGTGAAGCATTACCACAATGTTGGCATCCAGCTCTAATGCTTTTTTGTAACACGATTTTTGATTGCCACCATATCCGCGGTTTTTTTCGTGTTTTACAATGTGTTTTATGCCCAAATCTTTCGCTTTTGCAATAGTTTCATCGCGGCTGGCATCATCCACCAATACAACTTCATCAACCAAATCAAACGGAATTTCGTTGTAGGTTTGTTCCAGTGTTTTGGCGGCATTATATGCCGGCAAAACCACTACAATTTTTTTATCTAAAATCAAGGGTTAAGAAAAAAGAAGGAAATATACCAAAGCACCTGCTAAATAACCAAGAACGGCAAGCCAAGAGATTTTTTTCAGATACCAACCAAAATCAATTTTTTCGAGTCCCATGGCTGCAACACCCGCTGCTGAACCAATAATAAGCGAGCTACCGCCAACCCCTGCACAATAGGCCAAAAATTGCCAAAAAGTGCCATCGGCTGCAAAGGCCGATCCTTGTGCTGCGGCCATCATGCTTTCACGATACATACCCTGTGCAGCGGCCACCAAGGGCACGTTGTCAACGATGGCAGATAGAAACCCAATAGAAATATTAATAGCAAATATGTTTCCGATTTTTTCATCAAGAAATTGTGCCAATGCTTTAAGGTGTCCAAATTCTTGTAAGGCAGCCACAGCCATTAAAATACCTAAAAAGAAAAGCACACTGGCCACATCAATTTTTTGTAAAACACCAATAACCGAAAGGTCGTGTTTGTCTTCTTTGTTTTTTGCCCGATGAATAATTTCAGTAGTAATCCATAAGATACCCAAACTGAGCATCATGCCAGTAAAGGGTGGCAAGTGTGTAATGGTTTTGAAAACTGGAACAAAAATTAAACCGCCAATACCCATAATGAATACCAAGTTTCTTTCTCCGGAAGTGGTTGGGTTTGAATAGTGTTCAATACCCTCGGCTTTTAGGGGTCTTTCTAATTCTTTTCCTTTAAGTTTATAACCTAAAACCAACATGGGAACCAAAATGGCAACCAAACTCGGCAAGATCAAATCAACAATCATTTTACCCACGTTTGGCAGGTTTCCGGCATTCCAAAGCATGGTGGTGGTAACGTCTCCAATGGGCGACCATGCACCTCCGGCGTTGGCGGCAATAACCACCATACCAACAAACAGCCATCGCATTTCTTTTTCTTTAACCAATTTTCGCAATAGCGAAATCATTACAATTGTTGTTGTAAGGTTATCTAAAACCGCGGACAAAAAGAAGGTAAGAAAGCAAACAATCCAAAGCAGTTTCGTGGCATTTTTAGTCTTAATTCTATCCGTAATTACGCTAAAACCCTCATGGGCATCAACCAATTCCACAATGGTCATGGCACCCATCAAGAAGAACAAAATACTGGCTATTTCATATAAATGATTGACCAATCCGCCGTGTTCGCCACCGCTTCCATGATTGATGATGTGCTGTACTTCGTGGCTGGATCCACCTATTGAGAATGAAAACAACGCCCAGCAAATCATACCCGTAACCAAAGCTGATGCTGCTTTGTCTATTTTTATATTGTGTTCAAGAGCAATAGCTGCATAACCCAAAATAAAAACGGCAATTACTAAAATCTCCATCTTTTAAAAATTTGGTGCAAAAATAACCTTATAGTTGATTTAAGAAATTTGTGTCTGAAAACCCATAAATGAACAAGGTCAATAGAAATTCTTACTCCAGGAGTAATTTAGAAATGTATTCATTTCCATTATTAGCCATTGTCTTTAAAATGTATATGCCAGGCGGCAATTCAGGATTCAGGTTCTGCTCAGCGTTAGGCTCAACGGTTTTACTAAAAACCAATTTTCCGTCTGTGGTATATATTAAAACACCCGAAATTTGTACATTTTCATTTGTAGCTCGAATGTAGAAACCATGTGAGCTGGGGTTTGGGCTGATATTTATCACATCTGAGTAGCGTAAATCTTGGGTAAAAAGTCCGGTAATAAAGTGACAATCTGAGGTGTCAAGACAATTGTCGTAGGCTATTTCCACAGCATATTGTCCGCTGTTTTGGTTTTCAAACACCGCCGAATCTGCACCTACAATTTCGGTATAACCATTTTTGCAATCCAGCCATTGAAATTGCCCAACACTGCTCTGTGCAGTCAGTTTTTTAGCCTCCACTTTTACTTTTGTGTCAATGTTTACAACGGTAACGTGCATGGTAATAATACTGTCGCACCCGGAGGCATTTTGTAGGGTATCCAAATAGGTTGTTGAGGCATTAAATATTTTTCCATCCGTTGGCGAGACTGCCGTGCCGCATCCGTGAATGTTTATTTCGGAACTATTTTGCCCTCCAATCACAAGAGATATTTTAATGATGCTGTCACAACCTCTACCATTTATCAGGGTATCATAAAAAATGCCGGAATTACCCAAAATTCTACCTTTTGGAGATATGTAAACATTGCACGAATGAGCATTTATGTCATGATAGGTTGTTAAACCGCTTACGGTGGTTGTTATTATGCTGTCGCAGCCAACCATGTTTTGAATGGTGTCATAATGCACGTCTCCGGGTTTTAACCATTTAGTTTTCAATGGATTCAAAACAGAATCGCAGGCATTCAAATGAAATGATGAATAAGTTGGATTTAAAATGGTTAGTTGCAGTTTTTCAATGCTGTCGCAACCAAAAGTATTTGTGAAATTTTCGAAATAAGTGCCGCTTGAGTTATACGTTTTCCCCGTAGAAGAGGTATAGCTTATGCACGAACTTTTTGTTGATAAAACCGAATCGCCACCCACTTTGAGGTTTGTGGTAATAACGCTGTCGCAACCAGCTGCATTGGCCAAAATGTCGTAGTAGGTGCCTGATTTTTTATAAACTTTTCCGGTGGCTGACGTAAAGCTATCACACTCTCGAATGTTTTGAGTGAAATAGGAATTGCTCGTTATGATAATATGGTGTGAAATGACCGAATCGCAACCTACACTATTGGGTATATGTTTGGTGAGGGTTGTCGTGCTTTTTACAAGTTTGCTAAAATAGGTGTCCAAATAACTGTTGCACGCCCTAAATGTATCGTTCGCATACGTTGCATCTTGACTCAGACCGGCACCGGTTGTCCAGTTAGAGCTTGATCCGCTAAGGGTAAATGTATTTAACGTACCGTTGTTTCCATTTCCCGAATAGTCTTTGGTGGAGTTAATTCCTGAATTGTTTCCATTGGCTGTGCCTTCGTCAAGTTTGTAATAACCCATGAGGTGAGGAATATTCAACCCACACAATTCCATGTTCATGTTGGCTTTAATAATGGTGTCTGACCAGGCGGTGTCCCAAACCCGAACTTCATCAATATTTCCATCCCAATATCGGCCATAGGTGGGGTGATACCCCAACGTGAGGGGCGTGTTTAAACTACCACCTACCGAGATATTGGTGGCAAGCGTGTCCACTAAATAACCGTTGACATACAATCGCATTTTGACACCATTATAAGTGGCTGCAATGTGCGACCAACTTCCAATATTGAGCCATCCAATGGTTGTATTGATTTCTGACCAACTGCCGTTGGTGCCAGCACCAATGCCAAAACCCACTTTACCTCCGTCTCCGGCACGCAGCATAAAGCCGCCATTGTTGCTGTTGCTTTCTTTGATAACAATGCTTCCTTCGTAAATTTTTTGAGGAAAAGATTCGGGTTTTATCCATGCTTCAACAGTAAACGATTTTTTGCCGACATCTAACGCCGTATCGTTACCACAGTTTACACCATCGCTCGAACCATCAAAATTTAGAGCATTTTGGGCAGGCAAAGCGATCGAAAGAAAAACTAAAAAACCAAATGAGAGTAAATGCCGATGTTTCATTTGCATGAGATTTTGTTGCAATACGGGGCAATTTAACCCAAAAAACAAACATTGCAGAAAAAAATATTTTAATGATGTAATGATTTGATAATTAGTTTATTAAATTTTGATGTGCATCAATTATCGTTTAAATTCGGATTAAAAATGAGACCTAAAATTCCTGTTTTTAAAAAAAATAATGAGTATTTCGTGGGAGGCATGGTGGTTTTTGATAGGGCTTTTATGTGGCAATTTTTGTTAGAGTTTACTTTTTTTTAACATAAAAATATTTAAAATGAGAAATTATTTATCTGAATTTATCGGAACTTTTTGGTTGGTATTGGGTGGCTGTGGCAGTGCAGTTTTGGCTGCTGCTTTTCCCGATGTCGGCATTGGTTTAGTAGGTGTTTCATTGGCTTTTGGACTTACCGTTCTTACAATTGCTTATTCTTTTGGTCATCTTTCTGGGGCACATCTCAATCCGGCGGTTACGGTAGGCTTGTGGATGGGTGGCCGGATTAATTCAAAAGAAGTATTGCCTTACATTGTTTCACAGGTTTTAGGTGGTATTGCTGCTGCAGGGTGCTTGTATATTATTGCCACCGGAAATGGGAGTGATATAGGCAATTTTGCTGCCAACGGTTATGGGGAACATTCGCCAGGTGGATATGGTATGGCGGCGGCAATTGTTACCGAATTGGTAATGACTTTTATGTTTTTGTTAGTTATTTTGGGTGCCACGGACAAAAAAGCTCCTGCCGGTTTTGCCGGAATTGCCATCGGTTTGGCTTTAACCCTTATTCATCTTATTAGCATTCCGGTTACAAATACTTCAGTTAACCCTGCAAGAAGTGTTAGCCAAGCTTTGTTTGTGGGAGATTGGGCTTTGAGCCAATTGTGGCTGTTTATACTTATTCCCACCATTGGCGGTGCGGCGGCAGGCATGGTTTATAAATATTTTAAATCTGAATAAAGCCCGATTTAAGTAAGGCGGTTTGCAGTTTTGAAATTTTAGACAAATACAAACATTGAGAGCAAATAATAAACAATGGCTCCACCAAGATAGCCTATAACTGCAAGCCAAGTTACTTTTTTTAGATACCAGCCAAATTCTATCTTTTCAAGACCCATAGCCGCCACTCCGGCAGCCGAACCAATGATAAGACAACTGCCACCCACACCGGCACAGTAGGCCAAAAATTGCCAAAAATGCCCGTTAGCCGCAAACTCTCCGGATGCAGCCACCTCATACATTCCCTGTGCTGCGGCCACCAAAGGCACGTTGTCCACAATGCTGCTTAAAAAGCCAATGGCTACGTTTATTATGTAAATATCTCCAATAGAATTATTTAAGAACTCGGCTAATTTGCCCAGGTGTCCAAACTCTTGAAGTGCGGCCACTGCTAACAAAATTCCTAAGAAGAAAAGTACGCTGGAAACGTCAATTTTTTGAAGAACACCCACCACCGAAAGCGGATGTTTGTCTTCTTTGTTTTTGCTTCGATGGATTATTTCGGTAACCACCCAAAGTATGCCCAAACTGAACATCATGCCCATAAACGGACTTAAATGGGTAATGGTTTTAAACACCGGAACGAATACCAAACCGCCTATACCTAAGGTAAAAATGAGTTTTCTTTCTGAATCTGTTGTTGGGTTGGTTTTGTGTGCAGAAAGGGTATCTGCTTGAGGTCTGGCAAGCTCTCTTCCTTTTAATGAAAAGCTCAAAGCCAAAATAGGCAGAATCAACGAAACAAGACTTGGCAGGATAAGATGTGTGAGCATTTTACCCACATCGGGCAGTTGGCCGCCATTCCACAATAAGGTAGTGGTAACATCGCCAATGGGCGACCACGCACCGCCAGCGTTTGCCGCAATTACTACTAAACCCACAAAAAGCCATCGCATTTGTTTGTCGTCAATCAACTTTCGCAACAGCGAAATCATTACAATGGTTGTGGTTAGGTTGTCGAGAACCGATGATAGAAAAAAGGTAATCAATCCCACAATCCATAGCAGTTTTACGGCATTGGTAGTTTTTATTTGGTCAGTTATCACTTTAAATCCTTCGTGAGCATCCACCAATTCCACAATGGTCATGGCACCCATCAAGAAAAACAGAATTCCTGCAATGTCGAACAAATGATGTCCCATGCTGTGTTCGAGGGCTTCTTTTAATTCGTGTCCGTGGTAAGTTTTTCCTAAATAAAAAGAGAAAAGAGTCCAGCAAATCATGCCGGTGAGCAAGGCCGAAGCAGCCTTGTCAATTTTAATGTTGTGTTCTAAAGCAATGGCGGCATAACCGATGACAAAGACTGCAATAACCAAGAGTTCCATACGTGAAATTTTGCACGAAAGTAGATTAAGAAATGATACGTTGATACGGTGGAAAGTCGTTTTCAGAAATTATTTTTTTCGATTTTGTATCTACTCTATAAATCAATGAGTTGCGACCATTCGTGATAGCAAAAAATGGGGCATTTAGAGCAAAATTATATTGAGCAATTTGGTGAATGGTGTCTTCCGAAAGTTCAACAAACGGAGCCTTACACTCTATCAGCAATTTTGGTTGCCCGTTGGCAAAAATCAAAATGTCAAATCGCTTTTTCAGTTTTAGATAAGTTATCTGTTTTTCTACCGAAATAGAAGCCGCAGGATAACCCAAATCTTGAACAAGATGATAAATGACAAACTGCCTAACTTGTTCTTCTGGAGTTTCTTGGATGTATTTTTTTCGGATTGGGTCAAAAATGTATAGGGTGTTTTTTTCAACACGGGTTTTAATTCCAAGTTTTTCCCAATTAAATTGCACCAAATTTTTTTAGCAAACGGTGGCAAGTATAGCAGAATTTGACAAAATAGTTTCGGAAATCAAGTCGAGAAAGTTTCAACCCATTTATTTTTTGGAAGGGGAGGAGAGCTATTTTATCGACAAAGTGGCCGACCTTTTGGAAGAATCCGTATTGACAGAGGCCGAAAAAGGATTTAACTATCAGGCCGTTTACGGAAAAGATTCAAACATCAACGATATTATTTCTGCCGCCAAGCGGTTTCCGATGATGGCCGAATATCAGCTCATCATGGTTCGCGAGGCACAGTATTTAAAAACCATTGATGCACTTTTAGACTATTGTGAAAATCCGGTAAAGTCAACAGTTTTGGTGTTTCTTTATAAAGGAAAAAAGGTAAACAAAGCCACCAAATTGGGCAAAGAACTGAAAAAATTTGGGTTGTTTACCACTGCCAAACTCTATGACAACGAAGTGGCCGGATGGTTAGCCGCTCATTGCAAATCGTTGGGAATAACCATTGCTCCGCAAGCCGCACAAGTGCTTTTGCAAACGCTTGGCAGTGATTTAAACAAAATATCAGGCGAAATAGAAAAGGCAAAAGCCAACTTAGGAAGTCGGAAACAAATTGAAATGGACGATTTGGCCAAAGGTGGCGGTATAGACAAAGAATATAATGTGTTTGAACTGACCAAAAGCATAGGCAAGCGGGATTTGAAAACAAGTCTTCAGATAGTTAAATATTTTGGTCAAAACACCAAGGACAACCCCTTTGTGCTGGTTTTGATAAACTTATACAACTATTTTAAGAAAGTGCATCTAATTCATTTTCAAAAAACAACCAATAGCACAGAAATTGCCAGAGCGGTAGGTTTATCGCCCTATTTTGTGACAGAGTATATAACAGCCGCAAAAAACTATCAGCCCGCAAAAATTAGCCAAGTATTTAGTGTTCTACACGAATTTGATTTGAGAAGCAAGGGAATAGAAGGTGGAAAATCAGAAGAAGGCGAACTTTTGACAGAAATGGTAGCAAGAATTATAAAGTAATTTCTACATTTGTCAACTTTAACGAAAACGTAATAAAGAATTAATAGTTAAAAAGTAGTATGAAAAAAGCAATACTTTTATCAGCTGCATTGGCAACCATATCAATAGCCAATGCACAAACAGATGCAAACGCAGGAGTAGTAAACATGGAGGATGGAAGCCATCTAAAAGCCATAGACGGAAGTCAGTATGCTACTACTCCAAATCAATCAATGGGCAACAAACAAATTCATGCAAAAAGCCGTGAGGAAGTGTATGATTTTGTTAGAGTAGGAAACACTTTTTATGATTTGCAAACAAATGCGGCTATTGGTAGAAGAGCCATTTTGCACGATGATGGAACAATCACTGTGGCATGGACATTTAGCGGCACCAGCAGCACCACATGGCCAGACAGAGGTTCGGCGGTAAATTATTTTGACGGAACCGATTGGGGTGCAGAACCAACGGTAAGAACCGAAAATAACGTAAGAACTGGTTGGCCATCTATTGGCGTTTTGGCGGATGGATCAGTTTATACCATTGCTCATGATGCTGCCGATGGTGGTTTGGTAATAGCATCTACTTCGGCAAAAGGTGGAAGTACTTGGACAACTGGAAGCAACGTTGTAACAAATCCTAACGGAAATTTGATTTGGAACAGAACGGCAAACAATGGCGATATCATGCACACTTTGGTTGCATTTTCTGCCCAGTCAGGCGACCCAGATGTAATTATAAATGGTATAACAAATCCAGTTTTATACTCCCGTTCGTTAGATGCCGGTAAAACATGGTCAACCCCAACGACCTTACCAGGCTACGATTCATCAAGATATTTAGATGGAGACGGAGATGTATATGCTATTGATACCCGCGATTCGGTTGTGGCAATGGTTATTGGTGGAAGATATAAAGATGTTACCATGTGGAAATCAATGGACAATGGCGACAACTGGACAGTTTCTATTATCGATACGTTCGAAATTCCACGTTTTGTGTGGGGTAGAACATTGGTTGATGTAAACAATCCATACCTAACAAACGATGGTGCAGTAGATATTTTGATTGACAACAACAACAATGTACACGTGGTAACTGGAAGAGTAAGTTATGCGGATGACGACACCACGGATGATTTAGCTCGTTCAGGAAGCCTTTATAATCTATTCCACTGGAGCGAAAACGAACCTATTTGGAAAGTATGTGGTACCCCAATTGACATGGACGGAGCCAACGGCTCAAATGGTTCTCCTTATGAATTTGCTGATGAAACAACAAATAGCATGGACGCTAACGGTAACCCGAATGGAGGCCTAAGTTATGCTGCCCGCTACGGTGGAACCAGCCTTTCTACACACCCAAGTCTTTCGTGTGATGCAAGCAACAACATATATGTAACATACGATTGCCCTGTGGAGTTTACTTACCACGATTTTGGTGCAAACTTTAGAGATGTACATATTTCTTTTTCAACCGATGGTGGAGCCAATTGGGCAATTCCTCAAAACGCCACTCAATTGCGTAAAAAAGAAGCCGTATTTGCTTGTATGACTAAGAAAACAGATGATTTTGTTCACTTCATTTTTCAGGTGGATGAGCATCCTGGAACAAACTTGCAAAACAGCGGAAGCGGTAACTTGCATCCAAACGTTGAGAATACAATATTCTATGCAGCTATTCCTGTAACCGACCTGATGGCCGGAAACATTGGTCAAAACACGTTGGGTGAGCGACCAATCGAAAAAGATGCGAAAGTGTTTGTGGTTAGTCAAAACCAACCAAATCCATTCAGTGCAGAAACCAATGTAATGATTTACTTGCGTTCTGGAAGTGATTTGTCATACACTATCACCGATGCAACCGGAAAAGTGGTAGCTACTCAAAATTTGGGCTACAACAACGCTGGAAACCACAACATTGTTATTGATGGAAACAACCTTACAAGTGGCGTATATTTCTACACCATTTCGTCAAAAGACAATAAGGTTACCAAATCAATGCAAGTAGTTAAATAAGATTTGGATTAGATAAAAAGCAAAAGCCCTTCGCAATGCGAAGGGCTTTTTTTGTGACAAATTTTTTGGGAGGAAATATTGATTGATTTTTCTATCTCCTTCTCTCTCCATAATGGATATGGTGGTTTTTTGCAGTAGATACAGGGAGTTGTTGCTCTCCTAATACTTTGGGGGTATGGCTAATATACCCTAAAAAACACCCCCAAGCCGGCTTGTTGAATTGTAGAGTTTTTGCTGAACATAGCCCTACCATAAGCTTCTAAACCAATATATTTAAACTTTTTAGGAAAGGGCATGTACTTAATTGAGGTACTGCAGGTAATGCCACGAAATGGGAGAAGATCAGTGACCTCATATCCCTCGTATGGGCGTTTCTTAATTACACGGTATTGCAAAAAACCTTTACCAATTATGATTCCTACATTAATACTGCTTTCAACACGTTTTGAAAAAGGATGGAAATAATAGCCCAATTCCGAACCTCCATAAATTGCATTAAATTCACGCAAAAGATTATAACGTTCATTATCATCCGGAAATAAATCAAAGAGAACATACCTTCGATCTAGAAACCATTGGTAAGTATATTGGAAACTAATGTTTGCGGAAAGACATTTATTTAATAAAAAACTACTGTTCCATTCTCCTCCAACCCAAAGAGGATTAAATTCCAACGTTTCAAAATCGGGGTAATTGTTTTTAAAATCCGCCCTAAAATAATTCATTCCACGAACCGACAGCGTTGGTCGTAGCTTTGCCAAAACAGAATCGGCAGAATGTGTTGGAATCTTATAAAACAAACCCAAGCCTGCTTGACGCAATGTTGAATTTTTGCTAAACATTGCTCTGCCGTAGGCTTCCAAACCAACATACTTAAATTTTTTGGGGAAGGGACTGTACCTAAATGAAGTACTAAAGGTAATGCCATAAAATGGCAGACTGGTTTCCGTATCAGATCCATCGTAAGGAGGTACTTTTATCAGACGGTAATGCAATAAACCTTTACCAATTATGATTCCTGCATTAATACTACTTTCAACGCGTTTTGAAAAAGGATGGAAATAATAGCCCAATTCCGAACCCCCATAAATTGCTTTAAATTCATGCAAATGATTCCAACGTGCATCATTAGGATATAGATCGAAATGAATATCGTTTTTTCTGTAATCTTGCTTGGTTATTTGAGCGTAAACGCTCAATGAAAGACATTTATTTACTGAAAAACAACTATTCAGTTCACCGCCGATAATAAAAGGGTTATATCTTGAAGTTTCAAAATCGGGGTAATTGTTATTGAAGTCAGCCCTAAAATAATTCATTCCACGAACCGATAGGGTTGGTCGTAGCTTAGTTGTCCAAACAGAATCGGGAGAATGGAATAAGCCGAATGATTTTGTCGAAGAAAGCAATACAAAAGCTAAACCTGCAATTTTTACTTTCATAATTTTATCAGTTTAAAAGTATTTGTTTGCCCCCATGGGTTGGAAACAATCACGTAGTACATACCACTTTTTAAGGAGGATAAGTCAAACCATGCTTCACCCATTACCTCTTTTTGCACAATGGCTAGGCGAGAATATTGGTAGATGATTTTCATAGTGCTAATTATGCTTATTTTAATGTTATAATTGCTTATCTCAATTGGTAAGAATTTATCAAAGATAGTCCGTTATTTGATATTCACCAATCGTTTCATTTATCAATCCAGTCACTGCCACAACAATCTATCAAAAAAGCTGATAGTTGTCTGAGATATTTTGCATTTAGTATATCACAAGATGCTATAATCCTTTGATATTTATATGTTTCAGCTTATAAGACGAATAGCCGGTATCGGTTTGAAAACAATTTTGGTCGCTGGTCATATACATTAACATTGTTCGTTTATCCACGTTACCGATTAGTATGAGAGGAGTTTTTTTGTCTTCCAAATTTTTTGTGATACCAACCATGATAAACTCATTGCATGAAACCCAGATTACTTCATCAATCCATCTTGAATTTGTACCAAAATATATTCTGTTCCAATATTTCTTTTGGTTATCAAACAATAGTATGGCTTGGTCAATGTCAGGAGAGGCATAATAATATTTTCCGTTTTTCTCCAAGTTTAATTGATAGCTGTATATGTCTATAAACAGTGTACTATCGGGCGAGTATGTAATTATTGGTTTGTATATATCTAAAAATGTTTTGAGATAATTCGAATCCTGTTCATAGTCGCCATCAAAAGCCACCGTATCTTTAACATTGAAAGACGATAGATTGAAATTGTCAAAGGTGGCAACCCACTCTTTGAGTTCATTATCAAAACAATTTTTGTATGACAATAGGTTTTTATCTTGTTCTGATGGCACAAATCCAAGGAAGAAAAAAGCCGATAAAAGAAGATATTTCACAAACAATTGAAATGAAAAAAATCCTGTTTTACATTGTCTTCAAACCTCAAAAATAACACATAATGATTAGATAAAAGACAGACTTCTTTGTTTAAACAAGGCTACAACAAAATATTTATTTGAAAATCTAATGGAAATCATGCGGTTTGATAACCTAATAATTTACCGAATCCAGCTCATTTTCTCTGTTGGCATCAAAGCGGAGCAACAAAAACAACATAACGGTAAAAGATATAAGGCTGGAACCGCCATAGCTAATAAAGGGTAGTGGTATGCCAATAACCGGAGCCAAATTGATGGTCATGGCAATGTTTATCAGAAAATGAAAAAATAAAATACTTAAAACGCAGTAGGCATATACTCGGCTGAATTTGCTTCGCTGCCGCTCGGCAATATGAATTATTCTAAAAAATAAGGCCACATAAAGTGCAATGAGGATGGTGCAACCAAGCCATCCGAACTCCTCGCCAATGCTGGTAAAAATAAAATCGGTGTGCTGCTCTGGCACAAAATCACCTTTGGTTTGGGTGCCTTGCAAATACCCTTTTCCTAAAAAACCTCCCGACCCAATGGCCGTTTTTGATTGATCTACATTGTAGCCTAACCCTAATGGGTCGTCTATAATACCCAACATTACCTGAATACGCTTTTGTTGATGGTCTTCCAATACTTTTGAAAAAGCAATATCAACCACTACGCTAAAAGCCATGCAGGCAGCCATGATAAGCCATATTTTTCGCAATAAAGCTGCATCTGTATAAACAAATCCGGTAATGAGCAGGCCAAGAATAATGAGCGTAATTATCATGGGTATGATAGAAAAAGCGATGGTGGCTACGGCAAGAATGATGCTGACAATGCCCACTACCAAAATAACACCCGACAAGCCTTCGCGATACAAAACTAAGGCAAACGAGAAAAACACTAATCCGGAGCCGGCATCACCCTGCAATACAATCAACAAAATAGGGAGCAATACAATTCCGGCGGTAAACAGTTGATAGCGAATGCTTTTCATATCGGTATCAATATCGCTGATATATTTGCTCAGGGCAAGTGCTACGCCAAGTTTGGTAAACTCGCTTGGCTGCAAAAGAAACCCGCCAAAGGAAAACCATGATCGTGCACCGTGTTTTTCTGTGCCAATAAAAATGACCAGAATAAGCATGGCTATCCAAAAGGCAAAAAACCAGTAAGAAAATACCTCAAAAAACCGTGTTTCGATAAGAAAAAGCATAGAGCCGATGATGATAGACACCGCCAAAAACATGATTTGTCGTTCGTAATTATTGCTCAGATTAATGATACCATCATCTGTGGCAATGGATGAAGAGTAGATGCTGAGTAAACCTACGGTTGCCAATGCCAAAAATAGTAGCACCGTCAATACATCAAATCTCGATTTGCTCTCTATTTCATTCATCATGGCTGCTCTCTGATGCTGCTTGGGGGTGTAATGGTCGCATAACTCTTTTTTCTAAATCGGGGCGTTGGCTAATGCTGTCGCGGTTTATATATTTTTCAATCATGAGCGTGCTGATTGGTGCGGCCCAAGTGGCACCATAGCCTGCATTTTCAACAATAGTTGCAATAGCTATTTTGGGGTTGTTCATTGGGGCGAAGGCCATAAAAATACTGTGGTTTTCGCCATGTGGGTTTTGGGCTGTTCCCGTTTTTCCGCATATTTCTATACCCGGAATTTGAACTCCTGCTCCTGTTCCGGCCAACATCACACCACGCATACCTTCAATAACCGGTGCAAAATGTTGGGCATCAACCCGAGTAAGATGTTTTTCCGTAAAGGCAGAATTTATGCCCTCACCTGTGTAAACATGAGGTGTATAGTAATAACCCCTATTGGCAATAATGGTGGCTATATTGGCAATTTGCAAGGGAGTTAGGGTTAACTCGCCTTGACCAATGGCCAGCGATACGATTCTAACATAATTCCATTTATTTTTTCCGTGGTAGCGATGAAAATATTCTGCCGTTGGCACATTTCCTCCTTTTTCACCACTGATATCGCAACCCAATGTGTGCCCCAGCCCAAATCTATCTAAATATCCTGCCCAGTTGTTATATCCTTCTTCAATATTGGCAAAACGGTCTTGATGTAGGATTTCACGAAAAACGTTGCAATAGTAGGCATTGCATGATGTTTGAATACTAAAGCGGAGGTCGGGGCTGCCAAAGTGCGGGTGGCAACGAACTGTTAAACGGCCAACATGAAAACCTCCGGCACATGTAAAACGAGTTTCTGGAGTAATAACTCCTTCTTGAAGACCTATTAAGGCCATAACCGTTTTAAACGTACTTCCAGGTGGATATTGTGATGTTATGGCTCTATTTATCAATGGTTTATTGGGGTCGGCGGCAAGTGCGGCATAGTTTTTTCCAAGGTTTTTTATGGCAAACATATCTGGTTTGTAGCCTGGGGTGCTTACCATGGCCAATATCTCCCCAGTGCTGGGTTCGATGGCAACAATGCTTCCGGTTTTTCCCTCCATCAGTTTTTCGCCATACTCTTGCAGCAGCACATCAAGCGAAACGTGCATGGCATCAGCCACTTTCGATTTTGAGTCGAATTCTCCGTTTTTATAAATATCTTTAATGTATCCGGCGTTGTTTCTCAAAAAATATTGTTTGCCTTTTACTCCTCTTAATCGTGTTTCATAATATTTCTCAATGCCGCTTTTGCCAATATATTCGCCAATGTCGTAGTATTCTTCTTTGTCGTTTTCGAGTTCTGTTCTTGATATTTCGGCAACATAACCGAGTGTGTGGGCTGCCACATTGTGTTTATATTTTCTATCACTTCGAGTTTCGAGGGCAAATTGAGGAAACGAATGCAAACCTTCTTGTATCCGGGCAAAATCTGCAGCCTCCAAATTTTTAATAAAAATGGCTTTTCCGTTATACGATTTTAGACTCCTAAATTTTTGCGAAACCTCATCTCTGCTCAGTTTTAACAAATGTGCCAAAGACGACATATCAATTTTTGAGGTGTCAAACGGAAAATGAATAACCAAGTCGTGGGCATCTTCATTAAACACAATTACCTCACCATTTCTGTCAATAATAAGCCCTCGGTCAGGATAGTCTGTAATAACTCGAATAGAAATGTTCGCAGATTTTTCTACATATTTATCACTGATTATTTGCAAGTAAAAGAGTTTGGCAATTAGAACAAAGGCAAATAGCAAAATTGCTATTTTAATGACTGTTGCTCTATTGTTAGTCGCCATCTTGCTGAACTGTATTAAACGAAAATTGGAAGAGCAAAATTAAGAAAATGGCAAGGCTGCTGCTGTAAATAATTTTGAGCAAAGTGTTCACAAAGTGATGAAATGAAAAACTCTCGAGCGACAGCAGAATGAAATGAAAAATAAATACAAACAGCGGCATATAGAGCAAATACCAACTTCGGTCGGTATTATTAAAATTAGGTCTAATGCCCGTGGCAAGCCACTCTTTATCAACAAATCGGCTGAAGTATTGATGCCTGAAAAACATCATAAATACACAAGTAAACGAGTGTAGCCCAGGAGTGCCAAAACTATCGGCCAAAGCCCCAAGTAAAAATCCGGCCACATATCCTTGCCAATGCGGCAAATTGATGGGCAAAGACATAAGCAGCATAATATATATCTGCGGAAACATATATTGATTGAGGTTGAGGTGGTCTATAATCAACACCTGAACCGCCACCAAAAGCAATGCTTTTAGACCAAATATAAACCACTCGTTACTCTTCATTGATGTATTTGTCTTGCAACTGGTCGAGTTCTTTTTTGAATAAATTTTTGATGATATACACCTCGCCCAATCGCGTCATGTCGGTGGACAATTTTACCTCCAACACCCAGTATTTGTTGTTCTCACTTTTTGATACTTTGCTGATATTGCCAATAGCAACCCCATCTGGAAACAAATCGGCGAATGGTGTAGTGGCCACTTCCTGTCCTACTTTTATATCGTAATGGTTGCTCACATTTTGAATTTGTACATAATCTGGGTTGGAGCCATTCCAACTAAGTTTACCAAACCGAACTTCGCCTGCAATTTTTGGAGTGAGAATAAAATCGCTATTTAGAATGGACATGGCCACCGAAAAATTTTCGGAAACATCCACAATTTTTCCGGCCACGCCTTGCGGACTAATAACCCCCATATTTTTTTCAACCCCCTGAGCATAGCCTCGGTTTATGGTAAAATAATTTTTTTGTTTTCGGATGTTGTTGTAAATAACCGTGGCCGGAATGTAGCTGTACAAAAGCTTTTTGGCAGAATCTTTGGCCAATAAAGTATCATCCGAAATAAAAATAAAGTTTTCTGTTCCGCGAGTTCTTAAAAGAATATTTTCATTTTTAAGTTTCTGATTTTCAGATTGTAAGGAAAAGTAATTGATTACATTTTTTCGTTGGGTTAAAATATTTCCATTCACTTGGCTCGAAGTGCTGAAAAAAACAGCCTGATGATAATTGTTGAATCGAATAAGAGCAAAAAGTGAAATGCCCTGTAGTAGCAAAAAAAGCAAAATGTGAAAATTTGTCCGTATAAATTGGAGCAGATTTCGCATTTAGATTATTGCATAATGGTTCGGTAACTTGGTAGATTTTTTAGGGCAATTCCTGTTCCTTTCACAACGGCTTGCAATGGGTCTTCGGCCACATAAACAGGCAATTTCGATTTGCTCGAAATACGTTTGTCCAAGCCTCTCAAAAGGGCACCACCACCAGTCAAATACAAACCGGTTGAGTATATATCGGCACTCAATTCTGGTGGAGTATTTTCTAAGGCTTTCAATACGGCTTCCTCAATTTTTGAAATGGATTTATCTAACGAAAGAGCAATTTCGGAATAAGAAACCAAGATTTGTTTTGGAATGCCTGTCATCAAATCTCTACCGTTTACGGCATAATCTTCCGGTGGATTTTCAAGTTCGGGCAGAGCCGCTCCAACCTCAATTTTTATTTGTTCGGCAGTGCGTTCGCCAATCATAAGGTTGTGTTGCCTACGCATGTATTCAATAATATCCTCCGTAAAATCATCACCAGCCACCCGAATAGATTCGTCAGAAACAATGCCCGACAAAGCAATAACGGCAATCTCGGTTGTGCCACCACCTATGTCTATAATCATATTACCCATAGGTTCAGAAATATCGATGCCAATACCAATAGCAGCAGCCATTGGCTCAGGAATCATATAGACTTCTTTGGCTCCGGCTTTTTCGGCTGATTGTTTTACGGCTCTTTTCTCAACTTCTGTAATACCCGATGGGATGCAGATTACCATTCTTATCTGAGGGGTAATAAAACTTCCTTTTCGGTTAATCATTTTTATGAAACCACGAATCATGTGTTCGGCCGCTTTAAAATCGGCGATTACACCATCTTTTAGGGGTCTAATAGTCTTTATGTCTTCGTGGGTTTTGCCATGCATTTTTTGGGCTTCTTTGCCAATGGCTATTATCTCGCCCGTGCTGCGTTTCATGGCAATAATTGACGGCTCGTTCACCACCACCTTGTCTTTGTGAATAATTAACGTATTGGCTGTGCCAAGGTCAATGGCTACTTCTTGAGTCAAAAAGTTGAAAATACCCATCTATGTATGTAAAATCTCGAGTTTTCTAATTAAAAAATATACCGTTTTGCAAAGGTTTTGCAATATTACTTTAATATGGTGTGATTTATCAATTTTTCGTAATAAAAATAATAGCAGTCAATTTTTATTCTCAGAAATTGCTCGTTGGCGATTCTTTTAAAACCCTATCGTCATAAAATTGCATACAATAGGTTAATGTTTAAAATGCCGATATCCGGTCATTACCATAGCCATTTTATGTTGGTTGCAATAGTCAACCGAAAGTTGGTCTTTAATACTGCCACCAGGCTGAATTACTGCACTAATTCCCGCCTTGTTGGCTATTTCTACACAATCCGGAAACGGAAAAAAAGCATCACTTGCCATGACAGCACCATGTAGGTCAAAATTAAAATTTTTGGCTTTTTCAATAGCCTGATTCAATGCATCTACTCTTGAAGTTTGACCTGTGCCGCTGGCCAACAGTTGGCCATTTTTGGCAAGCACAATGGCGTTGCTTTTGGTGTGTTTTACTAATTTATTGGCAAAAAGCAGGTCAGCAATTTCTTGGTTGGTTGGTGGTGTGGTAGTCACAATTTTGAGTTCTGATTCTTCAACAATTTTGTTGTCTCTTTGCTGAATGAGTTTTCCGTTTACCGCCGACCGAACCGTTTTTTCAGTCCATTTAAAATCAGAAAGTTGCAGCAAAATTCTATTTTTCTTTTGTTGAAGAATTTCGAGTGCATTTGCCTCAAAATTTGGAGCAATCAACACCTCAAAAAACAAATCGTTCATGGCATTGGCCACGCTTTCGGTTATGGTTGATAAAGTTGCCAAAATGCCGCCAAATGCACTCACAGGGTCGGCTTCAAGGGCAGCAGCGTAGGCCTCGTCAACCGTGGGTCTAACCGCAAAACCGCAGGCATTGTTGTGTTTTAGTATTCCAAAAACGGCATTTTTTTCGTGTTTAAAATCGCCAATCAAAAGCAGAGCGGCATCAATATCCAGTAGGTTGTTGTACGATAATTCTTTACCGTGCAGTTGTTTGAAAACGGACTCTATATTTCCGACAAAATGAGCTTCTTGATGAGGGTTTTCTCCATATCGCAGTGGGGTAGAATTCAATTCACCAAAATAGTTGGATATGTGTCTATCATAAATGGCAGTGGTTGAAAATGCCTCAAATGCCAAATTTTTTCTAAACGCAATGCGGCTACCGCAATTATTTTCTTGCAAATGGCTCAACACTTTTGAGGGTTGATTTTTGTTGCAAATGATGATTTTATCGTTAAAGTTTTTGGCTGCTGCACGAATCAATGAAACACCGCCAATATCAATTTTTTCGATGATTTCGGATTGGTTGCTGGTGTTTTTTACGGTTTCTTCAAACGGATATAAATCAACCCACACCAAATCAATATTTTCTATATGATATTCTTGAAGTTCTTTTTGGTCATTTTCGTTTTCTGCCCGATTCAAAATTCCACCAAAAACGGCAGGATGCAAGGTTTTTACACGTCCACCTAAAATAGATGGAAATCCTGTTTTGTCTTCTACCGGCACCACCGGAATGCCGAGGTTTTCGAGGTAGCTTTGGGTTCCACCGGTGCTCAATATAGTCACACCGTTTTGATGTAAATAGTTGGCCAATGCATCAATACCATCTTTGTAAAATACCGAAATTAAAGCCGTTTTAACTGTTCTCAATGTTGTTGCTTTTTGTTGCCGCAAAGGTAGTTCAAAGCCTTTGTTCTATCGATAAATGAAAAGCCTAACAATTGAAACTATGGATAAGTTGTTAAAATGCTTTGCTAAGCGAGATTTTGCCAAGGTGTTTTTGCCAAACATTATTGTCGAAAATCCAGGCAACATCGTATCGAATGGTATATCCATATAGGTTGGTTTGTACACCAAATCCGCCGCTATAGACAAATGGATTTTTAATGTTGTAAATAACAATGTGCAGACTTCCGTTGTCAATAATTTGTTTGTTGGCCGAATTGGAAAGGCTGTATGGAGAAGAACCGAAATAGGCAATTCCGGAATTTGCAAAACCAATGAGAGCCAGATTTTGTATAAAGGCCGATTTAACTGGTTTTTTAATGATAAATTTTTGAAGTGGAAGCCAAATTTCTGAATTTATAAAGGCTACTTTGTTCCCCATTCGGGTATCAAGTTTTGTATTTCGCAAACCAAAAACTGGGGTGACAAAGGTGGCATTTGGCAAAATAGATTCGGGTTCGGATTGCCTGTATTGATTTTGGTTGCCCCCAAGTAGGAATACGTTTTGCGATTTTCCGAAAGAAACCGCAGTAAAAAGATTGTTTTTCCAAAGCCAGTTCTTTTTAATTTTTTTGGTGTAAACGGTGTTCCACTTGGCCACAAACCCAACGGTTCCGTTGGCATTGTATCGGGTGGTAAAGTCCAGCTTTGACCATGTTCCGGTGTTTACCACATTATCAAGTTTGCCCGATTTCTGAAATTTCAATTCTACTGTTTGGTCAAAAACGGTTTGTGTTTTTATTTTTTGATTGATATAAGTTTCATCCACCCAAACCGGAATGAATAAATCGTATCTTGTGGTTTGTATAGCTTTGACAAAGAGATTTTTACGTAGAATTTTGCCAATTTCGAATTGCATCACCCTTATTTCTGATTTGCCTAAGTCTTTATTTTGGTTAAATCGGTTTTGACCATACGAAAAGGTCAATTTTTTTTGATACTTACCCACTCTATTTTGATACGAAATTTTAAGCTGATATAGTCCAAAACCATAGTTAGTACGCAACCTTCCATCAAGTTCGTGGTTTTTAAATTGGTCTTGCATTACCACACCCAAAACAACACCCATTTTATTCCCGACAGTTAGTTGTGGGTCTATTCCGGTGGCAAAATCATTACTCAAAAAATAGCTGTTGTTAAATTGAGCAATGGCTTTTGCGGGCATAAATCTCAAATTATTCTTTGCCAATAAAACCGGATTTGAATACTCCAATTTTTTTAAATCTCGTTCTATTTTTTCAAGCGAATCAATATTGTCGGGCGTCGGAAAGTTTGATTGAAAATATACTTTTGATTTTTTTACACCCGTATCGCTCGGCTGAATGGGTTTGTTTTTACTTGCATTTTTGATTTTTTCGGTTATCATTAAAAGGCTTTTTGTATTTGACGGGTACAAGATGGCTCCAAAATTTTTGCTGCTATCTACAGGTGATATAAAGACAGAGTATTGACCACCCAACAGCAAGGTTTCTATCAAAGAGGTTCGGTCTTTGTTTAAACTTTGCGACAAAATATTTACCCTATAGTCGCTTAGAGCAAATGTTTGTTCATCGAGTTTGTAGGCATACGCATTGTTAATTCCATTTTGATCGCTCAAGAAACTAAGGTACTTTTCATTCAGTTTTAAAGGATTGTTTTCGTTTATGCTATCGGTTTGGGTCACGTTGTTAATGGCCAATACCTCTTTGCCGTTTCTAAACAAATAAAAAATATCTTTTTGCCAGCCGGATACCAGCTCTCTTTTTGGGTCGATAAATAGTATTTTGCTAAAATAAATATTCCCATTTTTGTCGAAGTGTGGATCCAAATCATCATTTGATTCGTCTGTCAACTTATGCAGGTTGCCCGTTTCGGGGTCTAATAAAAAAAGGGAGGAGGAGCCATTTTTGAATGCCGAAATCACTATTTCATTGGTTGATGGATGGTAATCCAAATCATTCACAAAATTCATCGGAATAGGTATTTGCATTAGTTCATTTCCACCCAGTTCCAATTGGGTCAAATATGGCTGAGCTTCATTTTTCATCAACCACAAATGCTTGTTATCTTTCCAGCAAACAAGCCACATTTTGGGGTCTTTCAGCACACCATTGTAGTAATAGAAATGCTCTGCAACTATTTTTCTATCACCTGTGGTTAAGTTGAACACCTCCAAATATACTCTGCCATTTTTGTGATAAACACTCGCAATTTGATCGCCATCAGGAGATAATTTGGTTTTTACAAATTCATATTCATCTGCCGAAAAAACTAAGTCAGGCTTTTGGGGAATTCGCCTTTTCAACTCATGCGAATAAACAGCCGAACCGAAAACATACCATTCTTCATACAGTTGTTTGGTGGTTTCATAAAGCTCGGCATAAATGGCATTTTCTATTTTTGGCGAACGCCTAATAGAAAAAAGAATTTGCTTAATGGCCTCACTTCCTTTTGCATCATCTATAAAAAGCCAGATGTTTTGCCCAACCAAAATTTGCATTTCAGGAGATAATTTGTTGAATGATTCAAAATCGCGGTTCAAAAACAAATCCCTCAAAATATTGTCCTGTGATGTATGCCAGCCCAGAGCCAAATAATTTATTAATCCTTCAAAAAACCAATCGGGAGGGTGCAGTAGGGTAGCATATTTTATGCGTTCCTGAACCATTCCACCATACAACATTTCTACAATTAAATTTTCGGCAATAATTTTAGAAATTTGATTCAACAATTCTACTTGATTTTGGCAAAAATATACATGGCCATCGTTTGATTTTATGGGTGCTATTCCTCCTGTAATAAGTTCATTTTCAAATTTTTGTACGGAGTATGTTTCATTTAATTCGGCCAAAGACGGGTGAAAATAAAGATTGATTTTACCACTTAGTCTGTATCCAATTTTATTCTCAATTTCATTAAGTTTAGAAATAGAAGCAGGTAGTATGGAATGTACTATTTGGTTTGACGAGTCCTGAAAATAAAAATTGAAGTGGTCCGACTTGACCATATACCAACTTTTTGATGCATTATTTTTTCTGTAATAATCTACCTGCTGCGAAAATGATGCAGAGGAGATTAATAAAAATAGTAACCAACTAAGTTGCCTAATTTGCATTTCTCCAAAGAAACGAAAAATTTGGATGATTGGTGCATGTTTTTTTGGCGTTTCGACTTTCGGGATGCAAAAATGCCTGATGGTGTCTTAAAAATTAAAACCCTAAATTCGCAACATGACAAAAAACAACGCTTATTTCATTGAATTAGAGAAAAAATATGGTGCTCATAACTACAAACCGCTTCCGGTGGTTTTGAAAAAAGGGGAGGGAGTATTTGTTTGGGATGTAGAAGGAAAACGATATTATGATTTTTTGTCGGCATATAGTGCTGTAAATCAAGGACATTGCCACCCGCGTTTGTTGCAGGCTTTGACTAATCAGGCCAAAAATTTGACTCTGACCAGCCGTGCGTTTCATAACGACCAGTTAGGAGAGTATGAAAAATTTATCACCGAATATTTTGGATATGATAAGGTGTTGCCCATGAATAGTGGGGTAGAAGCCGTTGAAACCGCTTTAAAACTTTGCCGCAAATGGGCATATCAGGTAAAAAAACTTCCCGAGAATCAGGCGAAAATAATTGTGGTTTCAGAGAATTTTCATGGCAGAACCATTGGCGTAATTTCTTTTTCTACCGACCCTGATAGCCATGGAAATTATGGTCCCTATTTACCCGGATTTGAGGTGGTAGAGTACGATAATTTAGATGCAATGCATGCCGCTATAAATCAACCAAACGTGGCTGGTGTAATGGTTGAACCCATACAAGGCGAAGCTGGAGTGATTGTGCCACAACGGGGCTATTTGGCCAAAATTAGCGAGTGGTGCAAGGCTGCCAATGTGCTTTTTATAGCCGATGAGGTTCAGACAGGCATTGCCCGAACAGGCAAAATGTTGGCTTGCGACCATGAAAATGTGAAACCCGATATTTTGGTTTTGGGAAAAGCTCTAAGTGGTGGTGTGCTTCCGGTATCGGCAGTTTTGACCAATGACGAAATTATGCTATGTATAAAACCCGGTGAGCATGGCTCTACGTATGGCGGCAACCCGCTTGCGTGTGCCGTAGCCAAAGAAGCGTTGCAGATTGTAATAGATGAAAACCTTGTTGAAAATGCCGAAAAGCTGGGTAAAATTTTGAGAAAGAGACTTTTAGAAATTGATAGTGACTTAATTTTAGAAGTGAGAGGAAAAGGTTTGCTCATTGCCATCGACATAAAGCCATTTGGTGATGGTAAAACTGCCTACAACGTATGCCTCGATTTGATGAAAAACGGACTGCTGGCCAAACAGACTCATACACACACCATTCGGTTTGCACCCCCATTGGTCATTACCGAGGAACAGATAAATGAGTGTGCAGATATTATAGAGAAAACAATTGTGAATCTTCAAGTAGAGGAAATAGCATAATCAAGAAACCAAACCATGGAAATAATAATTGTTCTTCTGCTTTTAACGGTCTATTATGCCTCACAACCTATTTATGATATAGTCCGAATTTATAGCCGTTCGTTTCCGGCAATGGATAATGTTATTTCACGCTGTCTCAACGAGCATCCATACTATTCCAAGCTATCGCCGCAAGGCAAGGCCAGTTTTGTGCGAAGTGTTAGAAAACTTAGCCTTACCCTTGAGTTTGAAGAAAAAATGGGTATGTTTTTGATAGACAGCCGAAAATATAAAATTTGTGCTGCCATTGTGCAAATTTGTTATGGTTTCGAAAAAAGGGTTATACCAAAATTTGATACCATAATGGTTTTTCCTGCCCCGTTTTTTAATCCTAGATACGGGCAACCTATGAAAGGTTTTGCCAGCCTTACAGGCAAGTTGGCTCTTAGTTGGGCTGATTTTGAAATGGGCTATAGCGACCAATCCGACAACTATAATCTTGGTTTGCACGAGTTAGCTCATGCCCTTCATATCAACTCCAAGTTTGACGAAACGGATAGCCATTTTAACCGACATTTTGTTCATTGGGAAAAAAACAGTCGAAAGGATTTTGAGGATTTGCAAGAAGGGAAAAACGATTATTTCAGAGAATACGGTGCCACCAATATGCACGAATTTTTTGCTGTGTGTATCGAGCATTTTTTTGAAACACCCCAAAAATTCAATGCCATACTTCCTGATTTATATTTTCGCACGTGCATTTTAATGAATCAAAATCCATTAAACGAACATGGCGATTATGCGTTTGATTTGAATGATTTTCCGGAATTAAAATACAAGGTAAGATGGATTCCAACATAAATTTGGTGGTAAGAAAAGGAAGGAAAGAAGATGTTTCGGATTTGCTAAAACTCATAAAAGAGTTGGCCGTTTACGAGCGGCAGCCGGAGGCTGTTATTGTTTCGGAAGCCCAATTGTTGGAAGATGGTTTTGGCTCAAATCCTTTGTACGGCCTTTTTGTTGCCGAACTTGACGAACAGGTGGTTGGCATTTCACTTTTTTATGTCAGATACAGCACATGGAAGGGTAAATGTGTTTATCTCGAAGATTTGATTGTTACCGAAAAACACCGCCGAAAGGGAGTTGGCAGTGCACTTTTTGAGGCCACATTAAACTTTGCTAAACTCAATTGTTACAACCGATTGAATTGGCAGGTGCTTGATTGGAACACTCCCGCCATTGATTTTTATAAAAAATACGAAGCAAGTTTTGACGGCGAATGGCTGAACGGGGTTGTCGCTTTTGAGCTGTGAAATCAAACTTATTCCACTCGAAAAACAGGATAGGTTAAATGTTCTTTTTCGTATCTATGGCTGTTTTGGTATATCCAAACAAGCTGTTGTTGAGGGTTTTGTGCAAAATTCAGGTCTTTCTTCATTTCCATAAATTTTTGATTCAGCACCGAATCTTTTTTGAGTATTTCGGCAGCCTCATCTTCAAAAACATACGCCGAAAACCATTCTTTTTGTTGCAGAACAGCATCAAAAAAGTTCCAATTAAAATAGCTGTCGGGAGCCTCCGGTTCGAGGGTTTCAATCAAAAACCGTTTCATATTATTATCCAATTTTAGCACATAGTCATATTTTGAGATATGCACTTTTTGGGTGGCTTTTGATATACCGGTTTGATAATGAAAATAGTGCTTTTCATAAGGAACAGTCGATGTTTCAAGAGTTTCAATTCTATAAATCGTGACTTCCAAAACAGTATCGCGACCCATTTCTTGCAACACAACTCCATTGGCCAACAAACGTTTTTCGAGTTCCACAAAACCTCTTTTTAGTATGTAGTATTTTGGAGTTTCTACCGTTTTAGTCGGTTTCATATATTCATAAAACGGGATGTTGGCAGAATAGGCTTTCTCCCGATTGTAAAACAATCTTTTCTCGCCGGTCACTTCACTTGGTTTGTATCCCGATTCATAACCTTTAAATAGAATTTGCGAAACGCTTGTCGAATCAATTTGCCAATCTATGGCAAAGGTTTTCTGGGTTTTAAGTTCTTTTCGGTCTGCAATTTTTTGGTTTCTAATTCGCACGTTGTCCAACAATTCTAACCCAGATTCGAGAAAGGCCAAAGTGGCATTTACCCTTTGTTCATAAGGTTTTAGCATGTGTGTTTCGGTAATATATCCCGGTATTTGAAGCAATGCCAAATAGCCGGTAGAATACCTAGGTTGGTCGTAAAAAGTGGCATAACCTTGTTTTGGCGATTCGTTGTGTACATTCACATACGGACACATTTCAAATCCTTGTTTGCTCATTTTATCTTTCAAAAAGGGTGTCCATGCTTCTCTCAAATTTTTTCCCAATTGTCCACCAATTTTATCTTCTTGGGTAGATAAATAGGTTATTACGTATTGATAGTCGGCACCATTGCTAACGTGTGTTTCTATGTATAAATCAGGGTCAAGTTCGTTGATGAGCGTGGCAAAGGTCTTGGCGTTTTCTGAATCACATTTTATAAAGTCTCGGTTCAAATCGAGGTTTTGTGCATTGCCACGAAAGCCGTATTCCTCAGGCCCATTTTGATTTGTCCTACTAAATTTATTTCTATTTAGCGTGCCGCCAATGTTGTAAAACGGGATAATCACCAAACTGGTTTTAGACAGAAGTTGCTTTTTTTGAGGGTCAGTCATTAGGTTGTGCACCAATACCATTGAGGCATCCACGCCATCCGGTTCGCCGGGGTGTATGGCGTTGTTTATAAGCAAGACTTGTTTCAAACTTTGTTTGTAAGCACCTAAAGGTTTAGGCCTCTCGCCATCAACAATGACAATATGGAGCGGCAAGCCTTCATCTGTCATGCCATATTTTTCAATCGAAATTTCGTCATAATAGGCCGCCATTTTTTCCCAAAAGGCAATTCCTTCTTCATAAGTCGGCGTGCTGTTTTTATTTTCAGAAACCAAAAACGGTGGGATAGGAGCTTCGCCTTTTGGTTTTTTAGAGCATGAAACTAACAAACCGATAAGTGATAGAAGAAAAAGGTTTTTCATTCGGCAAAAATAGGCTCTTAGTCGAAACGAATTGCTTTGACCGGAGAAATGAATTTTACCAAAACGCCCGGCAAAAACATAATTAAAATGCTGATTGTCAGGCTTCCTAAGTTTATCAAAACAAAATGTTTCCATGAAATCATTACAGGTACCACCGACATATAATAGGTTTCTTCTGGAAGAGTCAATATGCCAAAATGTGTTTGTAAAAAGGCAATGCCAAGCCCCAAAACGTTGCCAATAATCATTCCGGGCAAAATCATTAATATGCCTTTAAGCAAGAATATGCGAAGCACCTGTCGGTTTTGGGCACCCAATGCTTTTAAAATTCCAATCATTTGAGTGCGGTCAATTATCAAAATTAAAAATGCCGTAATAAGGTTTACCATGGAAACAATGCCCATTAAAACGATAATGATAATGGCGTTTGAATCGACAATATGAAGCCATTGAAAAATAATTTGATGTTGCGATTCTATATCTTGAGCCCGCATATTCATGGGTATATTTTCATCCACCCAATCGGTCATGGGAGATAAACTATCGAGGTTTTTTATCCAAACTTCATAGCCGCTCACTTTGCTGTAATCAGTGGTGTATATTCGTTGAATAACCCGTAAATCAGTAAAGCAAATGGTTTTGTCAAACTCGCCCAAACCTGTATTGAAAATGCCGGTTAAAACCATTTTTCGCCGCCGCACTTTTCCATTATGAATAAAGTAAATTTCCAAATTCTGTCCGGTATCAACCCCTATTTTGTCGCTTACCGATTTGGAGAGTAGAAATTCGTAGGTGTCGGCAGAATCGCTCAAATTGGGCAGTCGGCCTTTGGTTAAATTTTGTTTGATAAAACTCCAGTTGTAATTGGCCGGAACGCCTTTAAAAACCATTCCCTCAATTTCTTTGTCGGTATTGATAATGCCTGCTTTTATGCAAAATGGCGAAACGGTTTCAATTTCCGGATTTTTGGTTAAAGCATTAATTATTTGTGGGTCAAAGTCTATCAACTTCAGTTCACGACTTTGATTTAAATCAAGATTACGAATATGTATATGTCCGTCAAAACCAATAACCTTGTTGCGAATTTGATTTTGAAACCCCTTAACAACCCCCACAGCCAACAGCATTACAGCTATGCTCAACGCCACACCGGCAACCGCCAACCGAATGATTAATCGTGTGAACGATTTTTCGGAACTGGTGGCAATTTTTTTCCCTACAAAATAGCTGAAATCCATAATTTCGAGCGTTTTAGCTCTGTTATATTTTAAAAAATTCAAAAATGCACAAATTTGGTCTTTTTCTGCTCATGGTTTGGATAATAGCCATAGGGGCGTGTGGAAATTCGAAAGGAAAATCGGAGGCGGTAATAAAAATGGCCGAAGAAAAGCAAACGGAAATTTTAAAACCAATAGAGGTAGGAGCAAGCCAATTGGATGAATATCTGCCTAAACTGTTGGGAAAAAAGGTGGCTCTGATGGTAAATCAAACCAGCACCATTGGCAAAATGCACATTGTGGACACCCTCTTGAGCAAAGGGGTAAACATTGTTAAAATATTTGCACCCGAACACGGTTTTAGGGGCGACCACAGTGCCGGAGCCCACGTAAAAAGCACAATCGATGAAAAGACGGGGCTGCCAATTGCTTCTCTTTATGGAGCCACCAAAAAACCAACCGCCGAAATGCTTAAAGGGGTTGAAGTTATTGTTTTTGATATCCAAGATGTTGGCGTTCGATTTTATACCTACATCAGCAGTATGCACTATTTAATGGAGGCCTGTGCCGAAAACTCTATTGCCATGATGGTATTGGATAGACCAAACCCCAACGGACATTATGTGGATGGCCCAGTGCTGGATATTAAATTCAAATCGTTTATTGGTATGCACCCTGTGCCATTGGTGCATGGCATGACGGTGGGTGAATTTGCCAATATGATAAATGGAGAAAATTGGTTGACAGGTGGCACAAGCTGTCAGCTTGAAGTAATAAAATGTAAAAATTATACGCATGATTCCATGTATCAACTACCCATTCGTCCATCGCCCAATTTGCCCACCATGGCATCCGTTTATTTATACCCTTCGCTTGGTTTGTTTGAAGGTACCGTAATGAGCATTGGCCGCGGAACCGAGCATCCGTTTGAATTGCTCGGAAAACCCAACTTTGGGCAAGGAGATTTTGTGTTTACACCACATAAAATTCCTGGGGTGGCAGACGAGCCCAAATTTGAAAACCAAGAGTGTAAAGGGTTTATTTTAACAGAGTTTGCCAATACTTATATCAAAACAAATAAAAAGCTCTATTTAGAATGGTTGAGGTTGAGCTATCAAGAATGTAAAACAGAAACTACCCCTTTCTTTATTTCTTCTTTTGATAAATTGGCTGGCAATGATGTACTTCAAAAACAAATAAAACAAGGATTGACAGAAGCCGAGATACGACAAAGTTGGCAACCTAAATTGAATGAATTTAAAGAGCTTCGAAAGAAATATTTGTTGTATTAAACATCACTAAATAATGACAGTTTGCCTATTTTAGCTGCAAAATAAAACACAGCAAAGTTTCGTTTGGCTTGTTGTAAAACCTTAGTTGTATGCGTAAAACCCATTTAACATTTCTTTTGCTAATCTTCTGCTCAGGGGCGTTTGCACAGCTTGGAGGCAGCTATTCGTTTGGTTTTGTAAACATTGACCCAACTGCAAGAACAGCGGCTTTGGGCAGTAGTTTGTTGGCCGATTTTGGAAACGACATTGGCACGGCATATCACAATCCATCCACGCTAAATCCAAAAATGAATAATATGGCTGCCTTGTCATACAACAACTATTTGGCCGATATAAATAGTGGTTTTGCAGGCTACGTAAAGACCATTAAAAACTTTGGAACCATGAGCGGAACAATGACCTATAATGATTATGGATATTTTGATAAAACGGATGAAACAGGAGCTATCATTGGCCGTTTTTGGGCAAACGATTACATTTTTCAAGTGGGCTACGGCAATGTTTGGCAGCAGGATGACCGATTTACCTACGGTATAAATTTTAAATTTTTATATTCGGTGTATGAAAAATATGTAGCCACGGCATTTGCTTTTGATTTTGCGGGAGCCTATCACGACACCGCTCGGCTGTTTGACATGGCCGGAATAGTTCGAAATTTGGGATACAATGTCATTCCATATCAAGATATTCGTGTTGACTTACCTCTTGATTTACAGTTTGGAATAAGCAAAAAGCTGAAACATAATCCGTTAAAATTTACGGCGGTTGCTCACAACCTTCAGCGTTTCGACATTAGTTATGTAAACACCAACGCCCGAAACAAAAACATTGATTTAGAAACGGGAGAGGTGTTAAACCAAAAAGTCAGTTTTGGAGATAAAATGATGCGACATTTAAATGTTGGTGCAGAGTTGGTTTTTTCTGATAATTTTCAGGTTCGGGGAGGATATAATCATCAACGTAGAAAAGAATTGGCGGGAGAAACTTATAAAGGCTCTGCCGGTTTTTCGTGGGGATTGGGAATTGCCATAAAAAAGTTTAAGTTGGATTATGCCATGGTTACCTATTTTCCGGGATTAAATGTAAACTACATAACTGTTTCAAAAAACTTATCCGATTTTAAACGAGCCAAACCGGAGAATTATTGAGATTTAGTTTACAAAAACAGCATACTTAAAAAGCCGGTAATCATAACATACTTAATAAGTTGGCTTAAAAAAGAAAAGTTTTCTGTGCTACGGGCGTTTGACAAATTAAAACAAAATGCTGCCAGCGGCACACCAACGCAAACAATTTGATAACCTATAACGACCCATTTTAACGGTTGAAAAAAGGAGGGTACAAACCAGTAGATATTGATTTGAGCGAAAACTACCAAAATGAAAACCGACAAAACCAGAGTGAGGTTGCGGGTGGTTGTAATGCCCAAGACGATAGGTAGTGTTTTGGCTCCTGTTTCATGGTCGCCTTGGTAATCTTCGAGGTCTTTTATCATTTCACGAATAAGGGTAATAAAAAAAGCAAACCCCGCATAATACCGGATGAGTTGATTATATTGAGGCATTTCTTCGCTGATATTCCCCAACGGATATTGTGAAAGAAACGCAACGTAAACAACAAAAATGGAAATACCAGCAAAAAGGGCTACCAACAGATTGCCGACAAATGGCCAGCGTTTAAACCAAAGGGAGTAAATCATCATCAAATTGACCACCGAAAACATGATGAAAAAAACACTTCCGTTGATAGAGTTGGAGAGCAATAATCCGAAGGCATTGAGCAAAACGAAGCTCAACCAAGCCAGTTTAATATTCCAAAACCGGATGTACATTTTTTCGGGTTTATTGATGCTGTCGGTTTTTGTATCCAACATGTCGTTAAACAAGTATCCGGCTGCAGATATGGCTATGGAGGATGCGACAAGTTTCCAAAGAATGGGATTGGTTAAAAAAGCATATCCCGATTCAAAATCTAAAAAACGAAAGGTTAAAACCTGCAACAAACCAATAATGGCAAGGTTTAGCGGTCGAAAGATTTTGAGTGCGTTCAATTATTTTTTTGGAAATTTCATTCGATAATTTACAGACACTTTTCCGGCGGTTATGTCGGCCAATTTCCCTTTCAAAAGTCGGCGTTTTAAAGCCGAGATATGGTCTATAAACAAAATGCCTTCAATGTGGTCGTATTCGTGTTGAATAACTCTTGCGGTAAGTCCGTCAAATATTTCTTCGTGGGTTTTAAAGTTTTCGTCTTGAAATTTTAGTTTTATTGTGCCGTTTCGAGCCACGTTTTCTCTAATTTTTGGTATGCTCAGGCAACCTTCTTCAAACTCCCAGGTATCGTTGTATTCGTCAATCATTTCGGCATTGATAAATACTTTTCTGATACCGTCTTTTTCATTTTCGTGCATAAGGCTGCTGTCTATCACAAACATTCGAATATCAAGTCCAATTTGAGGAGCAGCCAAACCCACACCATCCGATTCGTCCATGGTTTCGAACATGTCGGCAATTAGTTGTTGCAGATTGGGGTAATCTTTGGTAATGGTCTTGCATTTTTTACGTAAAATGCTGTCGCCATAAGCCCTAATAGGTAAAATCATTCTTGCTTGTTAAATAGTCCTGCAAAATTAAACTTGCACTTGTAGAATCCAACAGTGACTTATCTTGCCTTTTTTTCTTTTTCAAACCACTGTCGAACAAGGCTTGTTTTGCAATTTTAGAGGTAAAACGCTCATCGTATCTGTCTATTTTATGATTGGGCAAGGCTGCCTTTAGTTTTTCTATAAAGGCTAAAATTTCTGTTTCTACCGCCGATAATTCGCCCGACATGCGGCGTGGTTGGCCCACCACAATGGTTTCCACCTCTTCTTTGATGCAATATTCTTTCAGATAGTCCAACACCTCGCTATTTGCGACCGTAGTCAACGGCGAGGCGATAATTTGCAAGGGGTCGGTCACGGCCAATCCAACGCGTTTCATTCCAAAATCGATACAGAGTATTCGGGGCATTTATTTTTTCTTCTTTCTGGGTTTAGTTTCTCCATCAATGTTTACCCGAATGGGTAAAATAAATTGCATCCTGACGGGTTTCCCATCAATCATGGCAGGTTTCCATTTAGGCATCTTTTTGACAACTTCAACTGCGGCATCTATTAGATATTCATTTTTACATGGACTCATATTTTCCTCAACATGAACATTGCTTAATGCTCCGTCTTGGTTCACAACAAACCGAACTATTATTAGACAATGTATATCTTCATCACTGTTCAGCACTACCTCAGGAATGTCAATATTATCTTGAATAAATTTTTCTCTTGCCGAATCGCCTCCTGTAAATTCAGCCTTTTCGGTTACGTGAAACCATTCATAAATTTCTTGAGAGGTGCTGTCTTCGCTTTGAGCAAAAACATTTGTAGAAAGTGCAACAAAAAATATTAAGTAGCTGATTTTCATGGAATAAAATTATTTTTTTCTTTTCTTTTTGGGAATGTATGGTGTTTCTGAATCTATCCTTATGCGAATGGGCATCATAAATCTCATTCGTACCACTTTATCTCCTTGAGTAGCAGGTTTCCATTTTGGCATACGTTTAACCACGTCAATGGCGGCTTCTTCTAACCCAAAGCCTAAAGGAGTTGTTTTTTTTGAAGTATCCAATTGAACATTGCTGACACTCCCATCTTTTTCAATAATAAACTTGACAAAGATAGTGCCGTTTATTTCTTTCTTTGAGTTCAGGGCAATTTCCGGAATTTTCATATTTTTAGAAATAAACTCCTGTCTTGCGGAGTCCCCTCCCGGAAATTCAGCCCTTTCGGTTACCTGATACCATTCATAATTTTCTTGAGTGGTGCTGTCTTCACTTTGTGCAATTGCACCTGACGAAAAGGCTAATAAAAGGATTAGAATTATGTTTTTCATAGGTCAAAGATATAGTTTTTGAAATTTTTAAAAATGATTTTCTTTCATATAGACCTGACAGGTTTTCAAAACCTGTCAGGTCTGTAGATGTCTATGAACTTAAAATTTATTTTTCAAATTTAACAACCGTGGTCATTCTACTCCTCACGATTACATCCCCTTGTTTTGCTGGAATCCATTTGGGCATTTTTTTAACAACCTCAATGGCAGCGTTGTCTAACTCAGGAATTTCCTTTCTTTTAGAAAAATTAGATATTTCAACGTTGGTGATACTTCCATCTTTTTCAATTACAAATGCCACAATCACAGTAAATCCATCATAACCATTTTGACTCAAAAAACTATCTGGGACTATTAGATTTTCGTTTATGAACTTATTTTTTTGTTCTTCTCCACCCGGAAATTCAGCTTTTTCAGAAACGGAGTACCATTCGTAAATTTCATTGGATTGGTCGTTCACTAAAATCTCGTTTATTAATGTTCCGTTGTCAAAATAGAATTTACTATTCAGAGTGTCAAATTTTAGTACAAGGGTAAGATTTTGGTATGAATCAGGATTTATATCCGTAATTTTTTTAGATATTTTTAGTGTGCTTTTCGACAGTTTTGAAATAATTTTTGAGGTAAGACTTGGAGTTAATCTTCCCTGCCATATTTTGGAGTTTCCATTATTGATACTTTCTGATTTCAAATCAATTACTTGAAAATCAGACCCCAAAATTTTGATATTGAATATAAGTGAGAAAATTTCCTCATTTTTAATAAAAGCAACCGCATCATTACTATCAAAAAGTGAGTTGATTTGTTTTATTAGTTCACCGAGGTTCTCGAAATCGTCATAATTCAAAATATGTTTGACCGTTTTAAATTTTCCAACAGTAGGTATGGGTTCAATATTGAAATGATTGTCGTTTGGAGAATAGTCAAGCGGTGTCTTGTCAAGCACATAAACTTTATCTACAATTTCCAATTGATTTGTTTTACCAAATTTAACAACAGCCACAACCTCAATTATTTTATTTTTATCTATAGGCAAAAATTCATTCGGATCGAAAATTATTTCAAATGAATCTAGGGTTTGGTTTAGGAAAGAAAGATTCTGCCATTGTGAATTTGAGTAATCTTTAGAATCAAATGGTTCTAAGCTGGAAAACTCGTAGAAACCAGCCTTATTAAAACTATAAACAGCATATTTTTTTTCATTCAAAAAATCTCCAAATTCAGCTCTAAAAGTCGAATCCTGAAGTAGCATATTTAAAGTGTCGGTAATTTTGTCAATTCCTACTATTTGATGGGGTTTATAAGTTTTGTATTCTACATCCTGAGCAAAACCTCCCCAAAAAGAAGTAAATAGAATCAGCATTGATAGATATCGTTTCATGTCTTGAAATATTTAAACGAATCAAAGGTATAAAATTAATCATACAATGCTCACACTTGCTCTGAGATACAAAGACTTGACAGGTTTTTAAAACATGTCAAGTCTTTGTATCTCATACCTCTGTTTTTTTCCAATTTCCCATTTTAAAAATATAAATGGCTACAATGGCCAGCAAGGTTTCGGAGGTGAGGATGGCAATATAAACGCCGTCTTGATTCATATTTAGGAACTCTGTTAATAAATACGCCAACGGAATTTGGATAATCCAAAATGCAAAGAAGTTTAAAATGGTTGGTGTTTTGGTGTCTCCGGCACCATTAAATGCCTGTGCCACCACCATGCCGTAGGCAAAGAAAATGTAGCTTACACTCAAAAACCTCATACAACGAATACCGTGTTTGAGCGATTCGCTGCTTTCGGCAAAAACTCCAATAATTTGTGGTGCAAAAGCGAAGTAAAATATGGAAACTATCCCTAAAAATATGGCGGCATATCGAGCAGTTATCCATACGGCTTCTTCGGCTCTGTCTGTATTTTTTGCCCCTAAATTCTGACCCACAAGGGTTGCTGCTGCATTGGCCAAACCCCAAGCCGGAAGAATGGTAAATACAAAAACCCGAATGGCAAAAGTATATCCGGCCACTGATGAGTCGCCAAAACCCGACATGATTCGCATTAAAAAAATCCATGAGGCGGATGCCACCACAAATTGACCAAAGCCGCCTGCACTTACCTTTACTATGTTCCATATCAGGTCTAATTTTGGTTTAAAATGGTATGAGGCAAGTTTTAAAATTCCACTGCCTTTAAACAAAAAATAGAATTGAGTTGCTACAGCGGTTGCCCTGCCAATGTTGGTGGCGTAGGCTGCACCCACCAATCCGTATTTGTGAATTAGAATGGGGTCGAGGATTATGTTTATTCCATTGGAAATGATAAGAACTCGCAGGGCTAAAACCGCGTTTCCGGCACCTCTAAAAATGCCATTTAGCAAAAATAAAAACAGGATGACAAAGTTTCCACCAATCATCCAGCGGGTAAATGAAACGCCGTTTTTGATGGTTTCAGGTTTGGCTTTCATTAATTCCAATATTTCGGCAGGAAATACAATGCCTACAAAGGAAATGATAATGGAAACAAACAAACCCAACAGCATGGTTTGAGCCGCGGCCTTGTTAGCTTTTTCCGTTTTTTTCTCACCTATTCTGCGGGCAACAATTGCGGTGGCTGCCATGCTAATACCAAACCCCAAAGAATAAACAATGGTTAGCACCGACTCTGTGAGGCCAACAGTGGCCACAGCTTGGTCGCCAAGTTCGCTCACAAAATAGATGTCAACTACAGCAAAAAGGGATTCCATGAGCATTTCCAATACCATGGGAACCGCCAAAAAAACAATCGCTGATTTTAATGGAACATGAGTATAATCGCGTTCAACACCTTTCAACGAATCAATTACATTTTGCCAGAAGTTTTTCATTTTTTACTAAGGGGACGAAGATAGGTAAATAGCTTTGGCAACATTTTAATAAAAAAGCTCTGATTGCTCAGAGCTTCAGTACCCAGGGCCGTGTCGTCCCGATAGCTATCGGGACGACACGATATTGCTATCATTGGTGTTTTTCTAAAAATCGCACAATTAGCTTTTGAGTCATTTCGGGGAATTTGATAAGATTTTCAATATACACCTTACTTTTCATTTTTTTGATGTGAGCCTCGATATTACGGGCTTGGGAATAATCCAGATTATCCATTTTAAAAACAAGTTGCCAATCAGAAGCCGCCGTTGTGAATGAGCCGAGATATTTTTTAGACTGATGCTCTTCCAATCGCTCCAAGAGGTTTATGCAACTGCCAACATAAAATTTTTCGAGAGATTCAGATTTAAGAATATAAACAAATGCCATAGTTGATTTAATAAAAAAAAGCTCTGATTGCTCAGAGCTTTAGTACCCAGAGCCGCGTCGTCCCGATAGCTATCGGGACGGCACGATATTGCTATCATTGGTGTTTTTCTGAAAATCGCACAATTAGCTTTTGAGTCATTTCGGGGAATTTGATAAGATTTTCAATATACACCTTACTTTTCATTTTTTTGATGTGAGCCTCGATATTACGGGCTTGGGAATAATCCAGATTATCCATTTTAAAAACAAGTTGCCAATCAGAAGCCGCCGTTGTGAATGAGCCGAGATATTTTTTAGACTGATGCTCTTCCAATCGCTCCAAGAGGTTTATGCAACTGCCAACATAAAATTTTTCGAGAGATTCAGATTTAAGAATATAAACAAATGCCATAGTTGATTTAATAAAAAAAGCTCTGATTGCTCAGAGCTTTAGTACCCAGGGCCGGGGTCGAACCGGCACGATATTGCTATCATTGGTGTTTGAGACCAACGCGTCTACCAATTCCGCCACCTGGGCAAATCTTTGTTGGGTTTAAGAGACCAACGCTCTACCTCCCGATAGCTATCGGGATCCGCCACCTGGGCAAATCTATGTTGGGTTTTGAGAGACCAACGCTCTAACTTTTGAATGAAGTTCTCCGTTAGAGGGCTGCAAATTTATCAATAGAGTTTCGTAATCGCAAAATATATTTTCGCTGTAAATAAATTTCTTTGATTTCGGTTAAAATATTTTTGTCGCCGGATCTTTCAAAAGCCTCTATTTTGCTCATAAGTCGGTCATTTGTTTGTGTTTCGATTAGTGCAAAATCCGTTGAAATATTTTTTATTTCTTCCATATTTTCCTCCATTTGAGCATCTGTTATTCGCTCGTTCCATTCCATCATTTCCATCAAAAAACTGGTGGATAGTTTATCTTCTTGAGTTAGGGATACATTCAACAAATCGAGGACGTATTTTATCCGTTCGTCTGTATCATTCAGTGTTTTCCAAGCCTGATTATTGAGGGAAGTAGCCATCAAGGCTTGCTCATAATCTTCATCGCTGTTTCCCACCGAAAAATCCGGATGGTTTTCTCTCGAAATTTGAAGGTATCGTTTCCTTATTTTTTCTAAATCAGGTAGAAAGGAAACTTCAACTCCAAAATGTTCGAAGAAATTTTTCAATGAATTAATTTCCCTTAATAAGATTCCAAATGTCGTTGCCCATAGTCAACGCCATCAAGGTTAAAAGTAGTGCCATACCAATGTATTGAGCCACTAATAGCACCTTTTCTGAGGCCGGTTTTCCAGTTATCATTTCCCAAGTTAGAAACAACATGTGGCCACCATCGAGAGCCGGAATAGGCAGGGCATTCATCAATGCCAAAGCCAGCGAAATCATGGCTGTCATGCTCCAGAACCGATGCCAATCCCATGTGCCACCAAAGAATTTTGCCATACCAATAACACTTTTCACCTGATTTGCAGGGATTTTTCCGGTGGCAATTCGTTTTAAACCAACGGCATTGAAGTATATATTGTCCCAACTTTCTTTAAGAGAATATTTGATTGCCGAACCCAGACTATATTTTGTTCTTGCCGATTCGTAAATTTTGAGTTCTGGCCCAAAACCCAGTTTTCCGGCAGTGTCAACTTGGGCTTTTGTCTGTTTTATTTCGCCATTTCGCACATAGCCCACAGAAATTTCTTTTCCTTTGTTTTTGGCTAATTTGTCGCTTAGTTCTGCAAAATTTCGTATGGCTGTGTCATTAATAGAAACAAGTCTGTCATTAACCATCAATCCTGCATTTTTAGCATTCGGTACTTCATCAGACAATTCGCTTATAAAAATACTTTCGTGTGTTCCAATAAGTGCTCCTCGGTTTGATTTTAAGATTCTGAAAATGGTATCTGGAATGGTAATGGTTTTCAATTCTCCATCTCGCTCCACCACCATATCTCCGCCAAAAATGGCCTCCATGCCCATATAGTCGTCATATCGCTCGTAGGTGTTTCCGTTAAGGGTAATCAGTTTATCGCCATCTTTAAAACCCAGTTTTTCGCCTATTTCACCTGCCAAAATCCCTTCCTGGTTTACTGTGTCTATAGTTACGTAGTCCTTTTCATAAACTTTCATAACCATAACCAAAAATAGAAAACCCAGGATAAGATTAACTACAATACCGCCAATCATTACAATAAAGCGTTGCCATGCCGGTTTGCTTCTAAACTCCCAGGGTTGTGGAGGCTGTTTCATTTGCTCTTTATCCACCGATTCGTCAATCATTCCGGCTATTTTTACATAGCCGCCAATGGGCAACCATCCTATACCATATTCGGTGTCACCTTTTTTTATACTGAATAATTTTTTGCCCCAGGCATCAAAAAACAAATAAAATTTTTCTACCCGAATGCCAAATGCACGGGCAGCAAGGTAATGCCCAAGCTCATGGAAAGTAACCAAAATGGCCAATGATAAAATCAACTGTCCGGCCATTATTAATCCTGTCATACTGCTTCTTGTTTATTTTTAATGGCCGCGAAGATAAGAATATATATACCGCAATGCTTCTAAATTTGGATATAATGGGGTGTAAATCGGATAATCAACTTTTTTCAAAAATTTTAAATTAAAACTAAAACAAAATTTTAGTTTTGCGGTTCGATTTTAACAAAAGGTCGGATGGCCGAGCGGCTAGGCTCAGCTCTGCAAAAGCTGCTACACCGGTTCGAATCCGGTTCCGACCTCCAATCAATTCAAAATCCTTCCCGATTGGGAGGGATTTTTTATTTTCGCTTTATGACAGTTTATCTAAAGGATTTTGAACAAGATGTGTTAGGCTGTGTTCATGGTAAATCTTGGAAAATTATGGCCGAGCATTGCGTTCAAAATCCGGAATTGATATATTATCTTGTTGAATTTTTGGTTGGGAAGAATGAGCGGGTAGCACGCCGATCGGCGGAGATTTTGAGGTTTGTTCATGATAAAAATACTTTTTTGATTGTGCCTTATATTCCTCGTTTGATTAGTCGGCTGAATGCCCCGGCACATGATGCCATTGTTCGCTGCATTTTTCGAATCTTTCAAAATTGCCGGTTTACAGATGAGCAAACAGGGGCGGTTTTAACCTTGGCGTTCAATTATTTACAAGATGAAAGCAATCCAATTGCTGTTCGCACTTTTGCCATGACAACCATATATAACATCTCAAAAAAATACCCGGAGTTATACGATGAATTGGTAGCGGTGATTTCGGAGAACCTCGACCAACAAAGTGCCGGATTTCAAAATAGAGCCATGAAAATCATCAATCGAACTTGGAAATTCTAACATAACATCGAAAAAATGATTTAATTTGTTGAACAACTTTTAAAGTATATGTGCGATGAAATACACTGTTTTTAACAAAGTTTTGGGCTATTTTGTAATCGCATTTTTTGTTTCGTGTGCCGGCTATCGTCAAACGGATGTTACCTCCGATGCTTTTATAAGCCAAAAAAAATGGCAGGAAAACTACGATAAATATGTCTATCTGGTTTCAGATAGTAGCCACACTTATCGTCTTGAAAATGTTAGTCTTACAACAGATAGTTTTACCAATCGGGTATCTACGATTAATGGACATTTAAATGAAATTCCGGAAGATAGTTTTGCTGAAATTAGAAATCAAACACGGCGAGAGCAGCTAAAAACCATTCAACTTTTTGTTGATAATAGTTCGAGTCTTTCACCCAACACCGATGTGCAAATACCCCCTCAAAAGATTCGTAAAGTGAACCTTGCTGTAAAAAACAATAATGGGGTAATTGCTGCCTTTATAATTCTGATCGGTTTGATTTTGGGTATCTTTTTAGGAATAGTCATTTTGATATTTTTTACCATTTTGACTTCTGCCGGGTCGGATAGCTCTAACAGCAGCAGTAGCAACAATTCTAATAGTAACAATTCGAGTAGCTGTTATGTGGCAACCATGGTTTATGGTTCGTCGGAGGCAAAAGAGGTAATGATTTTGAGAAAATACAGAGATGTTGTGCTTTTAAAAACCGCCTACGGAAGAAGGTTTGTTTCTTGGTATTATCAAAATTCACCGAAATTTGTGGAAAGGCATAAATCGAATATGCTGATTAACAAACTAATAAAGAGGGTTTTAGACATTCTTGTTTATTGTATCTGGTTATTTTTAGCCAAAAAATAATGCGAATCGGGTTTTTGGTTTTGATTGGCCTTTGCATCTCTTTTGCACAAGCTCAATCTGCCTTTACACTTAAATATTTTGGATTAACCAGTCACCCAAAAGGTGACCCAACCGCCGAGCTACAGCCCAATAAATTGGATAAAAACGCCCGATTGGTGGTAAATGTTGGAGCCATTGGCGGGTACGAAAAATTTGTTTTTAAGGATTTATACTCTGTTAAAGTGATGCAGGGCTTTTTGGCCGACTGCTCAAATGGCTTTATGTCTGTAAGTCATATCGGGGCGAGGGTTATGTTGTATAAAGATGATAAACATCGAATCAATTTTGGCATTGGCCCTACATTTGTTTTCCGCGAGTCGTGGAATAGATTTGGCAGCAAATACACCTCTTCCGGATTTTTTAATGAATATACTACCAAAAAAGGAAAAGAGTGGCAGTGGAAGTTTGTTTGGTATGCTTTTGAGCTTGAATATGATTATTGTTTCAATCAAAAAGATAATTTTTCTATCAGTTTAATTCCTGTTTTCCCGCTGGCGTTAATTTCAAATTTCGGTTGGAAACACTGGATTGAGTATAAAGAATATGACAAAACTAGAATTTATGTACCTAAATAAGGCTACAAATCGTCTGTAAAGTGTTTTCTCTCTTTTGGTTTTGCAAATTTTTCTGAATTATAACTATCCGATTTTCCTTTTGGAATGGAGAGACTTTGCCACTTTTCATTTTTGAGCATTTTGCCCAAAAAAACAATCTGACCAATGTGATATGGATAATGTGCCAATTGGCGGTTGATGGCTTCCATTACCGTATGACCCATATTTCGGATATATATAATTTTATCTAAGTCATGCTCAGATAAAGTTTGAAGAGTGTTTAGAAAGCAGCTCCAACCTTTTTCCCAATATTCCAAAACTTCTTGTTTGCTTTTAAAAAGCATCTCAAATTCAGTGTCCCGATTTCTCCATTCTTTCTCACCATCGGTAGTCAAAAAATCCGTCCATCGAGAGAGCATGTTTCCTGCCAAGTGTTTTGCAATGATGGCCATGCTGTTACTTTCAGAATTATATTGCCAAAACATCTCATTATCAGTTGTTTGGCTAAAAGTTTTGTCAGCCAAAGATTTGTAGTATTCCACTTGTTTTATTACGCTTTCTAAATACGATTCCATATACTGATGTATTGATTGGCTCAAAGATACAGAACACTTTGGTCGAATATTGGCTGTATAAAATAATAGTCTTAAAAATTGTAGGGGTTAATAATGTTACTTTAGCTTTTGCCCTCGTTTGTTGATAAAATGTTGAGCAAAAGATACCTTTGTCCTACAAAAGATGAAAAAACTACTATCAATACTGATTTGTTTTAGTTTGGCATTGCTCGGTTTTGGGCAAGAAGTGCTTACCAAACATGGCTTTGGTATAAATCAGGATTTTCATGATTATAATGTGCGAATTCTTGATAAAAAAATAACCAGTTTTGACTCATCGCTATCCCAATCAATCCGACTTTCATACACCCGAAGTTTTAGCAGAAGTTGGGCATTAAATGCAGGGTTGAACAACGGTTTTTTGCTTAATAATATGGAGGAGCATGGTTTGGTTAGAAAATCATATTTAGTTGGCCTGGATGCCGATTTGATTTTGAAATTAAACAATGGCTTTTTCTTTCCTCAAAATGCGAGGATAGCACCATTTTTATCTTTTGGGTATAATTTTAATTATCACACAAATTATAGAAGTCTTGGATGGAAACCAATAATGGTAAGCAACGAATATGGCCTCGGATTCAATACCCGACTTGGAGCCAAGTCTTTTATTACCTTAGGTGTAGCGTTAGACCAACAGCTTAATGGTGATTTCGACACCCATGTTCAATACAGATTAGGCTATGCTCAAACCATTTCTAAAAAGCAAATTATTTCTCCAAATAATAATGACAAAAAGGATTATGACGGAGATGGCATAGCCGATGCAGACGATGATTGCCCTACTTTGGCCGGAATTGATGCCAGACACGGTTGCCCTGAAAATTGGTCGGAAAGCGGTCAGGTAAACGATTCGATTGTCGAATTGGTTTCGGAGCTTGAAGATATACTTATTAGTCTAAAAGCCGATATTGACTATCTAAAATCGAATAGGGTAGTAGAAGTGAAATGTGAAGAAGACGAAAATACAAACCCTACACATCCAAAAACGATTGAAACAAAGAACTCAGAAGACAAAACCAATACAAACCCGACCAACGAAAAAACAACGGGGGAAAAGACCACAACAGCACAAAACGGCCATAGCGATGACAAAACTTCTGACCAAAAAGACAAAGTTGATGGACAAAAGGACGTAGCTAAAAATGAAAATGATGGAGTAAAAACAACCGATGAGTCAAAAGTAAATTCTGAAGACAATAAAAACACCACTAAAACGACCGAACCAGTTGAAAAAATTGGTGGAAACGGATACAAGCCAAAAGGATTTGACCCATTGACAGGGTATAAAACCGATGATGAGCCAAAAGCTTATTATGTGGTGGCTATATCCACCCTCGACCCAAAATTGGCAGAAAGAGCCGCCTCCTTGATTGCGGCTGATTATCCGATTGTGAAAATTTTGCCTCAAAGCAACGGATATTACAGGGTTGGCGTTTATGCCACCCGCACCAAATTAGAAGCCGATAAAATACTGGGATACGCCAAAACTCATGGCATCCCCAGTGGGTGGATTTCATACGAGTAACCGTTTAAAAGCAAAAATCGTCTTTTTGTCGAAACCGTGTTTTTCAAAACCATCGGCATATTATCTTTGAGCGATTTTAAAAAATAATTGATTATTTTAATGAAGAACTTTAAATTATTTGCCCTTGTGGGTTTATTGATTGGAGGCTGGCAGTATGGGTTTGCCCAATTTGAGCTAATTGAAGAGGTAAAACCGGATGCCTCAAGCAACAACATTCCGTATGTTAAATACAAATTGAGCAGCAATGATTTGACATTGATTATTCATGAAGATCATAGCGACCCAATTGTTCACGTGCAAGTGGCATATCACGTAGGCTCTGCCCGTGAAAGCATTAAAAATAGTGGGTTTGCTCACTTCTTTGAGCACATGATGTTTCAAGGCTCGAAAAACGTGGAGAAGGAAGAACACATGAAAATTATTAATGAAGCCGGAGGAAGTAACAATGCCTTTACGAGTTTTGATAAAACGGTTTATCACAACACGGCACCGAGCAATATTACAGAAACGATGCTCTGGTTAGAAGCTGATAGAATGGGTACTCACCTTGATGGGTTTGACACAGTTAAATTTAACAATCAACGAGATGCTGTGAAAAACGAGAAGAGACAACGATACGACAATCAGCCCTATGGTATGGTCGATGAAGAGATTTTTAAGTCATTGTTTCCAAACCATCCGTATGAGTGGATGCCTATCGGTTTTGTTGACGATTTAGATGACGCTACATTCGATGATTTAAGAAATTTCTTTTTAAGATGGTATGGACCAAATAATGCCACGTTGGTTGTTTCTGGCGATGTGGATCCAGAGCAGGTAAAAGTATGGGTGAACAAATATTTCGGGACCATTCAAAAGTGTCCAGAAGTACGGCCAATGCGGGCTACAGCTCCTGCACTTCCATTTAGCAAATATGTGAGAACCTTGGATAATATTTGGGCTCCTAAAACTGTAGTTAACTACCCAACAGTTCCAGAATATCATAAAGATGATGCAGCCTTATTTATATTGAGTAGATTACTTGGAGGGTCAAATAACTCAATTCTTTACAGAAATCTTGTCAAAACAGAAGAGGCCATTCATGCCGATGCCTCTTATACTTCTCTTGAACTTGCCGGATTTTTTCAAATTACCGTATATACTCCTTATGCAGGGTTGAGTCTTGACGAAATAGAAAAACGAATCAATCAAACCTTAGAAGAATTTGAAAAAAATGGAGTTTCGCAAGAAGATTTGGACAGGATAAAAACGGGCCTAAAGGCTGATTTTGTTGATCAAACCAACTCTGTTAAAGACAAGGCTATGCTGTTAAGTCATTGGAATATGATGAAAGGAAATGGCTTCAATTTGGACGATGAAATGGCTCGATACGCAAATGTGACAACCGACGATGTTATGCGGGTGTTTAGGAAATATGTGTTAAACCAAAAAGCAGTTATTCTTACTGTTTCTCCTGATTTATCGGGCAATAAATCGGATAATGAGAAAAGTAAAAGTGTAAACCCCCACGCAGGCCAGCAAAAAACCATAGACATTCAGTACAAAGGTCTGACTTACAATCCACCAAAGGATGATTTTAATCGTGCACAAAAACCTCAAGCTGCGGCTTCTAAAACAATAAAAGTACCTTCATATTATACATCAAAATTTGACAATGGTTTAAAACTCATTGGCTCTCAATCAGAAGACATGAAAAAAGTGTATATCTATTTTGATATAGAAGGTGGTCATTTAATGGAAGCCGATAAAACTGTAAAGGTGGGTACGGCCTCTCTTTTGGCCGATCTTTTAAACGAGGGTACATCCAAAATGACAACGGAAGAGTTTAGTGCAGCACTTGAGAAATTGGGAAGCAACATCAGCTTTGGCAGTGGAAACACGTCAAGCACGGTGTATGTTGAAGCCCTTGTTGAAAATATTGATGCAACTATTGAATTGTTGAAGGATGCGTTGTTTGCTCCTCGTTTTGATGCATCTGACTTTAAACGGATTAAAAAGCAAACCTTGGAGTCGTTGAATAATCAAAAGAAAAATCCAAACTGGATGGCTTCTTCTACATACAATTCCATTGTTTATGGCAAAAAAAGTATCATGGCTCAGTCAGCCAGCGGAGATTTTAAAAGTGTTAGTTCCATTGGCATAAGCGACTGTAGAGCCTATTACGACAGGTTTTATTCTCCAAACGTTACAAAGGTTTCCACTATTGGGCCATTGAGCGAAAAGGAAATGCTTGCAAAACTTGATTTTCTTAAATCGTGGCAAAATAAAAATGTCACTGTTCCGGCATTACCTCAACCGATAAAACCTGCCAAAACAACCATTGTTTTGGTGGACAAACCGTATGCTCCGCAAAGCGTTATTTTGGCCGGATATCCTTCGTTGACTTATGATTATAATGGAGATTATTTTAAAGCAAATGCAATGAATTTTGCCCTTGGTGGCAATTTCAATAGTCGTTTAAATCATAATCTTAGAGAAGTTAAAGGATACACTTACGGTGCATCTTCAAACTTTGGAGCAAATCATTTTTATGGCAATTACGTTTTTAGTGGCAATTTCAAACGAGAAGCTACGGACAGTACTATTATGCTATTAATGAAAGAAATGATTGAGTTTAAAAATGGCGGAATCAAAGAGGATGAGTTGTCTTTTACCAAAAACTCCATGATGCTTAGTCAGGCGTTGGGTTATGAGAGACCAATTCAAAAATTGGACTTTTTGGCCTCAATCATTGAAAACGACTTACCAAAAAATTATATCAGCGAACAGCAGGCTATTATTAACTCATTGACAGTTGAGCAGGTTAATGCCTTGGCAAGGAAATATATTGAGCCTGAACACATGCTAATTGTTGTGGTAGGGCATCAGTATAAAATTAAAAGTGGGCTGGATAGATTGGGTTATGGCAAAGTAAAAGTTGTCACAATCAATTAAAAATCTGCCTTTCAGCATTTAAAAAAAAGCCGGATTTCAGTCCGGCTTTTTTTATTCTAAAACCTTATGTTTATTTTGGCTGTAATAAAAATTATTTAGGTTATGAAAAGTTTTAAACTGATTTTGATGGTGACGGTTTTGATTATCTCGTTTCCGAAATCCGGAATTTGTGGTGAACCACCAACTATGGAGATGGATGAAGAAATTGAGCAATTAAAACAAAAAATTGATGAAACTACAGCTCAAACCGATTCATTAAATCAGGCAATCGAAGAAATGAGTCAGGCAGAAAGGAAGGCTCAAATGGAAGAATTTATTGAGCAGAACAAGCGAAATCTGGATAGCTTTATGGCCGAACAGCAGGCAAGAGAAAAGAAAAATAATACCCGACTTTTTATACGTTTAGGGCTTTTGGTCATAACAATTATTGCTCTAATTGTGAGCAGAGTAAACAAAAAGAAGGCTCAAGCTAACGAGTAAACGGGTTGTATTGTTTCTCAAAACCAATGGTGGTTGATTGGCCATGGCCAGGATAAACGACAAATTCATCCGGCAATGTATAAAGTTGATTTTTTATTGATTCGATTAACGTTTTGTGATTGCCTCCAGGCAAATCGGTGCGACCAATGCTTTGACGGAAAAGCACATCGCCACCAATAATAAATTTCTGTTCGGTTGCCACAAAGCACACGCTTCCCGGTGAGTGACCTGGAGTAAAAAGCATGGATAATTCGGAGTTTCCAAAGCTAATCTTTTTTGAAACATCCAAAAAAGCATCCGGCTTTGGTGATTCATCGTAACTCAATTGATACAACATTGCTGTGCGATGCCCCGATTCAAGTACAGGCATATCCATCTCGTGGGCATAAAATGGTATATCGAACTTTTGTTTGATATAGTTATTGCCAAAAATATGATCGATATGGCAATGTGTGTTGAGTAAAAATTTCGGTTTAAGTTTTTCATATTCAATGTATTGTGAAAGTAGTTGTTGCTCGGTGGCATCATAGCACCCAGGGTCAATTATCACACATTCTTTGGTTTCGTCAAACAGTATATAGGTGTTTTCCGCAAAAGGATTAAACTCAAATTTTTCGATAGAAATCATGCCTGCGAAAATAACTTCAACGAACGATTTAGCCACAGGCAAAAAGGTATGATTGAACTCCATATCTTTGTGTTGAGATGAATTTGGATTACAAAACAATTAACAAAGCCCTTTGGAATAAGCGAACCGAAAGTCATATTGATTCGGATTTTTATGACAACGAAAGTTTTATGCAGGGTAGAAATTCTTTGAATGAGATTGAGATGGAATTTTTAACCGATATCAAGGGTAAATCCATACTTCATTTGCAATGTCATTTTGGACAAGATAGCATTTCGTTGGCTCGCTTGGGGGCAATGGTAACCGGAGCAGATATTTCGGATGCATCCATAAAAATGGCAGAGGAAATGGCCGCAAAAATGAATGTTCCATCCACCTTTATTTGTTCTGACCTATATGAATTGCCCAATGTATTGAATCAAAAATTTGATATGGTTTTTACCTCTTATGGCACCATTGGCTGGTTGCCCGATGTTGAGAAATGGGCTTCAGTCGTTTCCCATTTTTTAAAGCCCGGTGGCCACTTTGTAATGGCAGATTTTCATCCGGTGGTATGGATGTATGACGATGATTTTAAAGAGGTTACTTATCGTTATTTTAATGCCGAACCAATTATTGAGCAAAGCGAAGGTAGCTATGCAGACACAGATTCACCCATTTCGTTACCATCTATAGGTTGGAATCATGGGATGGCCGAAATCCTTTCTGCATTGATGCATAATAATGTTCAGATTAAAACTTTTCGCGAATACGACTATTCGCCCTATCCATGCTTTCGGCACACAGAGGAGTTTGCCCCAAATAAATTTCGAATTAAACATTTCGGAGATAAAATACCGATGGTTTATGCCATTGTGGGGGAGAGGAATGGGTGAGTAATGATAAGTAAAACTTAAAAATTATAAAAATAACTTTTGGTGATTTTGCAAATATGAAAATTTGTAAATTCGGCCTAATATTTAGCATAAATATAATATGGAGCATATTTATTTAATAATCGTAACCTAATAATGAAAATATTTAAAAACTTTTTTAAATCAGACAACGGAAATGAACGCAAACAACAAGACCCAATTGTTAAAACTTCGTTGACTTTCGAAGAACTTTCTCGAGGTGATGTAATTGTCTCAAAGCCTTATGCAACACATAACCTTTTTGAAAAGACAGTCATTCTCATACTTAATAAAAATGAAAAAAGTATTTCCGGAATTATCTTGAATAAATCGGTTGGTTTAACTCTTAAAGATTGGCATTCACATTTTAATTCTTCAGATTTTCCAATTATGTGCGGAGGACCAGCTCAAGAAGATAAAATTTTTGTTCTTAATAAATATGATACTTTACTAAAATCGAATGTTAAAATTTCTGACAAAATATATTTTAGTTCGAATATAGAAGAGGTGTTTACTTGGCTGGATTATAAAAAGTTCTCTACCAAGGACATTAGAATCTTCAGAGGTGTGACTGGCTGGAGAATTGAGCAGTTTCGAACGGAAATGGAAGAAGGTGCGTGGAACATTTTTAGGGTAAATGGTTTTCAACTTTCTGATTCCGATAATCCCGATTTATGGTATGAATTTTATCCTGATTTTCAAGTGGAACCAGATTTCAAAATTTACCCACGACTAAAACATAATTTGAATCATGCAATGTATAAAGAAAACAAAATTACTGAAGGGGAATTTATAGAAGCTGATGAAAGACACTTTATATATCAAGACTTCCTATCGGATGATTTAACAATTGTTTTTGTACGTGATGTTGGTTCATATTATCAATACTTGAATGGCGATTTTTTTGAGCAATATCCTCATTTTGATGTCGAGATGTTATTAAGACTCGCAATTTGGAATCTTGAAGAAGATATTTTAGATAATATTCAATTGCAGAGTGACCCAGAAGATGTTATTATGCTAATGGCAGGCGGAGAGTTTGAATCATCTTTAATTCTTAGTTCTGGAGTTTTGGCTAATTTACATAGAAATTTTGGTAACAATTTAATCATGGCAATTCCAACCAGAGATTTGTTACTTTTTTGTAAAGGAGGTAATGAGGTAGCCCTTGTAAATATGAAAAATATGGTTGAACATTACTTTAAAAATCCTGAAACCAAAGGCATTCTATCGAAGGGTATCTACAAAATCGAAAACTCTTTGATAGAACTTCTGGAGTCGGCCTTTTAACATATTTATTTCCAAGCAGATTATTTGCTTTTACCATTCTACTATTTCCCTCAAATGAGAGGAATAATCCTTTTATAAAGTTCCCATTTTTTAAAGCCTGGTGACCAATTTGTGATGGCAGATTTTCATCCGGTGGTATGGATGTATGACGATGATTTTAAAGAAGTTACATATCGTTATTTTAATGCCCAACCAATTGTTGAGCAAAACGAAGGCAGCTATGCAGACACAGATGCACCCATTTCGTTACCATCTATAGGTTGGAATCATGGCATGGCCGAAATCCTTTCTGCATTGATGAATAATAACGTTCAGATTGAGACTTTTCGCGAATACGACTATTCGCCCTATCCATGCTTTCGACACACAGAAGAGTTTGCCCCAAATAAATTTCGGATTAAACATTTCGGAGATAAAATACCAATGGTTTATGCCATTGTGGGGGAGAAGGAAGGTTAATGAGCAAAATCGGCTCAAATCTGATAAATCAATGCAAACGACAAAAATGAAAACAAACGATTAATACTTATTTTTGACTGGTGCTCACATGGTGTGTACAGATTGATTTTATAAACAATAAGTTTTGGTTGAATGTTAAAAAAGAACGGGCAATCAATTCTTGGACAATTGAAGGAAAAAGGATAAAAAATGGATAAGAATATTTCAAATTTGTTAAAGGCCGAAAGTAAACAAATAGAAAAACTACAGGAGATTGTAAGAAAATCGTTGCAGGAAGAGGAGTTGATTACCCAAAATCTATTAAATCCTCCCAAAGAGCTGCTGAGTAGGGGGCAAAAAATTTCGGACAGAGTTGCCAAATTTGGTGGAAGTTGGGCATTTATAATTTCTTTTTTAGTCATTTTAACAGTTTGGATAGTTTTTAATATTACCGCCCCAAAAGGTGATGAATTCGACCCTTATCCATTCATATTGATGAATTTAATTCTTTCGTGTATTGCCGCGTTGCAAGCTCCCATAATTATGATGAGCCAAAATAGACAAGAAGAAAAGGATAGAAAACGCAGCGAAAATGATTATTTGATTAACCTAAAAGCAGAATTAGAAATACGGTCGTTGCACCAAAAAATTGATTTACTCGTGCAAGAACAAATCAAAGTTTTATACGATAATCAAGCAAAACAAATGGAAATGTTAAAGAAGATTGAATCAAAGTAGCCCTTTTTGGCATACACCAAATTGCTCACATAGAGCTACCAAATGGATGGATATTTGACACTATCCCGAAAAATTTATTCCTCCTTTATTTCTGCCACTCTGACTAAGGTTCTTCGACTGTGCATTGCTCAAAAAAAGGCATATAAAACTTAGAACAGCTAAAACTCTTTTCATGATCAAATAAACGAAGTTTTAGTTACTTTATTGGCCTCCAAGCCTTTATGTTTCTCGCAATCTATTAAAGGTGTATCACTTCGCCATAAGCAGCGGCGGCGGCTTCCATAACGGCCTCACTCATAGTGGGGTGCGGGTGTACGGTTTTAATGATTTCGTGTCCTGTGGTTTCCAATTTTCGGGCAGCAACCACTTCGGCAATCATTTCCGTTACGTTCATACCTATCATGTGAGCACCTAAAAATTCGCCATACTTGGCATCGAAAATTACCTTAACAAAACCTTCTTTGGCTCCGGCGGCACTCGCCTTTCCGCTGGCCGAAAATGGGAATTTGCCCACTTTAATTTCGTATCCTGCTTCTTTTGCTTTTGCCTCCGTATAACCAACCGAGGAAATTTCAGGAGAAGTGTAGGTGCAACCCGGAATGTTTCCATAGTCAAGCGGTTCGGGGTGGTGTCCGGCTATTTTTTCAACACAGATAATGCCTTCAGCACTTGCCACGTGTGCCAATGCCGGCCCAGGAACGATGTCGCCAATAGCATAAATACCTGCTACATTGGTTTGGTAGAAATCATCTACCAACACCCGGCCTTTGTCGGTTTTTATTCCCATGGTTTCAAGACCAATACCCTCAATATTGGTTTGAACGCCAACCGCCGACAAAACGATTTCGACGTTCATTTCTTCCATTCCTTTGGCTGTTTTTATAGATACTTTACAGTCTTTTCCGCTGGTATCCACTTTTTCTACCGATGATGATGTCATCACCTTTATACCTTGTTTTTTAAATTCTTTCTCAAGTGTTTTTGATACCTCTTCGTCCTCGTTTGGAACAATGTTAGGCATAAATTCAACTAAGGTAACTTCTGTATCCATGGCATTATAAAAATAGGCAAACTCGCTGCCTATGGCACCGCTACCCACAATAACCATGGACTTTGGCAAACTTGGCAATGCCAATGCTTCGTGATATCCAATTATTTTTTTGTGATCTATTTTTAAATGTGGCAACTCTCGCTCTCTTGCACCTGTGGCCAAGATAATGTTTTTGGCTTCAACAGTAGTTTTTTGACCATTGTTATCCACCTCCACTTTTCCTTTGCCTACCAGCCTGCCAAAACCTGTAATAACTTCAATTTTGTTTTTTTTCATTAAAAACTGAATGCCTTTACTCATTCCGTTGGCCACATCCCGACTGCGTTTTACCACTGCCGGAAAATCTGCATTTGCATCTTTTACACTTATTCCATAGTCGGCAGCATGATGAATGTACTGAAAAACCTGAGCCGATTTTAGAAGGGCTTTGGTGGGAATACATCCCCAGTTTAAACAAACGCCGCCCAATTCTGATTTTTCAACCACCGCCACTTTCATGCCTAATTGTGCACCTCTAATAGCTGCAACATATCCTCCGGGTCCGCTTCCAATTACCAATAAATCAAATGCCATGTTCTATATTTTGTGGCAAATTTAGGGTTTAGTTTTGAAACAACTGTTTCTTTTCACAGCTCCTAATCGATAACTCGAAAAACTACATTTCAATAATGCAATCACAAATCGAAAACGGATTTAAAGCCCACTAAAATTGATTTTACACGTGGGTCGTATAAATAAGGTTTGTTCAGCAGTTGACTATAGAACAAGCCATTTCGAACCTGCAGTTCTAAATCCCAAGTGTGATAAACAATGTTTTTTGGCAACTTTGGTTCCATATATTTTTTAACAAATGGATAAAGCCAAACATCAAATGAAATGGCTGAAATATGTTGATTTTTTAGTTGTGCCAAAATGGAAACTGCGGCCTTTTGTTGCTCTGGCTGGGTTTTCGATGCAATGTCTGTTGGTAGGTAGTAGCTAACATGAAAACCACTTTGCACAAATTCTGAAACGAAACTTGAGGTGGCCGTTGTTTCAAAAATAAGTTTGGATTTGAGTTTGAACCGAGCATCAAGTTTTATTAATTCCAATAAAATCTGGTCTTTATTGCTCGAATTTAGGTTTTTTACGTCCAACCAAATTTTATCCAATTTGTACGGATTTATTTCCAGTAAATATTGCTCTAAACTGATGCCGGGCATTGCTTTTTTTTCGCCATGTCCCACCATCAATTTGTCCGACATCAACACATCTATTTCGATAAATTTTAGGCCTGATTTCAATACTTCATTGCATTTTCCAAACGTGTTGGTTCGGTGAGACCCAATTTTTTGCAACAGTTGATTGGCTCTCAAAGAATCAACATTTTTTTGCGTCCAGTAAAACTCGTTTTCAACGTCCATGTATGGCAGTCGGCCATGTTTTGTTTTGAGTGTATCTATAAAAAAGCTGTTGCTAAATAGGTCGTATTTTGACTGATAATAGGGCGTTTTTACATCAAACATACTAAGCAATGTCTCAAAGACTACGTCGTTTGAAACCGGTTTGTTTACATTTTTTATAAGTTGATTTACCTTATCAGGATATGCTGTGTTGTATCGATCCGAAAACCAGAAATACATCGGTATTTGTGTCATCCGAAAAGTAAATTGTCCCACGTTGTGTCCTCTTTTTTCTTCCAAATCATCTCCGTGGTCGCTCATATAAAAAAGAGCCGATGTGGATTCTTTGTCACTTGATACTAATCCAATGATTTGACGCATAACCCAATCGTTATACTTCATGGAATTGTCGTAGTGCATCCAGTCCTCCAAGTTTTCATTTTTGCCATAGTCGGCTCTTGCTCTTGAGCGGATTCCGGCAAAGGTTTCGGTGGGGTAACGTTCGTCATAATTGGCATGATTGCCCATTAAATGCACAAACACAACCCGATTTTTTTCGGTTTTGTCGGCCAAAATCTCTTTCAGTTCAGGAATTAGATTTTCATCATAGGGCGAGTTGGAAACCGTTTCGCCGATATTTTTGTTGATAAAATATTTTTTCTGACATCCTTCAGCAATTGCCGAAACCACATTGTCCCAGTTACTCAGTTTTACCTGATTGCTGAGCCAAACCGTCTCAAAATCAGCCGAGTTGAGTACACTAATGAGCGTTGGAACTTGCGTATAATCCAAACCGTTGTACTGGTTGGCCTGCGTTAATGCTTGTTGCAGCACCATGATGGTGTGTGTGTGGCAAGAAAAAGCATTTTGCATTACCACCAATTGATTGTTGGCTTTCATAGAATCTAAAAAGGGAGAGGTTTTTTTGTGATAACCGTAGAGAGATAAATGCTCTTTGCATTGCGATTCGCCAATTACCACAATGTATGTTTCGCCCTTTTTCTCTTTAGATGCTTCTAATTTTTTATTTTGGGCAAACGAATTTTGAACCTGATTGAATTTTGCAATTTCGTGATAGTAGCGACATCGGGCGGTATAAAACTCGTTTAAAAACTGACTTTGAAAAAGCAACAAAATGCCCGAAACGCCTATAACGCAAGCCATAATTACAAATGAATTTGACCAGGTTCGGTTGTTTTTATACGAAAAGAAAAACCAATTAAGCAGTGGTATTCCAATGATAACCAAGCCGGCCAAAATTGCCCAAATGTGCAATTCTCTGGATACAAATTCAACCATTTCTGTGCTGTTGCTCTGTAAAACAGAAACGATTGCTTCAAAATCCATTTTATACCCAAATCTCCAGTAATTAAAAGAGAAAATAGAACAAAACGCAATGCCTGCCATGCTAATATAACCAATCAGCGATTGCATCACATTTCGCCATATATTAGAAGAAATAAAGCTGGACATGTAGCTGGATAGTGCTAAAAAAAGGCTTGTTAGCAAAATGCCCAACATGCCCACATATCCATGGTCGGTAAGGTATAAATGTTCGTTTAAAATACCCAATAAAAAGATAACCGAAGGCAAAAGAATGTGCCTTACTTTTAGTGCAAAAACAAACCACAATGCCACCGCTACCCATATAAAAATAATGGCGTAAAGACTGAGTTGATAAAACAGCGTAACTCGCTCAAGTTTAAAGCCAACCTCGGCTTGTTCTGTGAGTGATTTTGTCCAAATGCGAATGTTTTCGTCTTTTTTTATATCAAAACAGTAGGTTTTTTTTGAAGCATAATCTACGTCGAAAGAATCCTCAAAAATTTCGTTTCGCCATAAATAAATGCGAGCTTTTTGCCCCTCAAATTTTGTTTTTGACCTAAGTCTAAAGTCAAAATCAACATTGGCCGTAATGGCAAAAATGGCCTTGTGGTTTCCTCGGGCAACTGCATCAACAATGCCGTTGTAATCTACCGTATAAGCTAGTGTATCTGTTGTATAATCGGCATATCGGTAGGTTTTTGAATCAATATTTTTAAATGATTTGTTATATGGTTTTAATGTAATAAAAAGCAGAAAAACGGAGACGATGAGCCATGAAATGGCCGAAATGTTTATCCATTTTTTTGAAATTTTGATAGTCGCCAAATTAGCTAAACGTTTGGCAAACATACAATTTAAAGCGAATAGCCCATAAGCATTTAATGTTGCATTGCTAATTTGCTGCATTTAAACCAAATTTGCGGCATTAAAACAAAGAAATGTTAGAAATTCAGCAACTTAGAACCAATTATGAAGATATTAAAACACGTTTGAGCAAACGCGGAAAAGACTTTGAACCGCAGTTGAAACAGGCCATTGATTTGGATGAAAAACGTAGAGCAACTCAAACACAATTGGACGGTTTTTTGGCTGAAATGAACAACATTGCCAAAGAAATTGGCAATCTTTTTAAGGACGGAAAACGTGATGAGGCAGAGGTTTTGAAGGCTAAAACCGGTGAAATAAAAGAGCAATCGAAAGTGCTCGAAAATGAATTAAGAAGCATTAGTGATGAGCTGAATAATTTATTGACCCAAATACCAAATGCACCCTATAAGAAAGTGGTTTTTGGAAAGACTGCCGAAGACAACGAGGTGGTTTTAACGCATGGCGAAAAGCCCAACTTGACCCAAAGCATACCACATTGGGAGTTGGCCGCCAAATACGATTTGATTGATTTTGAATTGGGTGTGAAAATAACCGGAGCCGGTTTTCCGGTGTATAAAGGCAAAGGTGCAAGGTTGCAAAGGGCTCTAATCAATTTCTTTTTGGATGAGGCCTTGGCACAAGGATATTCGGAAATCCAACCTCCCATTTTTATTAATGAGGCATCGGGTTTTGGCACAGGGCAACTGCCTGATAAAGAGGGCCAAATGTATCATGCCACCATCGATAATTTATATGCCATACCTACGGCAGAAGTGCCAATAACCAACATATACCGAGATGTAATTTTGAACGAAGAAGACCTACCGATTCGCAATGTTGGATATACGCCATGTTTTAGACGTGAGGCCGGAAGTTATGGCAAAGACGTGCGTGGATTGAACCGTTTGCATCAGTTTGATAAAGTTGAAATTGTGCAAATTGCTCACCCAAACAACTCATACGAAATTTTAGAACAAATGAGCAGTTACGTGCAAAGTTTGCTTCAAAAGTTGGGCTTGCATTATCGGGTGCTCCGTTTGTGTGGGGGTGATATGGGCTTTACCAGTGCCATGACCTACGATATGGAGGTTTTTTCGGCTGCACAAGAAAAATGGCTTGAGGTAAGTTCCGTTTCTTGTTTTGGAACATTTCAAAGCAACCGTTTAAAACTGCGTTTTAGAGATAAAGACAACAACAAACAATTGTGCCATACATTGAACGGAAGTGCGTTGGCTCTACCAAGAATTGTGGCTGCTTTGTTGGAGAATAATCAAACCGAAAACGGGATAAAAATGCCCGAAGTGTTGCACAAATACTTGGGCTTCGAGGTGATTGACTGATTTAATTTTCGGTTAAATTCTCCCCACAATGTTTGCAGAATTTGGCATCCAAATCATTTGTGGTTTGGCAGTTTTTACAACCATTTTTAGGTTGAATTTCTTTATTATTTCTTTTTTGATCGGCATACTCTACGCTCACAATTCCGGTGGGAACAGTTATGACGGCATATCCCAAAATCATTAGGGTTGAAGACAAAACTTGCCCCAATATGGTGTTTGGAGTTATGTCGCCGTAGCCAACGGTTGTGATGGTTACAATGGCCCAATATATTCCTCGTGGAATACTGCTAAAACCGTTTTCCGGACCTTCTATTACAAACATGAGCGTACCCATAATGATTACCACTATTAGAATTGCCCCAAAAAACACAGTAATTTTTGCCCCACTGGCTTTTATGGCTTTACCCAACGAGTTGGCCTCTCTGCTGTAGCTGGTAAGTTGCATAATACGAAAAACCCGAAGCAACCTCAATGTTCGGATGGTAAGCAGATATTGTGGGCCAAAAATAAAAAGGCTTAGATAGGTGGGAATGGTGCTCAACAAATCAATGATACCCCAAAAACTAAGAATATATTTTCGAGGGTTTGGACTGAGATAAATTCGCAAAAAATATTCGATGCTAAAAACAATGGTAAAAAACCATTCAGCAATTTTTAAAATGGAGCCATAATGAGTTTGAATAGAATCAACACTGCTCAGCATCACAATAAATACACTAAAAAGAATTACCCAGAGCAGGATTACATCAAACAGCCGAGCATCTGAAGTGTCGGCTTCAAAAATGATTTCACGCCATTTTTCTTTTCGGGTTAAATGTTTTTTATCTAACGTTCGCACTGCCCAAAATTAAAAATGAACTTTTAAATATCTTCATTTTCAATAAAATAACGAAAACCAATGTTGAATTGAATGCCCGAACCGCTTGTATAAATAGTATTTTGAATGGCAGAATATTGAGGAGTTTTGTAGGTTAAATCGAAGAAATTGTTGCCGGCCACGCCAGCCCTCAATTGCATCGAAACATTAATCATAATTCCCTCATTTAGAGGGTATTGGTAGCCAGCATTTAGATTAAACATAATTAAATCGGCATCAAAATCATTTCCGGTTATAGTGTATTGAATGCTACCTTGTGTTAAATCATTTTCATCCACAAAAACCTCAGGACTGATATATGTTTGGTCTAAACCCAGTTTCTTTTTTACCAGAGTGGTAATACCAATGCCAGAATACCAGTAATGTGTATCGTATTTTTTTTGAATAGGTTTTATAAAATTAAAGTTAAATGGAATCATGTAGGACGTAAAGGTATTGATGGGTGTGTTCACAAAATATCGCTTTCCATCTTCGTTTATGATGTCAATGTTTGTTCTGAAATCGGATTTGATAATGGCAGTTTCCAATAAAATTTTGTTGTCAATTTTTATACCTCCAATAATACCAAATGAAGCACCAATGGGGTTGTGAAGGTTTAGGCTGGGCGAATAAGGGCGAGAGCCCCCGGTGGCCAAACGATACCAATCAACTTTGGGGCCAATATCAAGCCCAATGTATTTTTGATTTTGAGCCATTCCTAAAGTTGAAATGACAATAATCAACAAAAATGAAAAGATATTTTTTATTCCCATAAATTGAGTTGCAATGTAGTTGTTTTAAATGACTTTCGATGGTGTTCGGTGATGCCAAATTCGGCAATTTTTAGGCGGTGTTCAAGCGTTGGGTAGCCCATGTTTTTAGCCCAATTATAATGTGGAAATTCATGGTGTAGCTTCATCATATATTCATCCCGATGGGTTTTTGCCAGTATGGAGGCCGCGGCAATATTCTGATATTTTCCGTCGCCTTTTACCACCGTTTGATGCAAAATATCTTTGAATGGTTTAAAGCGGTTTCCGTCAACCAAAATAAAATCGGGTTGTGTTTTTAGATTTTCCAATGCCAAATGCATGGCTTTTATAGAAGCATTAAGGATGTTGATTTTGTCTATCTCTTCCGGCCAAACCATGGCAACCGCCCATGCCATTGCTTTTTCTTCAATTTCAGGTCTCAGCTTTTCGCGTTGACGTGCAGTTAGTTTTTTAGAATCGTTTAGAGCGGCAATCTTTTTTTTCGGATGCAGAATAACTGCAGCGGCACTTACCGGACCGGCCAAACAACCTCTTCCGGCCTCATCGCATCCGGCTTCCAACCTATTTTTATCTATTCCAAAAAGAAGCACGGACAAATTTAGTTGATTCGTTGCATAGAAGTATAGATTGAAACTATCGGCAGTTGAATTAGTTGAAAACTATATTTTTGAGAAAAGGTAGCCGCATTCCTGTTACCACATGCCTCTATGCATGTGGAATTTGTTTCCACGGTTACACCAAGTAAAAAAAAAATCCTTTGCTTTGCACCACGCTGATTTGTATGCACAAGTATCGCAAAACCCTATACGAGAATTATTATTCAACCCATTCGGGCAAAACGGATGTGGCCATTCAACAGTCTCATTTCGACCAACAAGTTCGCTATTTTAAATGGGAGTTTGGGAACCATCTTCCCACCAACAAATCCATTGCTATTTTGGACATTGGTTGTGGTTTTGGCTCGCTCATAAAAGCCCTAAACGAACTGGGTTACAATCAAACTACGGGTATAGACTTGAGTCCGGAACAGGTAAAAATGGCCGAACATTTTGGGGTGAAAAATATACAACAAGCGGATGCTCATGATTTTTTACAAAATGAAAACGCAAAGTTTGATGTCATTTTTGCCGTTGATTTAATTGAGCATTTGAGCAAAGATGAACTGGTTGATTTTCTTCAACGATTAAAATCTGGTTTGAAACCCGGCGGAAAAATTATATTGCGAACACCCAACATGGATGCACCATTGGCCGGAGTTTTTGCTTTTGCCGATTTTACGCATGAGGTTTTTTTAAATAAGGCTTCCGCTATGCAACTATTGCATTCTGTAGGTTTTACAAAAGTTGCTGTTTCTGAGGGCATCATGTACAACGAAAGTCCGATAAAAGAATTTGTTCGAAAGATAGGCTGGTTTTGCACAAGAACATGGCTAAAAGCAATGCTTTTCTTTTCGGCTCGCACCTGGGACGAGGTTGTGTTTTCGCCCAATATTGTGGTGGAGGGGGAGTCTTTATAGATTTGAGAAATTAGATTTGAGAAGTTAGATATCAATTGAGTCAATGTGAGTCAATGCCTTATTACTTAATGCTCAAATCTTAAAGCCACCAAAACTATCGGCACTCACTCCCAAATCTATACAAACCTCTTTCAAATCCTGATAAACCGCATCAATAATTGGGATTCCTGAATTTACACGCTCTTCAAACATGGCTTGCTCAGGTTGGCCGGGAATGATTACTTTTTCTTTACCAGCAATAGTTTGGGCATTGCTAAATCGGTCAATCCAATTGTCCATATTCTGTTTAAAATCTTCAATGGGTCTAAAACCATCCACCCTCATGGCTCCCACAAAATGGCCGATTCCCTGGCCGGGCATGCCGTCTGCTAGTGGCAAAAAACTTACAAATGGTGGCACCCACGGACCATAATTAGCACCGCTGAGCACCCCACTAAAAATATCTACAAAGGCCGACAACCCATACCCCTTGTGGCTCCCCATTTCTTTGTGACTGCCTAATGGTAGCAGACTTCCGCCACCTTTTAAGTCAGCCGGATTGTCGGTATCGTTTCCATCTTTATCCTGAAGCCAACCTTTAGGAATGGGTTTGTTTTGCCGTTGGGCTATTTCCAATTTCCCATTGGCAGCCGCCGAGGTAGCCATATCAATCACCACTGCATTTCGTTTTCCAGCCGGTATTGCATAGCAAATTGGGTTGGTGCCGAGCAATCGTTCTTTGCTGAAAGTTGGTGCTACCAGCGGGCTGGCATTGGTCAAAGCCATGCCAATCATATCGTGTTTTAAGGCTTTCATGGCATGATAGCCTGCAATACCAAAATGATTCGAGTTTTGAATGGCTACCCATCCGCTACCATGTTTTTCAGCCATTTCAATGGCAATGTCCATAGCCTTTGATGCATTGGTAAGCCCGAGACCACCATCGCCGTCAAGTGTGGCGGTAGTGTGCGTTTGATGTATTATTTTTGGTTTGGCTTGGGCGTTTATTCGGCCTGCCTTCCATAGGCGAACATAGCCACTCAATCGAGCCACGCCGTGCGAGTCAATGCCACGCAGGTCGGCACTTTGCAATACTTCAGCGGCCAAAGCTGCATCTTCGGCAGTGCATCCCATTTTCTGGAAAATAGCTTTAGTTAGGTTTAATAAATCAGTTGCCTTGATGTTGTGGTATTCTACCGACATTCTTTTTTTTTGGCAAAAATAATGGAGATTTCGCTATTCAATCAGATAAAACTCAGGTGCAACAGCTTCGATAACTTTCCCATCGTTTCCAAAAAATTGAATTTTGAATTTAATGGTTGTGTTTATGTATTGGTTGAGGATTTGGCTGTCGTTGGAATATATGTACATATCATCGTAGTGATAATTCCATATATCACTCCATTCGGATGAGGTTAGTTCTGATAAAGATTTATCAGGGAATCGAGGAATAAAGAAATCTTTTGATAAATTTAGGGTTGAATCTCCGCTTAGATTTATGAGTCTGACAGAATCTGTATTCCAATTTGTCACATAATCAGGGTCGCAAGGAGGCGTGGCATAAGAGAACGTTCCAAAAATGCTTTCTTCAATTGAGGTGTACTCTTTAATTTCAAATTTAAGATTAAGATAAAAATCTGTGATTGAGTTCTTATCTTTATGAACTTCCGCTGCATCAGTTTTATCAAAAACATCAAAACTATTAATGCCAATAACATCAAAATTTACGGTTCAGTCACCACAATTTCCCCACCAACATCCCCAATCTACCACCGCCAAACCAACACACAGAAAAACGATTAAAATGATTTTTAATTTCATAAGTCAAAAATAGCAAATCAATTTGAAAGATTTTCCTCTATAAAACAGGGAAATAATAAATTAACTTTGCCTGACATAGAAAATATTGGTTTACCAATGAATACACAAAACAATCACATCAACTACATTGAATTTAAAGCCCAAAATTTGGCCGAAATAAAAAGGTTTTATACTCACTGTTTTGGTTGGACTTTTGCCGACTACGGCCCCGACTATATTGCTTTTGATAACAGCGGGTTGCAGGGAGGTTTTGAGTATTCTGACGAAAAAAATAGTAACGGCGTTCTGGTGGTTTTATATCACGAAAATTTGGAGGAGATCAGAAACAAAATTGTGGCTGAAGGTGGCCGCCTGATAGAAGATATTTTTTCGTTTCCTGGTGGCAAACGGTTTCATTTTCAGGATCCTTCGGGCAATGAACTTGCCGTTTGGTCAGACTAAAAAAGGCTCTAAAAATCCGTTTCTTATTTCAAAATTGTTAAATAATTTACTTTAGTTTCTACTAAAACAAAAGAACTATTCTATGAAATCTTATAGTTACTACCCGATAGTTGAACCTAAAAATATTTTTTAATTGACTAATAAACAGTTTGTTAGGAATTTTTTGAGACACAAAAGCTAAGATAATCTATTATTTATTTTGTAAATTATTGAGGAGAAAGTATTTTTGCGATACTACTACTACAAAAATTATTTAAGATGAAAAGTTATTTTACTCGAATGATTGCATTCGCAATCGTTCTAATTACCTATTATTCGTTGAGTGCTCAAATGGTTTTAACCTATTGCGAACCTCGGGGAGGTTCGGGAAACGATGGCGTTACAGAGATGCACTTTGATGCCTCTGGAAACAAGTATCTCCTCATTACAACCGCATCGTCAGATTATCCGGTAACTTCGGGAACTGCTCCAGGAGGAGCTTCTGATTTGGTTTTGGAAAAGTATGATGCATCAAACAATCTGTTGTTCAGTATCTTTCTTAGTGTTGGGAACGGTATGGAATCCGCATCAGAGTTTATTTTAACCAACAATAAACTTTATGTAGCCGGAACAACCACCAGTACAAATTTTCCAACTACAGATGGTTCTACCTATAAAGGGAATACGGATGCCTTTGTGCAGGTGTATGATTTAAGTGGAAATTTGGTATTGAGCAAGCTCATTGGAACTTCTTATGTAGAACCACATCCTTACCTTCAGATTGATAGCGATGATATTTATGCAATACTAAACACCAATACATCATTTTATCTTCCTATAACTACCGGTGGGAAACCCCATTCGGGAGCTGGAGATGTTTATTATGCCCGCTATTCGCAAACAGGAACGTTAAAATATGCCACGTATTTTGGTGGCACAGATGAAGAATGGTACTACGGAAGTGCTTTATACAATGACACTTTGTTGATTGTGGGCAGTACATTAAGTTATGACATTGGATCTACCGATGGAAGTGTACTTAAAGGCGATGCCGACATTTTTTTCTATTCTGCCAACAACAGCAATGCCATCATAAATCTAAAATATTTTGGGGGCTCGGTTGATGAAGTACAAACTAAATTCAAATATGAAAATGGTATTGGGTATTTGCTAATGCCAACAAACTCGAGTGATTTGCCTGTTAGTAATAACATCGGAGTTCAAGGTTATTATTTTACAAAAGTGGATATGAGAGGCAAACAACTGTACGCATCATACTTTGGATATCAAGGCTATTCGGGTGCTGCTGATTATATGGTAAACAATGGAAAAACATACTTTATAACATCTACAAGCCAAAATGTTACGACAACCGATGGTTCTTCAAAATCTGGAGCATCCGATTTATTAATAATGGTACTGAATGCAAACAACAACATTGAATTTTCGGGATATTATGGCGGAACCGGAGAAGACCAAACAATGTTCATAAAGAATCCCTTTTATTTTAACAATGGAAATATGTACTTTTTGGCCTATTCCGAGTCCCCCTTGTTGGCAGGAGGAGGGCAACTTATTGAAACAACCAGCGGAATAGATTTTAATTCAAAGTTTTGGAGTATTGCAGTTTATAATTCTAACTATCAATTAAAATACAGCGGGCAAATAACCTCATGGGGGGAGAGAGATGAAATAGCGGGTATTTTTAATGATAAAATTTACATTCACAATACGGAAACGATCATCTTTACCACTGCCCCGATTACTCAAAATGGCATAGATGCGGGCTATTCGGAGGTAACTATTTGTTATCCTGCTAACACCACCAATACGGTAACGCCCTCATCGCAAACCAAATGTAAACAGGGTTTGGCCGATTTGTTGGATGGCAATAAAGTAGAATTGTCCCCAGATTCATTTCCACCAATCTACATTAATAATGCATCCTACCAAAACGAACCTTTTTACGTTATTTATTCAAACATAAAATACCAATGGCAAACGGCATCAACCCCCACAGGCCCATGGACAAATATAGCTGTTGGGGTTTTAGAAGATTATTTGCCATCTATAGGCAATAGCAATGCGTATTATCGAAGAATTGCAAAAGGAGTTTCTTTTTGTTCAGGAGGAGATACAAGCAACGTAGTTTCGGTATTGGTAAACAGCTTTACGGCACCCACCGTTGATGCGGGCGGAGTAAAACGAACCTGTCCCAATTCGGCTGTAACTATAGGCGGTAGCCCTACGGCCACAGGCGGTGCAACCCCTTATACCTATTCATGGGATTTAGGTTCTTTCCTATCCAGCACCACAATTGCCAATCCGGTAGCTACAGTTCCCGTAACAACGGTTTTTGAGGTAATGGTTACCGATAATAACGGATGTAAACAGATAGACCAAGTGGTGGTAATGGCTCATGCTGCCAATGCAGGCCCCGATAAAGGAGCATGTGCAGGTGTGGCTACTTTGATAGAGGCAGAACCGGTAGTAGGCTATACAGGAGTGACATATTCTTGGTCTCCATCTACAGGGTTGAGTGCTACAAACATTGCCCAGCCTATGGCCAATCCGGGTTCTACCACTACCTATACTTTAACCCAAGTGTTGACCAAAAGTGGAGGCGGCACGTGTACTACCACAGATCAAGTAATTGTAACACCCGTATCCATCACCGGTGGATTTGCCGGAGCCGACAAGGTTATATGCAGGGGTTCAACCACTTCATTGGGAGCAAGCCCACAGTCAGGATTTACCTACACATGGGCACCGGGCAATTATTTGACCAGCAACAATGCCTCAACCACAACATTCGATGCAGGAAGCTTCTTCCCAAGTCCCAACCCATTTACCTATTATGTCACAGCCACCAAAGCAGGTTGTACGTTTGTAGATGACGTGGTCGTTTCTGTAATTGATGCAAATGCCGGTGTGGATGGTTGTGGACCAAGAGTGGTAGGAGTAGGAGATCAAACTCCGAATATTACCGAAACTTGGACATGGACAAAAATTTCAGGAGGAGGCAACTTCTCATCAGGTGCTCCTTTAAATCAGGCAACCTCTAATGTAACGGCTACTCCATCGGGTAGTTCAACCTACCAGCTTACAGCATCTTATGGAGGAACTACCTGTACCGATCAGGTAATAGTACCACAATGTGGATGTGTAATGAATATTGGAGTATCAGCTCCTCACGGATGTCCTAAAACAGCATTTGGCGATACCGTATGGTTAACAGCCACTGGTGCCAGCATTTTAGATTTGAATCCAAATAACTTTACTTATTCATGGTCGGCTACCGGCGGAGTAGGTCTATCATCAACCACAGGAAGAACTATTTACATAACCAATGGCAACGCAGGAACAGTAACGGTAACAGCTTCAAGCGTGTTAGATCCGGGCTTTAGCTGTAGTGCATCCTTGGCCGTAAATACTCCAGCATGGTCATTGCCCACATTTTCGGCATTGCAAGACACTATTTGTTCAGGAACAACGGTTAGCGTAGGGCAGGCACCGGTATCGGGATACAGCTATTTGTGGTCTGGAGCTGGTTTGAGCAGCACAACAGTAAGCAATCCAACCGTTACCCCAACCGTAACTTCATCGTATTATGTACGAGTAACAGACGCTGCAAACGGTTGTTTTGTTGATAAATCGGCGAATGTAGCGGTTCGGGATGTAGTGGCCGACGCAGGACCAGATTGGTACACCTGTCAAAACGCTATTGTACAATTGGGTACACCAGCCTTGCCAAATTATTCATACTACTGGTTACCTACATCTACTTGGCAAAACGGCACTTCACAAACCAGTGCACAACCCGAAGTAAGAGTAAGTACAAATATTTCATACAATGTTTTGGTTACCGACAATGTTACAGGATGTACCAAAAGAGATACCGTTGATATTACCGTAATGAGCACACCAACCATTTATGCAGGTACAGACAAAGTTGCCTGTAAAGGTGGGGCTGGGGTTCAAATAGGCCTACCTGCGTTGCACAATGTAACCTATAGTTGGAGTCCATCTACAGGATTAAGCTCAAGCAAAGTGGCACAACCTATAGCCAACCCCAATTCAACAACGGTGTACACACTAACGGCAACTTTCCCTGGTTGTGGAGCAACAGCAACCGACCAAGTGGTAGTAACCGTAAGCGATCCTTCGTTCACAATGTCTGATATTCAATACTGCCCAAGTTCAGGGCCGGTGGACATTGGTACGAATGCTCCAACAGGCATGACTTCTTATTCATGGTCGCCTGCACATTTGGTTTCTGATCCATCAATTAGAAACCCCTCCACCAATGTTGGTCAACCCACAACGTTTACACTTACCGTAACAAATTCAAATGGTTGTAGTGCCAAAGCTTCGTTGTTGGTATCACCGAATAATCCGGCACCTATTGCCGGAGAAGATGCAACTATTTGCACAGGGGATGAAGTAACGTTGGGTTCTGTTGACAACACAACAGGTACATTCGCATGGAGTCCTTCAACCAATTTGTCTTGTGGTTCTTGTGCAGAGCCCGTATTTAGTACGAATTCGGCCGGAACATATAGAATAGTGCTAACACAAACGGTAGCGGATAAATTTGGTACTTGTGTCAATTCAGATACTGTAGATATTACGGTTAAAGCATATACCCAGCCTGTGCTTGCCACAAGTTATTCAACATGTAGTGGTAATTCAATTGAAATTGGGTATCAAGCAGTAGCGGGTATAGATTACTATTGGTCTCCGTCAAATCTTGTAAGCGACCCTTACAGTTCTATTACCACCACTACTGTTACTACCAGCCAGTTATTTACACTCGTTGCCATCAACCCTGACGGTTGTGTAAAAGAGCAATCAACTTTTGTAGCGGTAAGCCCAATTGCGGCACCTACCATTACCATGAGTGATTTGACCCTTTGTTTGAGCGGAGGCACAGGTAATTTTAACCCGTCAATTTCGCCAAGTGGAACATATACTTATCTATGGACACCACCCACAGGATTGAGCAATCCAAACATTCAAAACCCGAATGTTTCGCCTATCACCAGCGGTGTGACAACTTACGAATTGACTGCAACAAACCAAGCAAATGGTTGCTTTGGAACAGAAACAGCCAATCTGAATGTCATAAATTGTACACCACTACCGGTAGAGATAATAGCTTTTGATGCCAATTGGAAAGGTCAGGCGGTTGAGGTTGTTTGGAGCACAGCGTCTGAGATGAACAACAGTCACTTTATTGTAGAACGCAGTATTGATGGAGGTTTGACCTATATAGAAATAGGCTTTGTATCAACAGAGGCAGAAAACGGAAATTCAAATTATGTAATCGACTACTCCTTTATAGACAAAGATGCCAACATGATGCCTGGTAATAAAGTATGTTATAGGCTAAAACAAGTGGATTACGATGGCAATTGGGTATTTGTTGGAGCGAAATGTTTAAACAAAAATTCAAAAGAAACATTGGATTATGTTCTGTATCCAAATCCTGCCGACGATAAATTGAATATATCGTTTGGTTCGGAAACAACACAAATACTTCAGTTGAGAATTACCAATAGTTTAGGACAGGAAATGTTAGCCAATGGAGTAATGGATGTTTATTCAAATGAAACATATAGCTTCGATTTATCAGATTGGGCTTCAGGTATTTACACTATTGAGGTAATGGAAGTTAATCGGGTAAATGTTAAAAAGTTGATTGTTCGATAAGAATATCAACAAGAGCCAAAACACTTTTCAGTTTGAATCATATTAAAATTCCTCCACCTCGGTGGGGGAATTTTTTTTATGCACGGTTATTTTACTGTTTTTGAAAGCGATGTTCAATTTTTTGAAGAAATTTGAAAAAAAATAAAAATCGCACGCAACGTTTTCTAAATCGTGTGTGTCATAGCATTGGAAAACAAAAAACAACATACCACTGGCGAGGATTGGATGAAGAGCGATGAAGACTTGATAAGGGCTTGTATTAAAGAAAATCGTGAGGCTCAGGGTTTGTTGTATAAAAAATATGCCAATAAAATGTTTGCGGTTTGCATGAGATACTGCAACAGCCGCGAAGAGGCAGAAGATGTTTTGCAAGATGGCTTTATAAAAGTGTTTGACAAAATATCAAAATATAGGGGCGATGGGAGTTTTGAAGGGTGGATTAGAACCATAATGGTAAACACCTCCCTCAGAAGTTGGGATAAAAGAGCCATGAAATTTGAGCCGGGAAATATTGATGATATTGCGGAGCCGGCGGTAGATGAAAAAGTGTTGAGCAATATAGGGGCAAAAGACATTATGGATATGTTAGCCCGATTGCCCGAAGGATATAAAGTGGTTTTTAACCTATTTGCAATTGAAGGTTATAGCCACAAAGAAATTGGAGAAATACTAAATGTCAATGAAAGCACGTCTCGCTCGCAATATGCAAGAGCCAGGCAATCGTTGATAAAGATGTTAGAAAAAGTTGAAAGTAAAGCAAAAGCGAGTTAAACATTAGAATGAAACAAGAAATGTTTGAAAATAAAATGAAGGAGTTGATGCACAACTACGAGGTTGAAGCTCCCGACTTGATGAACAAAGTTTTTGAAAAAAGAACACCACTTTATGTGTTTGCAAATAAATTGGCTTTGCACAAATACAAATTATTGGTGGCCACTTTGGCCATTGGCGTTTTGTTTTGGTTTGGATTCAATAAAGAATTGAACGGACGATTTGATGCAAAACCAACGCACCAAGCCCAACAAACAGTGGAGAATAAGGCAAGTTCGGATGAGACAACATTTAATGATGACGTAAACGAGAAAGTTGTCAAATCTGCTGAAAACGAAGTTTCAACAGAAATCAATGGAAATATTTCTTTGGTTGATTTGAATAAAAAAGCCGCCAAACAAACACAAATCACGGCCGACAAAAACATCACCATTCACAATGAAACTACTGCTGAAAGAGAAATTGAAACGCCTGAAATTGTTGAAATTGATGAACATAAACTTCCAAATGAAAAAGTGGAAGAAGTGAATCCACAAGTTGAAAATCCGAAAATCGAGGTGGTACAGACCGAAGAAAAGACCGTGGATAAAATGATTGATGAAATAGAGGATGAAAAACCTCTTGTGGCAGAAACTGAAGATGATGGGGCAAATGAAAACAAACAGATAGGTGATTTAATCATTAAACCTTCCAAATGGTCAGCTTCTTTGGCTTATGGGCCAAGCATTGGAGTCCGCAAATTTGCTGGAGAAGGTGAAAATACATTGATTGACGCACGAAATTTATCCGAGAAACAACGCTACTCGCATGCCGCCGACCTTTTAGTTTCTTACCGCTTTAAACCAGCTTTTGAGGCTTTTGTTGGGGCTTCTTATTTTGACAGACGGGAAAAAATGAGTTATCAAAAAACTACTTCTACCAATAACATGTTCATCACGTCTCATACCGTAAAGGAATATCATCCGGTGTTTGGTGTACGAGATGTTACCATTTATGATACCACATTTAGCACAACTACCACAACTCAAAATTTTGTAAGTAAAAATAGCTACCAACATCTTACCTTGCCTATAGGTTTGCGAATGGGGCATTATAGAGCAAAAGATGGAATCTACATCTCTGCCTCTACCGGACTTGATTTTGTTTTGAAAACCAGAGGTATGGTAATGGACGAAAATTTATTACCAATAGATTTAGGCAGTGGGTTTAAGCGAATGACCATTGGCAATTCCATTTCAACCGGAGTTGGTTACACACGCTTGTTAAGTGCTAACTCAAGTTTGTTTGTAGAGTACAGACAACGATGGTATTTATCTCCAACAAATAGGGAAACATACCCAATAAACCAATTTGATAGAGCCCATAACCTTATGTTTGGTTGGAAATTTGGTTTTTAAGAGAGGTGAATAGATTACTTTTAATAGCACTTTTTAGTTTTGGAAACGTGGCATTATCATTTGCACAAAGTGATCAATCCATAATAAAAGCTGGAGATTTTGAAGCCATTGTGTTGGCCAACGGCAGTTGTTTTGCCAACAAAAAGGCCGAAATTTACAATGGTTTTAGTCAAAATTTAAACAATCATTTTTTTCGATATTCGGCCCCATGGATGGTCGGTGTTTTGCCCGATACTGTTCGAGCCAAGATCTCAATAAAGGCCACTCAACCCCAATTTTGGCCAGGGCCAATTGACACACTCAATGGAGAACCAAAAGATGCAATTAACTGGGCGAAAACATGGCCAATAAGCAGAGAAATAGTCAATTATCATCGAAAACATTACACAGAAGCAGAGTATATTCTTTCCGATGAAATAAAAAATTGGCCGGCCAAACACAACGAAACGAATGTGAGTGCCTATTTGGCTCCATTTATTGATTGGAATGTCAATGGAGTTTATGATCCTGAAAATGGCGATTATCCCAGTTTTATTGGCGACCAAGCAGTATATTTTATTGCAAATGATTTATACGGCGAAAATCTATTGCCAAACTCCCAAAAACTTGGTGTCGAAATTCAGGGATTGATTTACACCTATAATGACCCTATTCTACAAAATGTCTTGTTTAACACTTACTATGTCATCAACCGATCTTCAGATAATTATTCCCCTTTTTACTTTGGACAATTTTTAGATTTTGAATTAGGAAATTCGACAGATAATTATGTTGCCACAGATGTAAATAGAAATTTGTTTTATGGGTTTAATGGAGATGAAAATGATGAAAATTTCTTCAATAATAATTTGCCTCAAGGTGGAGTAATGTTTTTGGACAAAGAGCTGCATAGTAGCACAATTCTGATTGAAACAGACTCTGTTAGAGGATTTCCCCAAAACGAAAAGCAGGTATATAATTTGGCAGAAGGAATGTGGTTTAACGGGTTGTCCAAATTAAATTCTGGCAATGGTGTTTCCGAAGGAAGTAACACAAGATATATATATACAGACGAAAAATTTTCCGATGCTCATTCTCTAGATAATCCCGGCGAACGAAAAGGAGTGGCGTTTGTAAAATTTGACCGATTAAAAAGCCATGATTTTGTTAAAATAGAATTTGCGTTTATTGTTGGTGCCGACAGCATTTCAGGTCTTGAAAAATTTTTGGTCAAGTCGGATGATGTACGTGAGTTTTTCAACAATAAATTAACAGTTGACCATTTTGAAGATAATATAGAAGTGGGTGTTTATCCAAATCCCTTAAATTTAAATTTGGTTAATACACTATATATTAATGCTTTAAGCGTGGATTTGTATGACTGTATGGGGCATTATATCGTTACCTTGGAGCAAGTAAATTCTGCTGAAAATGAATTTAAAGTGCCATGCAACGAATCTTTTTCTTCAGGTATCTACTATCTAAATATCACAAGAAAAGGCGAAAAAAAGGCTTGGCAAAAGTTGGTAATTGTGAAGGATTGAACATGAAAATATGGAGTTTTAAGTAAAATAATTTAATTTAGCGAGTTATTAGTAGTATGGAGCGAGTAGTAAAAAGGCAAAAAGATATTATGAAACGACTGATTTACAGCATGTTAATGCTGTTTGGTATTTTATTTGGAGGCTTTCAGAAAGCAAATGCTACCCACGTTATGGGTGCGGATATCACATACAAATGTATTGATACCCTAAAATTTGAAATTTTTGTAAAATTTTATCGGCAATGTGCGGGGGTTCCTTTTAGCAATCCAAGTAGTTTAACGAAGGTAATTTGCACTACCTCGGGGGCATCTCAAGGTGTGAGCCTTTCATTGGTTGCCATCAGAGACGTTACCCCGGTTTGTGCCAAAACAAGCAATCCTTGTAAGCCCACCAACACCACTGCGAGTCAGGGTATTGAGGAGCATTTTTATAAAGGCACCATTGATTTTAATCAAGCTCCTTACAGCAATTTAATAAAAAACGGTTGTTGCACCATTAGGTTTGAAACTGGTCAATGTTGCCGTAATTCAAATATTACTACAGGTGCTGCAAATGCAAATTTCTACACGTATGCAACCATCAATATTTGCAAAGCTCCATGCAACAGTTCGCCTGCACTTACTACGGAGCCTATTGCTTATTTATGCTGTAATCAACCATTTTTCTATAATAACGGGGCATCAGATACGGCCAACTTTGACTCTATTTCGTATGCCTTTGCAAATCCGTTAAGTGGATTTAATCAGAATATTAGCTATAGTGGAAATTATACTAAAGATTATCCCTTTGAAGTGTATTATCCAGGTAGCTTAAAACCACCATACAAAAACCCAAATGCCAGCCCTCCAATTGGCATTTCGTTAGACCCTGAGACTGGGGATTTGATTTTTACACCTATAAAATGTGATGAGGTTACTGTTGCAGTTTTAGAAATGACCGAATGGAAGAAAAATCCTTCCACTGGGGCGATGGAGGTAATAGGTGTAACGCGGCGTGACATGCAATTTATTACAAAGACATGTCCTGATAATAACCCTCCCGTCATAAAGGGAGATTTTAAAAGAGAGACCTGTGAGGGTGAACAAATTTGTTACACCATTACCACGGAAGATAAAGTAAAAAAACCACCACCACCAGCCACACCGCCAGATCCGGATACGGTAACGATAAGTTGGAACCGAGGTATTCCTGGGGCGAGTTTTACGGTAATCAACCCAACGGCTATCAACCAATCGGGTAGATTTTGTTGGACTCCACCTATTGGCTCGGCCAGTACCATACCTTATACTTATACGGTTACGGCTCGCGACAATGCTTGCCCGTTGAATGCCGTAACGGTAAGGGCGTTTCAAATCATTGTTCATCCTATAGCCGAAGCCGACCGAATAATAACAAAATTGGATTGTGGAAGGTACGCCATTGAAAGCGAACCTTTCCCGAACTTTAGAAACCCTGCCAAATATACCTGGCAGCTAAAGGATACGAATGGTGTGGTGTTGTTTGACCGAAAATATGGATACTTTGAGAGCAGCAAAAACTTTTTGAGCAGTAAACAAAAGGATACGATTTTGTTCAGAAAAGGTGGAACGTATATTTTGCAACATACCATAAACAATCTGCCCGACTGTCCGAATGATTATTATGATACGATAGTTGTTCCGCCATTGTTGGAGGTTGATATAGCATTAGGACCTGACACTTTTGTGTGTGCAGGCACCACCTTGAGGCTTCAACCTCAAACCGCCAACGGATATCCACCGATTACATATAAATGGGGAACGGGCGACACGACCGATTACATTGATGTAGAAGTTCCGAATTGGACGAGCGACACCTCTTTTTACGTACAAATAAAAGATGGCAACAACTGTACAGCATGGGATAGCACCATTGTTTATTTACGCGAAAACCCATTGGTATTTATCGGGCCTGATAGACGAATATGTACGTACGATACCATCCACTTGGTGCCAAATGATAGTTTGGCCTATTGGGATGACCCGAGGGATACCTCAGAGATACGCATCCGACAAGGCGACACACTTTATAAAGAATGGTATCTGGATGGAGTGAAGATAAGCACCGACAGTATGCTGGTGGCCAATGTAAAAGGAGAGTATGTTATTCGGGTGGTAGATAGTTTGGGCTGTTTTTGGGAAGACACCATGATACTTCACGTAAACGACACAGTAAAAGCCGATGCAGGTCAAGATCAGGTATTGTGCTGGAATGATGTCGTTGTAATAGCGGCGGGAGGCTTAGACACGGCGGGCAATGCCAAGAGTGGTTGGTATGTGTGGAATGACATTACAAATCCGGCCAATGTAAAAGAATTTAGCCGGGACGACACCTTAAAATACAACATCAAAACAACGACCGATTACCAGTTGCAGTTGTATGTAATAGAAGATACCACGAGGTGTTATGACGATGATACGGTAAAAATAACGGTCAACCCGCTGCCAACGGTAAAAATGCCAAACGATATGGCCGTGTGCCGCGATGCGGGGGTAATTACGTTAAACATCTTAGAGGATGCCGCCACTAAAGGTGGAGCATGGTCTGTTCCTTCAAAACCCGGATTGGTTATTAAATCAGGTACTCAATATCAATTTGATACTTGGAATGCCGGAGCCATAAAAGACACCACCAAGCGATATGAGGTGTATTATCGTTATGTACATCCTTCCACAGGATGTGTACGCACGGACTCATTTGAGATAAAAGTATTCCCCTTGCCTGAGGTAAGCATTCGTGACGGATATTTCTGTCAAGACAAAGGTTTTGTAAACTTTAGAGACGATGGCACGATAAAATTGCCGTCAAAACTGAAGTTGGATTTGGGTACACAGCAATGGAATTGTTTGGAGTGCGGAGCGTATGATTGGTCAAAAATGTTGTACAATGCAGAAACCCGCTTTGGTTTTCCGGCCAATTATGAGATAGACATCAGCGAGAACACCATAGACTTGGGAAGCCGTCCGTCGGATTCCATCAAAATAGAATTTGTGTTTAGAAGCATCGATGGATGTTATGGTAGAGACACCGGCAAGATAAAAATAGTAAAAGTACCGAAGATAGACTTTAGTCCATTCCCTGATTTGTGCTGGGATTTGGGCAAGGTTGACTTAAAAGAACTGAGCAAGGTAGTACCCAATGATGGCACATGGTATGCTATCAATGCAACAGGCTTTAAAGATTCGGCGAGCTTCAATCAGGGGTTAAACGGTGGCTTCTTTCAAGGCGATACACTGAACACCTTGCAAACGGCAAAACCGGCCAAAGATGGCAACTTTAAATATAAGCTACGGTACTTCCACAACCTATCGGGTTGTCCCACATTTAGAGATACCAACATAACGATACAAGGATTGCCTGTACCGAAAATAAACACCACACCACTTACAGGCTATGTAAACAATGCACCTTTTGTACAATGCGAGTTGGACGACGACATTGCCTTAACGTCGAACTATCCGGGTAGTGGTGGCAAATGGAGCAGCAAACAATCGGGAGCAGTATCGGGCAGCACCTTTACGGTGGGAAGTGTAACAACACACAACAAACCGTTTTACATCAACTTTGACTATACGAACAGCTTTGGCTGCAAGGGCAAAGACTCGGTGTTGGTAGAGGTGCATGGCAAACAAGAAATCAACCTAAATCCGGACATCGAACTGTGCAGAACAGGAGATGCCATGACGGTTGATATTGCAGCAAGCACCGTAAACGCATCTGATTTTACGTGGTTTTACTATCAACCTAATGGCAAATTTGCGGACGATAAAAATACCACCACCACCTTTACGTTTAGCACCTCGGCAGACTCTACGGAAAAGTTATTGATTATAGCCAACACGGTTGTTCAAAACGGCACAAGTGCAAATGTTTGTCCCACTGTGGAGGAATATCTAAATATCACCATCCACCCAAAACCGAAGGCGGAAATAGTGGCAGATACATTAAACGGCTGTAATCCGGTGGATGTAAACTTTGGGGTGAATATGCTGAACAAAGTAGATGCAACGACAAGCAGCTATGCATGGACTTATGCCGATGGCGGCTTGGACAACATCCAGTCACCCAGCCATCAGTTTACGGATGATGGAGACAATCAAGTAAGTTTAACCATTACCTCGGAGCATAACTGCGATACTACGTTGACGGTGAACGTGGAAGTTTACCCCATACCGGTGGCCTTGTTTGTTCCCGACCCCAACAACAGCACCACGGCAGCATTGCCCAAGTTCCAGTTCAACAACCAATCGTCGGTAGCCAATGTGTTGAACAGTACAATTACCGAAAACATTTGGGATTTTGGAGACTTATCGAGCATTGATGACACTTCCACCCAAAAAAGTCCCTTGTTTTTCTACCCAGCCGATACAGGTTCGTATGACGTAACCCTAACGGTTCGCACCCAATATGGCTGTGAAGATCAGATAACACTTCCGGTAATTATTGGGCCAGATATTTTGGTATTCATACCCAATGCCTTCTCGCCTGATGGTGGTGGGCCATTGCGAAACGATGGATTTAGGGCTCATGTAAACGATGGAGCAAAGCTTTATCACTTGATAATATTTAATCGCTGGGGAGAAAAAATATGGGAGACCACCGATAAAACCCTCGATTGGGATGGCACCTACGGCCTGCCACCAAAAGAGGGCGGCAAAGATGGCTTGCACCAACCCGTTCCAATGGGAGTATATGGCTACCAGCTCGACATTGTAAGCTGGAGCGGCGAAAAGTTCCGATACACAGGAACCGTTACGCTGATTAGGTAATGAGAAAAAGTTGCAACAGAAGCAGTATTTGGATACTGCTTCTGTTGTTTTAAATAAAAATTAAATTAAAAACTATAAGGTAAATTTTACTTGAAAAAGTTTGCTGTCATATCTTTTCTATTTATGTTGGGCATTGTACCAGCACTTGCCTCGCATATTCTTGGCGGCGAAATAACTTATAAGCATAAAGAAAAGAACATCTATGATGTATTTGTTACGATTTATAGAGATTGTGGCGAGTGCAAATTGGCAGGAGCCGGAGGTGGAAGCAGCACGCAAGATTGTGGTAATGTAAAACTCAATCTAAGAAAATCTGGAAGAATGGGGTGTAGTCCAACGGATTTGAAAGAATTCACCCTAACCAGAACGTCAATACAGTCGATTATTCCGATGTGTCAAGGAGCCAGTTCTCTTTGTGAGAGCGATTCAGGGTTTGCAAAGGGTTACGAAGCTCATGTTTTTCAAGCAACGATTGATTTTGATGATTATAGTGAATATGTCGATTGTGGATTTGATTTATTTGTAAAACAGAGTTCGCGAGCCAGTGATATTACCACGATTTATTCTGTAGATGAACAGGCATTTTGTAACTATGCATTTATAAATCCCTCCTACAACCACAATTCCCCAGCACTGTCGCAAAATTTTGATTTGCTCATAAGTGTTAATAAACCAGTTAGAAGTAATGTCTTAGCATTTAATTCGTTAGACGAAGATTCGATAGCCGTCTCGTTTCAAAGTCCTTTAAGAGATTATTCTACTGCCATGACCTATACGGGCAGTTTTTGGGCAGGAAAACCATTGAGTGTTTGGTGCAACGGAAGTTCAACTTGCACGGCCAATAGATTTGCAGAGATTCCAGTAGGCATTTATCTTGGGCAAAACGGTGATGTAATTTATACACCCGTAAACTATGGTGAAAAATCCATCATGGTTGTTCAGATTGAAAAATGGAGAAAATCAGTGAATGGATCCATTTTATTGAGCGTTGTTCGCAAAGATGTTCAACTTGAGGTCTCCTCTTTTGGCAATGATAACAATCCGCCTAAACTGATAGAAAATGATTTAGTCAAATATTTTTGTGCAGGATACGAAACTTGTTTAGACATTTTCGCAAAAGATTTGCCAGTAAAATTACCTGGAGGAGGATATGCAAATCAGGATACGGTGCATTTTAAATGGCAAACAGATATAAAAAATGCGGTAATAAGCGAGGTTGCCACGGCAGCAGCACCTTATCGCAAATTGCAAATATGTTGGATACCATCATTAAATGATCAGGGTAAGGATTTTGAGTTGAATTTGGAAATATCGGATAATCATTGTCCGGTTAATGCTCGGCAGTTTGCGAAATATATTTTACATGTAAACAAAAGACCCGAGGTAGAAGTATCGGTTAAAGAACTTTGGTGTCAAAATGCCCATGTTGAGATAAAGCATATTGATGAAAGCCAGCCCTATTTGCTCAGTTGGGGCGTGTATAATCCATCAGGAGAAAAACTTTTTGAATCGAATAGAATTACGGATACGGCTTGGCTTAAAGAAGCTGGTAGCTATGTAATTAAAGGTTCACTGTCGGACTATTACTGTAACTCAAACTTTGAAAATGATTTGATAATAAGTGATAATTCTGTACCTATTCTTGGAAAAATTGAAGGTGGTTTTAACTACTGTGTTAATGATACTATAGAATTGGGTTTTAAACCTCAGTTTGGGGTGGAGCTATCAGAAATAGAATGGTTCTCGGGTGGACAGAGCATTGATTCAGCTCAGCTAAGAATTCCGGCCTATTGGCTTGCTAATGATTCTTTAGCAGTTCGGGTTTTAGGAAATCGCAAAGGGTTAGTTTGTCAAAATGAAATAAATGTACCACTTATTATCGGACAAGGTCCTGATATAGAGTTTGATACAACTTTCTCATTGTGTATGGGCGATATTGTAAATTTAGATTTGTTGGTAAATGGAATGGAAGGTCAGTGGAAGGCAATCAATCATGACTTTCTCTCGCAAGGAAATTTGCTCAAAACAGGTAAAGAATCGAATTTATTTCAAAGCAAATATTTGTGTCAATCTTTAACTGCAATCGATTTATCGTCTGGTTGCACCAGCATAGACACCATCTGTTTTTGGGCAAAGGCAATATCTGATGTGTCAATAAAAAACACAGTTATTTGCAAATCAAGCCCAGAGTTTAATCTATCAAACATGTTAAATCAATGGGTAGATTTGAGCAAAAACGGTATCATTTGGAAGGTGGACGGAAATGAAAGCAATGAACTCATAGATGTTTTGAGTATGCTTTCTGGGAAACATGTGGTAGAATGTTTTTTTACGAATGAATTTGGATGTAAAACTTATTCAACAGCTACTCTCGAACTAAGAGAAAACTTAGATTTAACCCAACTTAAAAACCACTCTATATGTCAAGGAAATGTAGATGACCTCAATAAAATATTTGACTTGGGTTTTGTGGGCGGAATTTGGTATTCAATTTCCGATTACGGAATCATAACCAACAATACCTTAAACGACACTTTTTGTGGTATTTCGCAATTAAATTATACCTACGATAACTTTGGATGTTATGCCTCGGTGGATGTAGAAATTGAGGTAAAATGCAAACCCGAAGTTAGCCTCCAAAATCCAGACACAATGTGTTTTAACTATCCTGAAGTAGAGTTAAAAGCTATTCCCGCAATAGGTTTTTATCGAGGAGATAACGTTTTGGGTAATAAACTTACCTTAGACAACACAATCAAAATGTATTATTTTGATTATGTGGTTAATAATGACGGCTGTCAATTTATTTACCCCGATTCGGTGCTGGGATATTCACAGGCCGAATTTGTACTTTCAGGCAATATTCTGGATGAGATTTGCGAAAACGACACCCTTATTTTACCTAAAATAACCGTTTCTAACGGCGTGCTTAAAGCATTTGCAGAATTTTCTTTGGATACCTTTACTGTTGCCAATGGTGTATTTGATAGAATGTCTTTTACCGCCACAAAGAGAGATATAGACAGAGGATACTTGAATCTGCATATCGACTACAAAAGCACTCCACCATGTTTTAATACAGAATATAAAAAGACTATTTGGGTCAACAAAATCCCTCGAATTGAATTAGTAGATTCAGCAATTAAGGGTTGTGAACCATTTTTATTTGCCCCAACCGTTGAGGCTACCGAAAATATAAATTGGCCAGTTGCACAAATTGATTGGAAAATTGGAAATCAAACCACGGCCAACAAAAATCCAAAGGTGATTTTAACTGAACCTGGATTGTATGATGTTTCAATCCACACCTCTGCCAAAAATTGCTCATTCGATACCATTTGGAAAGACTATTTGCAGATTTACCCTTCGCCAAATGTTGCTTTTGTGGCCAATCCGAGCGGTCAGGTTTCTATTCGCAAAGCCGATATTCAATTTCAAAACAAAACTACACATAGCTCGGAATATTCTGTTTTATGGAATTTTGGAACAGGCAATGCCAATGACACAAGTAACCAATTGAACCCAGTATTTTCTTTTACTAAAGATACCGGAACATTCAACGTAGTGCTGTGGGTTACTGACAAAATGGGGTGCAAAGACTCGGCCTCATCATGCATTTTAGTGATGTCTGATATTCAAATTTTTGTGCCTAATGTGTTCTCGCCAAACCAAAAGGGGCAAGAGGCCAATAACTATTTTTATGTTTATGGCAATCATGTATCCGATTTTCATATTCAGATTTTTAATCGGTGGGGTAATGAAGTGTTTTCATCTGATGATATCAACCAAGCGTGGGACGGCAAGGTAAATGGAGTTTATTGCGAGACTGGCGTGTTTGGGTATCAAATACAAGCTACCAGCACATCAGGAGATCAATACAAATTGGCCGGAACATTATTATTGCTGCGGTAAATTATTGTTTTGAGTCAAAATTCTTTCTTTAGAAAAAAAATTACATGGATTTTAATTGCCTATGGGCTGTTTCAAATAGCTTTCATAACCTACCCTCCGTTGGATGCCGCACACAATTGGCGACAAACCGTTACCGCCATGATTGCTCGAAACATGGTGCAGCAAAACGGATCGTTGCTCTACCCGGAGGTTGACTATTTGGAAAACGGTAATGGAATAATTGCCACAGAATTTCCTTTTATGCAGGGTTGCATTTCGGTTTGCATCAAATTGTTCGGTTTTCAACATTGGTATGGCCGATTAGTTAATCTTATTGCTGTAATGACGGCATACTTGGCACTCTATTTTCTGATTAAAAGATACAGTTCCGAAAGTATGGCCGTTTACTCCGTTTTGGGATTAATGTTTTCGCTTTGGTTTGTTTTTGGCAGAGATATTATGCCCGATACCTTTTCTGTTTCCTTGGTTATCGTTTCTCTGTGGTTCTTTTCAGAATATATGGAAAAGGGAAATTATTGGAGTTTGTTTATTGGTAGCGTTCTGCTTTCATTGGGTGTGCTGTCAAAAATTCCGGCATTGGTACCGGTGGCTTCGTTGCTGTTTTTTTTATTGGGCAATTACCCAATTCAAAAAAAAGTACTCCTCTGTTTTGCAGTTATTTTATCCTTGATGCCGGTTTACTGGTGGTATTTTAAGTGGGTTCCGCATCTTATTAGTCTCAACCAAAAACCACTTTTTTTTCCAAGAAGTTTGCGAGAGGGTTTTTTTGAAATCATGGAATATAAGAGTGCCGTGATTGAACAATTTACATTTCACACCTTTTTTGCGTTTTCCGGGTTTATATTAGCCGTTGGCGGAGTTGTTTTGTTGATAAAAAAACATCTAAAAATAGAGTTGTTGGTTTTAGTGGCATTGAGTTTTACAATGATTTTGTTCATATTTAAAACCGGAAATGTTTTTCCAAGACATAGTTATTACATGGTTCCGTTTGCACCCGTCATGGCCGTGCTTTTGGGATATTTGTTGCACAATATACCTCATAAATGGGCAATAGGCTTGCTTGCGGTTTTCATAATTGAATCGGTGGCCAACCAACATCATGATTTTCTTAGAAGGCCAACGAGAGAGTATCTATTAAACTTGGAAGAAATGGCAAATGGTTTTTCGGACAGGAATATGAAAATTGTATGCAATGGTGGTGAAAATCCGCAGTTGATTTATTTTATCAATAGGAGAGGGTGGTCGGTTGAAACATCAACAATAACCAATAAAAGTTTGAAAAATTGGATGGATAAAGATGCTCAATTTTTATTTATTGATAAAACTAAAGGTGTGGTTGAAGAAACCATTTTATTTCCCAAAATTATTTCAACCAAAGAGGTGGATGTTTATAGGCTCAAATAATCAAGCCTTAGTTTCCGATACATGATCGAAAAATTTAGTCAATCTTGTTGTTTGCTCCTCAGAGTATGGCAATTCTTTCAGAGACATCAACAATTCGCCCCTATTTGCTCTAAAAGAAATAAGCTGCAATTTGTGCAGAGCCAGCAATTGTTCGGGGGTTGTCAAGTAGCATTTTTTTCGGCTTATCCAATAAGTCTCCCCTTCAACCTCCGCTTTTTTTAAGTTTAGAAAAAATGCTATAATCCTATTGGCAAAGCTATCTTTCAATATATTTAAAGTGATAGTTTTGTCAATGGTTGCTGCCACATTAAAAATGTTTGTGTAAATAAGGTCTTCTTTTGTGCTTTTTTTAGGTATTAATTCCCGAATGGCAAAAACTCTTAAAAACCCTATCAAATTTGGTAAGTCGGCCTGAAATTGCAGTTCAATATCGTTATATTTTCCTTTAATAATTCCTGAATTTTTGGCAATAAGAACAGACCAATGATTGGCGGCAACTTCGTTTTCATAATAACCCAAATTTCCTTTTTTACTTTGGTCGGGAGTAATTGGCATAAATTATATATCTATGTATGTCAGTGGACAAAGCTATGAAAAATTCCCATTTTGATACAATCATTTTACCCACTTTGAAATGTATTTTTGAAAACTGAAAGATGGCAAGACTTAGCGAAGAAGAAGAAAAAAGAGAAATCCTCAACAGATACAGAGGATTGCTTAGGGTTTCAAAAGACAGCAGAAACGAAGGTGATGGTAAAATAATCAGACGAGCGTTTGAAATGGCTGTTGATGCCCATAAAGATATGCGTCGCAAATCGGGCGAGCCATACATCTATCATCCTATTGCAGTTGCCCGCATTGCCGCCGAAGAATTGGGTTTAGGAACCACCTCTATTGTATGTGCATTGCTGCATGATGTGGTGGAAGATACAGACATAACCCTCGAAGAAATTTCCAAAAAATTTGGAAAAAAAGTAGCCCATATTATCGACGGCCTCACTAAAATGAGTGGCTATTTTGGCCAATCAAACTCGCCGCAGGCCGAAAATTTTAGACGGATGCTGCTAACACTAAGTGATGATGTGAGGGTAATTTTGATAAAACTATGCGACCGACTGCACAACATGCGAACCCTCGAGCACATGTCGCAAAAAGGCCAGCTAAAAATTGCTTCAGAAACAAAATATCTATATGCCCCTCTTGCACATAGGTTGGGCTTATACACTATAAAAACTGAGCTTGAAGATTTATCGTTAAAATATATGGAACCTGAAGTTTTTCAGGACATAAAGCGGAAACTCAGTGCATCAAAAGAGCAAAGAAATAGGTTTATCCGCAACTTTATTAAACCACTAAAATCAGAGCTTGAAAACTCCGGTTTAGAGTTTGAAATAAAGGGGAGGTCAAAATCTATTTCATCTATTTTGGACAAAATGCAAAAGCAGAAAATAGACTTTGAACAAGTTTATGACCTGTTTGCCATTCGCATAATTGCAAAATCTGAACATGACCGCGAAAAAAGCGATTGCTGGAATGTCTATTCAATAGTTACCAGCATATACCGACCAAATCCGGAGCGGCTTCGCGACTGGATTTCTTCACCAAGAAGCAATGGTTATGAATCATTGCATACCACCGTAATGGGCCCCGGAGGAAAATGGGTGGAGGTGCAAATAAGAACCGAGCGAATGGATGACATTGCCGAAAAGGGATATGCAGCCCATTGGCGATATAAACAAGGCAATCACTCGGATGCCTCTGGCTTGGATGATTGGCTATCTCGTGTGCGTGAAATTTTGGAAAACCCTCAAGACAATGCCATCGACTTTTTGGATGATTTTAAACTGAATTTGTTCAGCGAAGAAATCTTTGTGTTTACTCCAAAGGGGGATATAGTAAGACTTCCATATAACGCCACGGCACTTGATTTTGCATTCGAAATTCATACTGATTTAGGTGCCAAATGTATAGGTGCAAAGGTGAACGGAAAACTTGTTCCGCTGAGTCACAAATTAATGCGTGGCGACCAAGTTGAGGTTATTTCATCAGCCAAACAAAAGCCCTCAAAAGATTGGCTTGATTTTGTGGTATCGGGCAAAGCAAAAGGTAAAATACGCCATGTTTTAAAAGAAGAAAAACGCAGAAAAGCTGCCGACGGAAAGGAAATTTTGGCTCGAAAATTCAGGAATTGGAAATTGCAACTCAATGCCGAAAATATGCGAATTCTTTGCCACTATTTTGGAATTATTAGTGAGGCCGATTTTTATGTTTTGGTGGCTGATGATAAAATGCCTCAGGCCGAGGTTAGTTACAAGCAGTTACTCTCAGACCACAAAGAATCGAAAGATACCCATAAAAAGAGTGAACGACCAGCCGAAACAACAAAGAAAAATACCGAACTTGTTATTGGTGATGACATTGACGTGCCTTTTGATTATTCGTTTGCAAAGTGCTGCAACCCTATTCCCGGAGATGAGGTTATGGGGTTTGTTACCGTTGGTGAAGGCATAAAGGTGCACAGAACCAACTGTAACAATGCCATAAAACTCATGTCGAATTATGGGTATAGAATTATACCTGCACATTGGGCCGATTCTTCGGTTAAAAATAAAATATTTACGGCCGGTTTGCAGATTATTGGTATTGACGAAGTTGGATTGGTTGGAAAAATAACAGACGTTGTTTCAAAGCAGAACAAGGTAAATATGCAATCGGTATCCTTTAAGGCCACCGATGGAACTTTTGTCGGAAATTTGGTGTTGGAGGTAAATGGCAAACAACATCTGGAAAAACTAATTGAGCAGCTAAAAGAAGTTGACCACCACATTGAGGTGGTTCGCACGGAGTTGTAGTGTAGAGCAAATATGGACAACTATCATGTATTTGTTTAAATGTTATACAACCCAATAGTCTAACTTTGCGTTTTGCTATTCATTCAAAAGAAAAATGAGCGAACAAAAAAGAAATATTCGGGAAGAGGTCAAAGATATTTTCACCAAATATTTGGAAGAAAAAGGACAACGCAAAACGCCCGAGCGATATGCCATTTTGGATGAAATTTATAGCAAAAAGCACCACTTTGATGTAGAAACACTCTACATACAAATGAAAAATAGAAATTATCAGGTTAGTCGAGCCACGGTGTATAATACGCTTGATTTGTTGTTGGAATGTGGGCTTGTGGTAAAACATCAGTTTGGGCAAAACATGGCACAATTTGAGCAAGCCTTTGGCTACCGTCAGCACGACCACATGATTTGTACGGTGTGCGGCAAAGTGTCCGAATTTTGTGACCCCCGAATTCAACAAACCTCCAGCACTATGGGCGATTTGTTGAACTTTGAGGTTACCCAACATTCGCTCAACCTTTACGGAAAACCAAAGCTGGATGAAAATGGATTATGCCTGAATTGCGATAATCAGGTTTCGTTTTAGAAAAAATTTAAACAGAAAGAAAACATGGCTGAAAAGGGATTTGTTGATATTGTTTTGGGCTTGCAGTGGGGAGACGAAGGCAAAGGCAAAATTGCCGATTTTTTGACACCAAACTACGATGTGGTTGCCCGTTTTCAGGGTGGGCCGAATGCCGGACATAGTCTCGAAATAAACAGCAAAAAACATGTGCTTAACACCATACCAAGTGGTATCTTTCACGAAAACTGCATAAATCTTATTGGCAATGGTGTGGTGGTAGATCCGGTGCGGTTGATGGAAGAAATAAAACGAACCGAAGCAGCAGGAGCCAACGTTAAGAAAAACCTATACATAAGCCGCAAAGCCAATTTAATTTTGCCTACACACAAATTGGTTGATGCTGCATCAGAACAATCAAAAGGCGATGCCAAAATTGGTTCAACCTTGCGGGGCATTGGCCCAACCTATCGCGATAAATATGACCGAAGTGGCCTGCGATTGGGCGATATTTTCTTAGAAGATTTTAACGACCGATATACCAAACTTTCGCAAAAACATCTTTGGCAAATAGAAAAACTTGGTTTGGCAGATTATGATTTGCCTGGCTTGGAAAAAGAGTTTTTTGCATCCTTAGAAGAGTTGAAAAATTACCAATTTGTTGACAGCGAATATTTTGCCAACGAATTGCTAAATAATGGTAAAAAAATATTGGCAGAAGGTGCACAAGGCTCCATGCTTGATGTGGATTTTGGCTCTTATCCGTTTGTAACTTCGTCCAACACCATTTCGGGCGGCATGTCTGTTGGGCTGGGCATTGCCCCCAAATATATTCGTTCTGTAAAAGGTATTTTTAAAGCCTATTGCACACGGGTGGGAAGTGGACCGTTTCCGTCGGAGTTGCACAATATCATGGGCGAAGAACTACGAAAAAAAGGCTTTGAATTTGGAGCAACCACTGGGCGACCTCGGCGTTGTGGATGGCTTGATTTGGTGGCCTTGAAATATGCGGTGATGCTCAGTGGTGTAGATGAGCTAATTATGATGAAATCGGATGTGCTGAGTGGTTTTGAAGAGGTAAAAGTAGGAGTGGGGTACAAAGACAAAAGCGGCAACACCACGCATCAAATTCCGTTTGATTTTATTCAAGCCGATTTGGAATCGGTATATGAAAGTCATGCAGGATGGTCGGAAGATTTGACCGCCGTTAGGTCAGAGGCTGAGTTTCCACAAACATTTGCCAACTACATTCATTGGCTCGAAAACCAAATAGGAACGAAAATAAAAATCATCTCTTTGGGTCCGGATAGAGTTCAAACAGTGGTGAGGTAGAGGGGCATTATTCCGGATACTTAACTTCAAATTTGGTGTCATCGGTCTGATTTCCATGAATCAAAGAGTTTCAAAATGGGACAATTTAATCATTTGAACTGGCCCATTTTGGGTTTAAACAATCGGCTGAACTTAGTATGGTGTATGGTTTGGAACAAAGTTCAACAGGTTCCTACGAAATTGACAGCTTGATAAGAAACCAAAACCAAATCCAGCTCCGTAGGAGCCGTATCTTAATAGACTTATTAAACCAAGACAATTGCAACTCCGTAGTAGTGAAATATCGCCTCGTTTCAAAGCATGTCGCCCCTACGGGACTATGATTCGTTTGTGTTGTTAGGTTATTATGATATCGCCCCTATGGGGCTACGATCTGATTGCGTCGTTTTGTTATTATGATGTTGCCCCGCTGGGGCTTGAAAATGGAATATTAAAAACTTGCAACGCCCGCCCTCAAAACAAAAAAATGCCCTATTTTTGACCACATGAAGGGAGTTTTTACATACTTGTTAATTCTGGTTTTCTCGGTAGGTTTTTCGCAGAATGTGGACTTTAAACACCAACCGAATATCGCCTCGCAAAAAATAAAAACCATTCGGTTGGCAGATGTTGAAACTCCAAAAGCTCTGCTCGAAAATATTGCGGAAGAATACCCCAAACCATCCGTAAACTATGAGACGGTAAAAAAAATGTTAGACCAAAACCGCAAGAGAAGGTTTTCTCATTCATTCAATAAATACGATAAAAACTCTGAAGAAATTGAACCAGCGGTTTTAACTGACTTTGATGGACTTCCGGTTGGCTCATCAGGTATTCCATGCGATAACTCAATGGCTATTTCTAATGCCGGAATTGTTATGAGTGCCATCAATTCGTCTGTTACTATTTTAGATTCTACCGGAAAGTTGCTCAAGTTTACTACGCTCAAAAATATTGTTGACGGGCAACTTCCAAACTTGGATAGAACGTATGACCCCAAAGTGAGTTATGACCCCATTGCCGACCGATTTATTTTGGTATTTTTACAAGGAAGTGCCAGTAAGGATACCCGCATAATCACTGGTTTTAGCGAAACAAACGACCCGCTTGGAATTTGGAATTTTTATGCCATTGATGGAAACCCTTTTTTGGGCAAAACTTGGAGCGACTATCCAATTATTGGCCAAAGCAAAGAAGATTTGTTTATTACGGTCAATATTTTGAAAGACAGCACAAGTTGGCAAGAGGGCTTTCAACAGTCGGTTATTTGGCAGGTAAACAAACAATCCGGCTATGATGGACTCGATTCTATTTATCAAGACTTGTGGTATGATTTGAAGTACAACAATCGGTCGCTTTGGAGTATCTGCGTGGTTCAGGGTGGTAGCGATTTTACATCGCCAAACATGCACTTTTTAACGGTTCGGCCCGGGGATGCAGCCAATGATACAGTATTTATCCACGAAATCACTAATTCGCAACAATCAAACATATCAGAATACAAATTGAAAGTGCTTCAAACCAATAAAAAATATGGAGTGCCACCTTCGGCATTTCAGCCCAATACCGAAAATCTGTTACAAACCAACGATGCTCGTGTATTATCGGCTATTTCCGAAAGTGGCTACATTCAATTTGTGCAAAGTACTATGATTCCCGAAACAGGTGTGCCGGGTCTTATGCACAGTTTTTTAAATTTAGAAAATGGCCAAATTGAGTCTGAATATATTACCCATGACACACTCGAATTTGCCTATCCGTCTATTGCCTATGCAGGAAGTCTTGAAAATCCGCACGCCTCAGTTATTACTTTTTCGCACACTTCTGAGTTCGACTTTTGCGGAACTTCGGCCATTTTTCATAATCGAGTTGCTGGAAACGAAGCATTATTTAGTCCAATTGTGGTTATAAAACAAGGCGATATTGCGGTGGACAGACTTACAGATAGTTTGGAGAGATGGGGCGATTATACCGGCATTCAAACCAGATACAATCAACCGGGAGTGGTTTGGATGAGTGGTTCGTATGGCAAAAAATTGGGAACAAATATCCGAGGATTTAACAGTGCCTGGATAGGGGCTGTAAAAGTGGATAACCAATTAAACACAATTTCTTCATCCACCGATTTGTTGGTTTATCCGAACCCTGTTTTGCAGTCGGCCACATTTCAGTTTATGGCTTTAAGTGCAGAGAAAATGACCTTTGATTTGTATGATGCCATGGGCAAACATGTGGATGTTTTGTTAGAGCAAGAAGTAAAAATAGGCATCAACCAATTTACCTTTGATACAGCACATCTAACCGCCGGAGCTTATTTTGTATATGTCCTAAATAGCCAAAACAAGAAAGTCTTTTCACAGAAAATTTTGGTGTTGTAAAATACTGCGTGCAACTTTTTTAATTTTTCAGCCGTCTCTAATCAAACAAAAGTTGATTGAACGTATGAAAAAAATTTTAAACTTAGTTTTCCTTACCTTTTCTATTTGTACTCAAAACGATATTGCTGCACAAGATTGCCGTGTTATGTTTTGGCCAACCACCGAAAATATCATTGGTTGTGATTCTACCTTGTTGACTTTTCAAATTTACCCTTCGGGACTGGAATTGTCGGATATTCAACAATACGTTTGGGATTTTGGGAATGGCGACAGCATAGTTGGCAGTTCAGCTGATTCCCGTTTTTGGTATGGGGCTGAAAACAACCATGTGATTCATTTTGTAAAACATAAACCGGGTAAATTTAGACCTTCTCTAAGTATTGCAACAAAAAGTGGTTGTGCTTATACTTATGTTTCTTTTTATGAATTTGAGAATATTGTAATTGATGGAAAAATAGTTAATGTGCCAAACAAAAACATTGCTGACTCTGCAGGCTGGCTTAGCCTCTCGTTTGACAAACCTTTGAGTCAAGATTGCCAATATCGATGGAATTTTGGGGATGCTTATTCACTCGATAATATAGATTCTACAAACAGAGCCAATCTGATGCACAAATACAAATCTACCGGCCCCAAAAAAGTGTTGTTGGATGTGTCAAAGGCACAGTGTTTTAAGCAATATACCGACACATTTTTAGTTTTAGGGCCTGTGGCAAAGCTGAGTATTGAACAAAACAAATATCAATACGGTGGGGGGCAAAGGGCTTATTTTTTGGATAAATCCATTTTTTACCAAAACGACTATTTAACAGAAGATGAGGATTCTATTAACTTAATTAATGGACGAAAAGCCTATGTATTTAAAAACGAATCTGGAGTTTTTGAGGCCGCCACATCCTCCCAACACTTAAAAAATAGAACCAATGATGGCCGGGTGCATCGGCTGTGGTATTTTAACGATGATTATTCCGAGCAATGCACCACTTCTACGGCAAAAAATAAAAACGTGGGTAAAAATTGTAATTTTAGTGAGGACTTAGATGCCACGCACATGTACCCCGATTGGGACAGCATTTATGTTACCGATTTCTATGCAAAGAATTTCGCCTTTGAGAAAATTTCGGTGTTCAACGGAAATTGTCAAATTACGATGGTGGACACCAATCAGCTTGTTGAACATAAAAGTTGGTTTCAGCAAAATATTCGCCACGATTTTTATCCTGAGTTATTGCTTTTAGATACTGTTTCAAAACGAATTTCAAAAGATACAGGACATATTTTTTCTCAATCCATCCAAAACGGATATTTACAATTATTAAGCCCCGTTGCCTATCAGCTGCCAGACGAACTCGTTTTTAATTTTAGCTTAAATACAGGCGGACAATCTTATTTTGCTGTTTGTCAAGATTCTAATATTTCCAACAATTTTTTTGACTTTAGAAACAAAAATATTTGCCGTTTTTTTGAAAATAACGGCTCATTGCCCTTTGATGTTGATTTAGTTGAAACCACAGATCGATTTTCTTTAAAATATTCCTTTTCGGATTATAAAAATCATTCATCTCCGCTCAAAATTCCGGTTACGGTGGGTATTATTATTGGCATGGGTCAATTGGATTCTATGGGAATTCCGGCAGTTTTGGATACGTTCTGGTATCATAACTTTTTTGAAATTAGTTTTTTTGATTTCGATGTTTACCCTGTGGGTGGCAAAAATAACTCAAACTACTATTGCAAAAAGGACGACGTATTCTTAAAACTAACGAATCAGAATCACAGTAAACAGATAGAAGAGTTAACTTGGAAATTTGTAATAAATGAATCGGAGCTTTTGCAAACCGAAAAATTTTATTACAACCAACCCTATTTGGGACCCAAAATGGGTAGAAACGACAGTGCAGTGGCCTACAACGGCGAAAATTGGCTTTGCAATTTTGTGGATAGAACCATCCAGACGGACATTGATGGCGAGGTTTTTCGTGATACCATAGTTACCTCCATTATCAAAGATTTTTACTATACATTTCAAATTAACCCCCAAATTAATCTAACCCAAAATATTGAATTGAAACAATTGTATAACATCGTAAAGACTAACGATTTTGAATCTTACAATGGCATTTTCAACTGCATCGATACCACTTTGTCAAACCTAATATCAGCAGAATTAAAAACCTACGAAAACCACGACCCACTTGTTTTTACAGCAGGGAACAAACGATACCGATATACCGATGAAACCAAGAGTAAATCAATTGAAGTGGCCGAAATATTGCATTTTCGCGATTCAAGTATTGCAGGATACGATAGTCTGTTTGACGGAAATTCGACTATGGCCAATCTATGGAAACCTGATTTAACCTTTGCTCACAGGGAATTTAAAAACCGAAATTGGGACACCGTTCATGACCGTAGCAATTCTATAATTTATTCCACTTTTATTTTGAAAGATAAAAATCAGCACTATCGGGTATTTCAGGATACCATAGTGACAGGATTTATCAATTCCTATCGAATCATTGATAATGTTATTTGTTCTGGCTCCGAAATGTTTGTGTTTGATTCGATAAGATATTTTCAAAATTCCAGCATTACTTTTCCAGATGATTATCCAGCTGACCCAAGAAAATTTTGGGATGATGGTCGGCGATATGTTTCAAACAAAGAGATAAAACTGGTTGATTGGGGCGAAACAGATACTTTGGAGTTTCAACGAAACTTGAGAATGTTTCATACCTATAATGAACCCGGTATTTATATGATTACAACCGTGGCCATAGACTCTTTAGGCTGCATGGATACAGCGGTGATGAAGATAGAAGTTATAGGCCTAGATAGTAGTGATTTTGAATTAAAAGACAGTCTTGTAGGAGAAAATTGTGCTCATTTTCTAACACTAAAAGGCAAAAGTAAAATTATACAAACCGATAATTTTGATAGCCTAACACGCCCAGTTTGGGAAATTAAATATGATAATCATACTCAATTTAAAGATACAGCTGAGATTCTAAACAAAGTATTTGTAATGAATGGTGAGTATGAAATTTTGATGACCCCACGGTCATTAAAATATGGATGTAATGTAGAGAACATATCGAAAAAAGTAAAATTAGAGGGTATTAATCCTCAATTTCAACCTGCGGATAATAGGGTTAGTATCTTTGATAGTTTCTACATGGACATTCATGAAAATCTTGAAATTATCTGTTATAATTTTGGACTTTCAAACGCAGATACTTCCAAATTCTTTTGGGATGATGGAACTTTTGATTTCGTTGAGGAACATGATTTAATAACAAAAAAATACACAGACACTGGGGTTTATCATCCGTATTTAGAGACAAAATATCAATTGGATGGGAGAACATGCCGCCGGGTTTATCCAGATTCTTCGTTGCCACTAAGTGAAAGAATTGAAGCAACAGTGGTGATTACGAAAAATTTGAATGTCGATGTAGTTGAAAATAGAAACATGAACATTTATCCAAATCCGGCCAGTGAGTCGTATGTTTATGTAAAATTAAGTGGGGTTAATTCATCGAAAATAACCACCATTAAATTGCTTGATATTTCGGGTAAAGAAATAAAATTAAACGATACAGTGGAAGAGGCAGAGCGTATCAAAATGAATATATCTGACTTAAAATCAGGCATATATGTGCTTTTGATTTCTGCTGGCGGCGAAGTCTTTCGACAAAAAATAACTATTTTGTAATCCCTACCTCGGTGTAACGAAATTGAGTCCCAAAGTAACTTGCACTGTATTGTTACGTTGGTCAAACTTAAATTCTTGACCTTTAATTGTTACCGAATCTCCAAGTTTGCCGAGGCTGGTTTCGTATTTGCAGTCGATGTTTATTTTGCCAATGTTAAAACCAAAACCGAGTTGCCAAGCCCAAGACCCTCCATTAAGAACCGTTTTGAACTCTTTGAACAAAAACTCGTTGGTGCCCACGTTGTTTTCGAGCATTTTAGTATAGACAGGACCCGTCAACAATCTAAAACGTTTTATGGGTGCATACCCAAATAGCAATGGAATATCGAATCGATTTTGTTTCAACGTTAAAATACTGTCGTAATTTGGGCTGCTCAGTTTCATTTTAGTTTTGTAGTTGCTGGCCAAAACCTCGGGCTGAAACACAACTTTTGAAACTTTAAATCGGGTAAAAATTCCCCACGGAACCGCCACATCGGCTTCATGCGTAGCATAGTTAAAATCAACACCACCCTGACTAAAGGTTTCATTAATAATTGATTCTCCGTAGTTGGCTCCAACTTTTACACCAAAAGCATTAAAGGTTTGTGAAAAAACGGAAGTTGAATACAGGGAAACCAAGAGAATTAAAGCACTTTTTATTATTTTCATAACACAATTTTAACGGACATTCACACAATTAAATTTTACCAAATCAAAATACGGAATAAACAGAAAGTACCAAGTTTCTGCCCGGAGCTGTTATGCCAGAGCTGTATGGCCTATATCTTTTATTCATTATATTTTCTAAACCAATGTTGGCTTTTAATGATTTATTAATTTTGAAAGAAGTCTTTAGGTTGAGTGTGCACCATGCCGGTGCATAAGGATTTCCGTTTGCATCTCTTGCATACAAATAGGCTTTTCCTTGTTCGGTGGGTGCCAGTTTCTCAAAGGCGAGTTCGGTGTTATAATTTGCATAAGCCGAAATCATAATTTTATTCTTTTTGTAGTTTAAAGAGGTGTTCCCGAAGTTTGGTGTAACGTGCCTAATGGACATGTTGTCTGAGGTTTTGCCACTTATATAGTTGAAGTTTGATTTCAACTCAAAAAAAGAATTAATACTCCACTGTATCTGGGTTTCGATGCCATGTATAAAACCTCTACTGGAGTTTACCAACGATTGTGTGCGAAGCATGGAGCCATTAAACAGAAGACTATCAACACCGTTCAAACTAAAATCATCACGGACAATTAAGTTGTCAACTAAGGTGTAGTATCCGTTTATCATCCATTGCACTTTTCCGCCCAAATTGGTAAACAAACCCATTTCATAATTGTATGAATATTCGGGTTTTAGGTTGGGGTTGGGTATGGTTACCCTATTTGGTTGATTGTCAAATATTTTGCCCATGTCGTCAATGTTCGGGGCTTTAAAACCGGAGGCAATGTTGGCAAAAACATAGGTGGAGGCATTTGCCAAAAATCGCACTCCCAAACTGCCGCTAAATGCAGATTTTTTTAGCCGAATTTCACTAAACGGAAATGAATAAAACGTATCGGTAAAAGGTGCATACAAATTTATATAAGAATATCTGATGCCCGCAGAAGCCATCATTTTTGAAGAGAGTTTGGTTTTGGCCGAAGCATAGCCAGCCATTGTTTGCAGCGTGCTGCTGTTTGGATAACGGCTTACATTGGCCGACATATAACCAGAATCGATTGACGAGATACTCCCGAATGATTGAACAAAGTTGGAAACGGATTCAATGCCGTATATCAAATCGGTTTTTCCTTTCTTTTTGTCAAAGTCAATATTTGCCGAATACACCCGTACTTTCTCCACATTTTCGTAAATTATTTTGCTCTGAAAAGCCCGCTCAACGCGGCTTTCTCCAAAATTTTGAAAAGCAAGTGTGGCTACCATTCGGTCGGCCAGTTTCTTTTTATCAAAAAGAAGTGTGTGGCGGGCATTTAGCTGAGTCCATTTTTGAGGACCATAGTGCCAGTCGCCATATTTTGGAAGTCCTTTGCTTTGTTGGGTCAATCGGTCATATCTCGGCACGTCAGAACTGGTGGTATGTCCAAAATGCACAATCAAATCATTTCTTTTGTTGAATTTGTATCTGAATTTTTGGTTAAAATTAAACTGACTGTATCCGGTAAATAACTGAACATTAGGGTCTTCGTTTTTAATGATTGTATCGTTCAGGCCGGTATATTCCGTATAGATGGGTCTTGTGTATTCTTTTGGGCCATTGGCTCCCATTTTTAGCTCACCAAAGTTGTATATAGAAATGCTTGTAATGCCGGCAAAATTTGTCTTTCCGTAGCCCATATCTACGTGCCAGCTATTTTCTTTATTGGCCGATTGGGTTCTAAGCATCACATTACCATTGTAGTGCGATATGCTATCCAATCTCGGATTTTTGGTTTCAAAAACCATAACACCGCCCATGGCATCGCTGCCGTATAGCACAGAGCCAGGGCCAAACAATACCTCAGTGCTTTGCACGAAATTTGGATCTAAATTAATGATATTTTGTAAGTTTCCATCTCTAAAAATGGCATTGTTCATTCGCACACCATCCACCACAATTAATACATTATTTGCTGCAAAGCCTCTAAACATGGGGCTTCCACCGCCCATTTGCGATTTTTGGATAAAAATTTGATTACTCAATCCAACCAAATCGGCAGAGGTTTGAGGGTTTAGAAACTGAACATTTTTTGAAGAAATTTTTATTTGTCGATTGGTCTGATTCTTCTGTCCTTCAAAATCAGGATTATGTCGCACAAAAGAGGTAGAAAGAAAATGGTTATTGCTTTCCAACATAATTCTGAAACGTTGTTTTTTGAGCTGGTCAAGTCCCCATGAAATTTGTCTGTAAGATACATGCGAAACCAAAACCGAATCAATAATGTTCAATTTTGGCAATGTAACAATGCCAAACTCATCCGTAAAAAATATAGAAAATTCATGAGCTTCTTTGTTGTATATCTTTACCATAGCGTTTTCAATGGCCTCATCAAACTCATCCACTACAGTAATGGTTTGGGCATTAGCAATCATGCCTGCCAAAACAAAAAAACATCCTATAAATATTTTCAACTTCAAACCAACGTCATGCAATAGGGCAAATGTAAAAATCTTTGATTTTAGATGCAGTATTACTTTTGCCAATATTACATCAGTTTATACATAATTCTTAAATTTGCTTGCATGACTTTAAAATATCTCAAATTGCTCGCTGTCTTTTTTTTGATTGCCGTAGGGGTGTCGATGCCCGGATGTAAAAAACGAAAAGCAGAGTGTCCTGCCTATGGAAGTGGCGATAATCCGGATGACTTTAAAAAATCAAAAACCAAAAGCGGATTGTTCGGAAAAAAGGATCCCAAAATGCGAAGCAGATAATTTTGATGGATGTTTTTTATCAACTTGTCGTTTAGCCAAAAAGTATCAATTTTTTTTTGTGCAATTTGCAGACCTAATATCAATTGAAATATGAACGCACACGAAGTTGATTTTGAAATTTTTGGTGAAGAAATGCAATTTGTGGAGGTAGAGTTGGACCCACAAGAAGCAGTGGTGGCCGAACCCGGGAGTTTTATGTATATGCCCAATGGCATAACCATGGAGACCATTTTTGGTGATGGTTCTAAACAACATGACTCTTTTTTCGATAAAATTTTGAATGCAGGAAAAAGAGTTTTGACTGGCGAAAAATTGTTTATGACCGTTTTTACTAATGCCGATACCCAAAAAAAGAGGGTGGCATTTGCCAGCCCGTATCCAGGCAAAATTATTCCATTAGATCTTGAAGAATTGGGGGGTAAAATAATTTGCCAAAAGGATGCTTTCTTATGTGCCGCCAAAGGTGTTTCGGTTGGTATTGAATTTCAGAAAAAACTTGGCACCGGTTTTTTTGGTGGAGAGGGCTTTATTATGCAAAAATTAGAGGGCGATGGTTTGGCCTTTGTACACGCCGGAGGCAATATTGTAAAAAGAGAGCTTAGAGTAGGGGAGGTGTTGAAAATTGATACCGGATGCATAGTAGCTTTTACTCAGAATATTGAATATGACATACAATTTGTGGGTGGAATTAAGAACACGCTTTTTGGCGGAGAGGGCGTTTTTTATGCAGTCCTTACAGGGCCTGGAAGTGTTTGGATTCAAAGTTTACCCTTTAGCCGATTGGCCGGAAGAGTAATTACTGCCGGAAGTGGGCTGCCCGGAACAAGAAAAGGGGAGGGAAGTATTCTCGGTCATTTTGGCGATTTATTTGACGGAGACAGGTAAGATATTCATAACAGCTAATAAGGCTGATGCCACATGCAAAAAGCAGTTTGACAACGGAGAAGAAAAAGTATATCAAGTTATACTTCAACAAAAAAAGATAAATGAAAAAAACAATTGTATTTACCATCCTGATAGCATTAGGGTTTTTGGCTCAGGCACAGGATAAAGTTTGGGTTTTTTTTAAAGATAAAGATACCGCCAATTTTAATCCATACACTTTTTTTGATTCAAAAGCCATTGAGCGAAGAATGTTGAATGGGATAAACCTGTATGACTACACTGATGTGCCTGTTAATGAGGCTTATATTTCTCAGATTATTGAAATAACGCAAAACAACCGAGCGGTGAGCCGATGGTTTAATGCCGTTTGCTGTTTAGCCACTCCAGAGCAACAAAAAGAGCTATTGAAGTTACCTTTTGTTAGCAGCGTTCGCATTGTTTCATCCGAGATACAGAAATACTTTGCTGGCATGGAGCAAACTGATGATGAAGGCAATTTTACTCCAACCGATGATGAAATAGACTTTTTGAAAGCCCAAATTAAACGGATGAATGGCGAAACGTTTAGCAATAACAAAATTGATGGAAGCGGGGTTCGGGTGGCCATTTTTGATGTTGGATTCAAATCATACAAAACCAATCCGGCTTTTGAACACATCAGAGCTGAAAATAGGATAATTGCCACCTACGATTTTGCCAAAAACAAAGAAAATGTTGATTGTGGCGGCACACACGGATGTTTTGTAATGAGTTGTGTTGGTGGTAAAATTAACGGTCAAATTATGGGTTTAGCCACCGGTGCCCAATATTTGCTTGCCCGCACAGAAACTCGCACCGAGTTTTATGCCGAAGAAGAGAACTGGCTCGAAGCTGCCGAGTGGGCCGACAAAAATGGGGCAGACATAATTAACAGTTCGCTGGGATATACGATTCACCGATATTTTGTGGAAGATATGGATGGTACACATAGTTTGGTGGCAAAAGCCGCCAACATGGCTGCCAGCAAAGGAATTATTGTGGTAAATTCTGCCGGAAACGAGGGTAGCAACGATTGGAAAAGAATCGGAACACCAGCTGATGCAGACAGTGTTTTGAGCATAGGGGGTATTAACCCCAAAACGGGTATTCATACCAGTTTTAGCTCTTTTGGACCCACCTGGGATAAACGAATGAAACCAAACGTGACAGCCTATGGCCACGTAATCGGCAGTGGGCCAAAAGGAATTTCTGAAACGCAGGGAACCAGTTTTAGTGGGCCGTTGGTGGCGGGTTTTGTGGCGTGTGCCAAACAAATAAGAATGGGTTATAAGTCGATGGATTTATTTCATGAAATTGAAAAATCAGCCGATTTGTATCCCTATTTTGACTACGCCCACGGTTATGGCGTGCCACAGGCCAAATATTTCATCATCCCTTTTCCGCAAGAACCCTCTCCAAGTTTTGAAATTGTCGTTAAAAGTAAAACGATAGAAATAATGCTCACTGACACCACATCCATTGACGAAGAAACCCTAAAATGGGAAGGTCGTTATGTAAAATGTCCGGATTATTTGTTTTATCATATCCAAAACGATAAAGGATATCTGGATAAATATTTTGTAATCGACCCCTTTGGTAGCCTGTTTTCGGATAAATATTTGAGCGTAGAGGATGAAGACCTTACCCAAACCCTTAGCCCATTAAAAATTAAAAAAACGGATTATGCCCGACCGTTTACACTTCGGGTTTTTTATAGAGGATATTTTAAAGAAATAGTGATAAAATAAAAATGAAAAGATTAATAATATTGGCAGTTGCCGTGGCTTCTTTTTTTTGTGCGAATGCTCAAAGCATTATGCTAAAGCAGGATGTAAACGAAGATACCGTGGTTAGCAATTTCGGGAGGAACAGAAAGCATTTTTATGCCGGAAACGTTGGTTTTGCGTCTATCATTGGCAACACCGACAATGATTCATTTTCTTTAAAAAACGCTGCAAGTTGGCAATTCAACGCCGGGGTATATTACAAATATCGGGTGTCTCAGCCCTATAGCCTCGTGTTTCGGCTTGATTATGTATTTGATAAATACAAGTTTAAAACCGACAGCAGCAATGTAAAATATGCCAATTTGGTGATGCAAACCGCCCGATTGGAGTTTGCCAACAGATTTAATTATGGAAGAAGAGGCAACTATCTTGGCCGTTATTTGGAGATAGGCATTTCGGCAGATTATGCCTATCGAAATCGTTTTTTTACCAAAACTACTGCACCCGACAACAGCAATTATACCTCCGAAAAAAGCATTTTATACGGTCTTAAATACATCGAACCATTCAACTATTCGGCTCATGCCCGATTGGGCTTTAATAAGTTTGTCTTAACCGCCGATTACCGCCTAAGCGACAATACGAATAATTTGGTAAACTATAATTTACCACCTTTGGCAGTGGGTGTTTTGCTTGATTTGGGTGGGTTTTAGTAGTAGGGGAATGGTAGTTTTTGTTAACAACAAGAACTTCAGTTTGTATGAGTAGCAATTCGATTGAAATGCAGTATTGTAAAACGAATTTTGTAACTTTGGCCTTTGTTATAAATGTGAAAAAAATATTTTTAACCATCCCTTGTTTAATCTTTTTGATAAGTAATTCGATAGTTGCAAACTCAAAAGTTGATAAATGCCCTAATAGACTCAACAAAAAAGGAGAGAAGAAGGGTACTTGGGTTACATTGGATCCAAGTACAAATGCCAAAACAATTGAACATTTCCGCAATGGAAAACATTTTGGGAAATATCTCCAATTCTCAAATTCCGGAAATCTTTTAAAAAAAGGACGGTATTGGAATGATAAGAAATATGGAAGGTGGGTTACATACACCGTAATGGGTAGCAAGGTAGCTTCGGCATTTTTCATTAGAAACAAATGTATTACATACACCTATGTTAATTTTGATTGGGAGATTAAGAATATGCTTTAAAAGAGGGAGGGGTTTACATTTGTAATTTCTTTAGATATCGAATTAGGTCAATCAGAAAACTTCCGTTTGAAAATGGAATAAATTGGGATTTGGAATGCCAGTTACATTGATTTTTGATGAGAATTAGGGAATCTTAATTTCTCCTGTTTATTTCCAAAAAACGAATTTTTCTAAAAAGTACTGGATACCATTTAGCAATGTGTTGCACTTAATAATTGAATCTACACATTTGGGGAGAAAGCGATTGCAGGAAAACACATAATTCAAGGAAAATACTTTTAATTTCTCAATGGTTCTTTTTTATTAACCTAACAATCGACTCTGTATCCAAGCCAAACTCCGTAAACAGTTCTTCTCTTGTGGCGTGTTCAATTACCTGATTCGGAAAACCGAGAGTTATAATTTTTCCGTAGTAATTTTTTTGAGCTGCATATTCCGATATTGCTGAGCCAAAACCACCGGAAACCACGCCATCTTCAATAGTAACAAGGGTTTTGTATTGATTGAAAACAGAATCCAATATATTGAAATTTAACGGCTTTAGCCACCGCATGTTTATTAAACCAACTTTGATACCTTCTGAATTTAATTTTTCTAAGGCTGCTTTGCATTGTTGCAACATCGTGCCAATGCTCAAAATGCAGGTTGTTTTTCCGACATTGATTATTTCTGGCTTTTGAAGGCTTATTTCTGGTTTACTCTTCCAACCTAAAACAGAACCTCCGCCTTTTGGATACCGAATGGCAATGGGCTTTTTCAATTCTACCGCCAACTGCATGGCATCTCGCAATTCTACCTCATCGGCAGGGCAAAAAATGGAAATATTGGGCAAACACCGCAAATAAGCCAAATCATACAGTCCGTGGTGTGTTGCACCATCTTCGCCCACAGCACCTGCACGGTCGAGACAAAAAATGACTGGAAGATTTTGAAGGCAAACATCATGTATTACTTGGTCGTAGGCTCGTTGCAAAAAAGTGCTATAAATATTACAAAACGGAATCATGCCGTTGGCAGCCAATCCGGCGGCAAACGTAACTGCATGCTGTTCTGCAATGCCCACATCAAAGGTACGTTCTGGCAATTTTTCCATCATTATTTTCATGGAACAACCCGTTGGCATGGCCGGAGTAATGCCGACAATTTTATCATTTTGCAAGGCCAGGTTTAGCAAGGTTTCTCCAAAAACATCCTGAAACTTGTCAAACTTTTCATCGGCTTCAGCCTCATCAATTTTTACATATTTCACCGCATGAAACTTGGTTTGTTCGGCCTCGGCAGGGGCATGGCCTTTTCCTTTGATGGTTTTAATATGCCAAATTTTTGGAGTTTCTATTGTGAGGATATTTTTTAGAGTGTTTGCCAAATCTACTACATCATGCCCATTTTGTGTGAATTGATAATGGAAACCAAGCTCAGTAAAAAAATTGTTTTTTGTGTTGATGTTGTTTAAATATTGATTCAAAGCCCCGGCATTTGGGTCAATGCCCATTTGGTTGTCGTTTATAATAATTAAAATATTGGTGTTGCTTTCGGCTGCGTTGTTTAAGGCTTCCCAAGCCATTCCGCCTGTTAAGCTGCCATCGCCAATTACGGCCACATGTTCGCGTTTTATTTTGTGCAGATTATCGGCTATGGCCATGCCCAAAATGGCACTGATAGAGGTGCTGGAGTGTCCGGTACCAAAGGTGTCAAACGCACTTTCCGACATTTTTGGAAAACCACTGATGCCCTCCTTTTTGCGGATGTTTTTCAGCTCATTTTTTCGTCCGGTCAGTGCTTTATGCAAATAGGCCTGATGGCCAACATCCCAAATTAACTGGTCGGTTGGAGTGTTTAAAACATAATGCAAAGCCACAGTCAACTCCACCGTGCCGAGGTTGGCACTAAAATGACCACCGTTTTCAAGAATAGTTTCTATCAAAAATGTGCGTTGATTTTGGCAATATTCCTGCAAATCCTCCAAACGCAACTTTCGAAGGTGGGCGAGGGTTTTGGGTATAATAGCCGATGTTTTCAAGCAAGTGCAAAGGAAGTTATTTATAGAGATTTTTCCATTTTAAAATGTGGAATGCCTACTTCCATGAATTGTTCGCTAACAATGTGGTAACCTTGTGATAAATAAAATTCTACGGCCACTTTTCGGGCATTCAGTTCGATGGTTTTAAAACCAATTGCTTTGGCAAATTCTTCCGAAAATAAAACCATTTTTTTGCCTACTCCTTGGTTCTGAAAGTTAGGTTTTACCGCCACTTGCCGCATTTTAACCAAATCGGTTGATAGCACTTTTAGCAATAAAATACCCACTAAAGTTTCTCCATTAGTGGCACCAATATGGTATTGATTTTTATCGTCTTCAATGTCTAACAAACTGATAGAAAAGCCGAGTGGTTTTCTTAGAACTTCATCACGCAAAGCCACCGACTCGATGTATTGTTCGGAGTCAAATTCAATTAAACCAACCGAAATTTTATTTGGCAAAATCCGACAAATCAAAAATATCCTGAGCCTTGTATTTTCCGTTTTCAAAACAAATCGTTGCACACTCATTATTTAAGTCATGCTCAAAAAAAAGTGTGTAGTTGTTGGCCACGGCCTCTTTTAAAAAGGCTTCGGTTTCTTGCATTCGCACCACAGGATGTATATCGTAAGACATACAGTAATGGGGCGGAATATGAGCCGCCGATGGAATCATATCTGCTGCAAAAACAATTGTTTTGCCATTGAAATTTATTTTTGGACAAATCATTTTTTCGGTATGGCCATCGGCCAATATCACCGAAACATTTTCTGAAATTTTCAAATCATCGCCCACAAATTTTAACTGTCCACTTTCTTGAATGGGCATAATGTTTTCGGTCAAAAAAGAGGCTTTTTCGCGTGGGTTGGGGTGTATCGCCGAATTCCAATGGTCGGTATGACTCCAAAATGTAGCGTTTTTAAAAGCGGGTTCAAGATGGGTTTTTCCGCTATTCCATTTTATGCTCCCCCCACAATGGTCGAAATGCAAATGAGTAAGCACTACATCCGTGATGTCATCAAAATCAACCCCAGCGGCATGTAACGATTTTTTTAGACTATTATCGCCGTTGAGGTAGTAATGGCCGAAAAATTTTTCGCTCTGCTTGTCGCCTAACCCATTGTCAATCAATATCAAGCGGTTTCCGTCTTCTACCAACAAACAACGCATGGCCCAGTTGCACAAATTATTTTCATCGGCGGGGTTCAGTTTGTTCCAAATTACCTTTGGAATTACGCCAAACATTGCACCACCATCAAGCTTAAAATTACCCGTATGTATTGATTCAAGTCTCATTAATAACTAATTTTCATATACCGTTGAATATCCACCACATCGCCGGAAATAATAAAAACAAAGTACAAACCTTCGTGATAGGAAGTGGTGTCGAAACTAAATTTTCGGGAGTCGATGGCCAGATGATTTTGCGTGAGAACCAATTTTCCATAAGCGTCTCGAACCTGAATTGTGAGAGGACTTTTTGTGTAAAATTGCACATACAGATCAAAAAAATCGGAAGTCAAATTTGGGTAAATGCTCGAAAACATAAATTCTTCCTGACAAACTCCATCATACAAAATGCTTTGCACGCCATAGTTTCTAAATGCCTCACATTGATTTCGATACGTTTGATGATTGCACCCGCAAACTGGGGTAAAACTTGGTTCGTTGCATTGGTAATACTGGTTTATTTGGTTTGAATCAACGCATACATTTTGCAATTGTGCATTGCTTTGCAAAAACAAAAATTGAAAAAACAGCAAAACCGACAATCTCCAAACCATTGGCCAAAAATAATTGAAAGTTTTGGCTTTGTTGTTTGTTTGCTGCACCCGTTTTAAATTTCAGTGCATAGATTTGTATTAAAAAGTTGTCGATGTCTATATATGTAACCTACCCCAAAGAATTAGAAAAAGAAGTGATGATAGTGATGGCCAAATATCCCGAGCTACAGCAAACTTTTATCCACTTTAAATGGGGGAAAATTGCGGCAAAATCATTTATGCTGGCACAGCCTCAGGTTGCATCGCTGCTTAGACACCGCTCAAAAAGAGAATATCAAATAATCATGAAAGAGCGATTTTTTACGCACAACAAAATGATGGAAAACGGGCGAGTGCCAAGCGAAGTAATTGTAGGTTGGTTGGCTCATGAATTGGGACATATTTTGGATTACAAAGACCGCTCAAGCTGGAATTTGGCTTGGTTTGGAGTGAAATATTATTTTTTAACAAGTTTTTTGAAAAAGGCAGAAATAACTGCCGACCACAACGCTGTAAAACATGGATTTATCGATGAAATTGTGGTGTCGAAAGAATTTGGCCGCAACCCAAAATACTTTCCAAAGGACTACATCGCGAAGCTAAATAGACTTTATCCAAGTGTAAAAACTGTAAAAGAGTGGGCAAAAAATTTGATTGGAGGTTAGCAACGATGGTTGGTTTTAGGTTTTAATTTAGTTTACCAAATTTTCCCCCATTGGGGTATCAAAAATGTTTTCAAATTTCAACTACGGCTCAAAAACAACCACCAAGGCCGGTGCAGCAATGCAAAGGCGAATATGCCCAACACAGTAAGTGCAACTTCTTCAATTTTGAGTAAAATTTTCATGACACAAAAATAATTTTAAGTTGAAGCAACGCATTATCCCAAAGTTTCGTCCTATATTTGGATACCACAAAAAAAACATGCGAATTTGCTTTACCATACTTAGCTTTATATGTTCTACGGTTTTTGCATTAGCCCAAACCCAGGCCGACTTTACAGCCCCCACCACGAAAGGATGTTCTCCAATAACCGTTCGTTTTCAAGATGCTTCGAGTGGAAATATTGTTTCGTTTTATTGGACGTTTGGCAATGGCAATACCTCCACCCAAAAAAATCCGGCTGCTATTTTTTATAAACCCGGATTTTATGATGTTTCCTTAACCGTTACCGACAATACCGGAAAAACCAGTACGGTCACAAAAACAGGTTATGTTGAAGTTTTTGAGCCACCGACTGCTGATTTTACCATGTCAAAAACCAAGGGCTGCGAGCCGCTTTCTGTAAATTTTACCAACAGCTCTAAGCCGGGAAGTTCGGCATTGGCTACAACCACCTGGGATTTTGGCGATGGAAATACGCTAACATCCAACAATGCTTCACACGTCTATTCAAAATCAGGTACTTATTCGGTTTCTATTTTGGTAATTGATAAAAACGGATGTCAAAGCAAAATAACCAAAACATCTGCCATAGAGGTCTTGGCAAAGCCTGATATCAACATTTCTGCCGATAATACCTTTGACTGTACCCCACCATTAGTGGTTAATTTTAAAGATTTGACAAAATATGCCGGAACCGGAAGCACCTATAGTTGGGATTTTGGCGATGGTAGCACAAGTACTTCTCAAAATCCTTCGCACACCTACACCAGCAAAGGCTCTTTTACGGTAACCCTTACAGTGACAAATGCTGATGGCTGTGTTTCTACCCGCACCTTTCCGGCCTATATCAACATTGATGAGATAAAGCCTGATTTTACGGTGAGTAAAACGGAGGGCTGCGAACCATTGGAAGTTATCTTTACCGACAAAACTACGCCCAATGCCTCTGGGCTGACGTACATGTGGGATTTGGGCAATGGCTCAACACCCCAAACCAAAAATGCCAAAACCACCTACGGAGCCGGAAAATATACTGTGAGCCTTACCGTATCAAAAGGCGGAAAGTGTGGTAATAAAATTACCAAATACAATGAAATTACGGTTTATAAAAAGCCGGATGTTCAAGTATCTGTTAATAAGAAAAGAACTTGCGAACAGCCATTTACAGTGAGTTTTACGGATAATGGGACGGGCAGTTTTTCATACAATTGGTATGTTGATGGAATACCAAGATCGAACACCAAGAGTGGAACATATACTCTAACCAAATCGGGTACCTATCAGTTTACATTAATTGGAAAAAATGAATTCGGCTGTCCGGATACAGCATACGAATTCGTTACAATTGATGATTTGATACCCGACATATTTGCCGATGTAGAAGAAGGTTGTGCCCCGCTGACTGTTAATTTTACCAATAATTCGGAATATCTTGGGTATAAAATGTCGTTGCAAAGTTGGGACTTTGGAGATGGAGGAAAGGAAAATATTTCGGACACCACCCAACTGAGTACCACCCACACCTTTACCAAAAAAGGAGTTTATACGGTAAAACTAAAAATTACTACCCCCGAAGGTTGTCAAGGTTTTGCGGAAAAGACTATCAGAGTGGGCAAAAAATGGGAACCCAACATTGATAGTACCCTAGATACGGTGTGTAATTTGGAAGCATTTCAGATTAAAAATTTAACCAATATAGCCTTTAAAGATTCTTTGACAGCCTTGCATTGGAAACTGTATTCTAACAGCACATCTACCGATACTGCCATTACATCAAAAATAAGCAATGGGCACGGGGAATGGGACTTTAACATGAAAGAACATCATTTAGAAAAAGGGTATTATAACATTAGGCTGATTACAGAAGACAATGGGTGCTTTGATACGTTTATCAGAGCCAAACGTATCTATGTAAATCCGCCATTGGCAAAATTGGCCGCCCTGCACGATACATGCTCGAATGATACGATAAAATTGAGAAGTTTCTCGAAAGACTATGACAGCATAAATTGGACAGTAAACGGCAAATGGTATTCAAATAACACCCATATTGAATTAAATCCCAAAAATGTTAGCGGGCCGATAATCCTGAGTGCTTTTAATGGCAAATCTGGGTGTATTGATACGGTGAAATTTGTATATACGCCAAAACCAACTTTCCCAAATGGTTTTAGCAAATATGGAGATGTTTGCACACCGGCTACTATTAATTTAAAGGCGAGTGCTACAGAAGATTATCTTCAATTTCGGTGGGTAGTTGATGGAAAAGACACCACATTTGGGTCTAAACTAAATCTTTTTTACGATCAACCCGGAAAACATGTGGTGGAATATGTGGCTTTGGACATCTCTGTAACCGGAGGATGCAAGAAAACCACAATTGATACGTTAATTGTTGCTGGCCCCACGGTGGATGGAGATTTTGTAGGAAAACCTGCATGTGGCCCTGTTTCAACGCAACTTATAAACAAGAGCAATCCTGCCGACTTCGTAAAATTGTACTGGGAAATAGGAACAAATCAAATTCCGATTACCCAAAAAGGTACGATGAACTATGATTTTTACCAACCCGGACCCGACAGTGGTGGATTTTGGAAAGTAAGCCTTATTGGGGTTGATAAAAATGGGTGTATTGGCCGAAAGGATTTTAAAATGCAAGTTTTTGGGGTGGAAAAGGCCAAGATAAAGGTCTCCCGTTTTCAGGATTGCAGTGGCCGAAAATTTATTTTTAAGACCGATATACCGGCAAATGTTAACGACAGCAATTGGACATATCTATGGGATTTTGGCGATGGAACCCAAAAGGCTAACCAAAAAACAGTAAACTATGTGTTTGCCGAGCCGGGCAAGTACAATGTGAGGCTTTATATAACCAATGAAAATGGTTGTGTGACACGACCTGAAGAAATAATAGATATTGACAATGAAGCCCTGAGAGCCAAATTTTATGCAGATAGTTTGGTGAAAGATTGCCCACCACTGCACGTACAATTTGAGGATAGAAGTACACTGAACAACCTTAGAAGAATTGTAAAATGGGAGTGGGATTTTGGCGATGGAAGCACATCAACAGAGCGATACCCCAAAAAATTGTACTTAGAGTCAGGTTCATACAACGTAAAACTAAAGGTAACAGACGAGTGGGGTTGTGTCGATTCTATCGAATATCCAGGGTTCATATTAGTAAAAGGGCCATTGGCCACATATACGTTCGATAAAAATAATGGCTGTGTGCCATTAACGGTCAATTTTACTGCAGATACATCGAGAGCAAGTTCATTTAGTTGGGATTTTGGTGACGGAACGGTTATAAACAACAACTTAAAAATAGCACATACCTATAAGGATACAGGCAGATTTATTCCACTTCTTACCGTTAAAAATCAATATGGATGCACCTATACCGCCCCGCCAATCGACACAATCTATGTGCACCCCAACCCGTTTCCTGATTTTGAGTTGACCAAACCTTGTATAAATCAAGCATCGGTTTTTACAAACCTCACAAAAGCACAAAATGGGTCAACCTTTACTTGGAATTTTGGTGATGGAAACACCAGCACTGAATCAGCCCCGCAGCATACATACCTTAATCCGGGAACATATCCGGTAAAAATGACTGTGTTGACCAACAAGGGTTGCAAGGCAGATACCATCAAACAGATAAGTTTAAAAGACATTAAAGCCGATTTTGAATCGTTGAGCAAAAAGGTATGCGTGGGCAGTATGCTGAGTGTTTTGGATAAATCAAGAGCCGATAATGGCGTGATGAGTTGGCGATGGATGATTAACGATACCTTTGAGTACTACGGGCAAAATCCTCGAATTCAAACTACCAATGTAGGACCCGTAAAAATTCAATTAGCCATAACCGACAATTTGGGATGTAAAGATTCTATTTTAGACATAAACAAAATAAAGGTGGGAGATACACTGCCGCCACCACCCACCTCACTTTTAAGGGTAAGTGTGATGGACGATTATTCTTATTTGGTGGACTTTAATAAGAGTAATATTCCCGACTTTGATTGCTATCACATTTTTCATAATGATGGAGAAATTGCCAAGATTACCGACCCCAACGAAACAAGATTTGAGTTTACCAATCTCAACACGCTGCATAATGTCTATTGTTCAAAAATTGCGGTTGAAAATACATGTGGCATATTCAGCGATTTATTGGCCGATAGCAATGATTGCACTGTTGAGGTTTCGGCCAAAGGCGAGCTAAATCAAAGTAGGCTGAACTGGAACGCCTATCACGGATGGGATGAGGTAGAAAAATATTACATCTATCGGGAAGATAAAAACCGAGATTATGTCTTGCTCGATTCGGTGGCCGGAAATGTTTATGAGTATATTGACACCAATATTTTATGTTATCAAAAACACAGATATAAAATTTTGGCAAAAGAATATTATGGAAACAATCAAATAAGTTGGAGCGACACCTGCGAGGCTACGCCTATATATGTTAACTCATTGCCCCCAAATGAGTTGGTTAGAGCCACCGTGGAGTTTGATGATTACATTAGGCTGGAATGGCTGCCCACGCCATATAGCAAAATGCCAATAGACCATTATATTGTCGAAAAATCAGGTGATGGAAACAATTACAGCCAAATAAAAAATAACATTCCGGCTGGCACATTATATATCGAAGATAAAAAAGTTGAAGTGGATAGTCAGCCCTATTTTTACCGTGTTCGGGCGGTAGATGTTTGCAAAGATCAGGCACCATACAGCAATTTGGCGAAAACTATTTTATTGCATGCCGATACTGGAAAATATCAACGCCCGTGGCTTAACTGGACCAAATACCAAGGGTGGGATGATGGTGTTTCATTTTATGAAATTCAGCGAAAAGAACCCGATGGTACTTTTTTCTCAATGGGGTATTCGGATGGGGCAGACGATACTATTTTTAATGATAAAGAAACACCGTTAAATGAGCGTCCGAGCTTCTGTTATCGAATTATCGGTTACAAAAATATGCCCAATGATACAGCTCCACAAATTGTGAGTGTGAGCAATGAAGACTGTATTTGGGTAAGCAGTTGGCTTTGGGTGCCCAATGCTTTTTCGCCCAATGGCGATAATTTGAACGATTATTTTGTTACCCCGGGTTGGTACATAAAGGAATATCACATTGCCATTTACAATCGTTGGGGAGAAAAAGTTTTTGAGAGCAACTCGCTTTATCAAAGTTGGGATGGTAAATACAAGGGCGAGGTGGTAGAAAACGAAGCCTTTGTTTATATTATCAACAGCATTGGCATCGACAATGTAAAACGAGACTACAAAGGCACGGTAACGGTTATCCGGTAAAAAATGAAGTGGTCTTAGAAAATGAAAATCACTAATTAAACGGTGTTGCTTTCTTTTGGTTTATTATTCTAAAGGTTAATATCCAAGACTAAAATTTTATCAGTTTCGAACCAAAAACAGCTTCATTACTTTCCAATTTAACAATATACATTCCCGATATAAAGTTGCTTTTTTCTATTCTAATTTGATTGTTGTGGCAAAGAACGTTTTGCAAAATCTTTCCATTCAAATCATAAATAGTGGCACTTTTAATGGAGTTGTTTGCGGTGTTAAGAATAACCCACGAATCGGGTGTATTCAGAATTTCAAAATTGTTGCTTACTGGGGTAGCAATACTTTCCATTTTATCAAGTGTAATAAGAATATCATTGCTCATTGGGCTGTAACCGTATGCATTAACAGCTCTTATTTTTATGTGGTACTTTCCATTGGTTAACCCATAAATAGTGTAGGATTCGAGGGTTGAAATTATTTTGGTTGGGTTAAGAAATAAGGACGTTGTGTCTAAATATATTTCATAATAGTCGGCTTCAGAAACCGACAACCATTGAACTTGCACAGAATCAGATTTAATTGTTTGGCCATTAATAGGTAAACTTATTATCGGTTTTGTCATTTGATATTTAGTTGAAAAACTCCATACATCCGAGTATTTCGAATCTTCAATACCTGTATATCTGCTTTTAGCTCGCCAATAATAAGTAGCTCCAAACTTTAGCCCTTTAAAATAACCGGTGCTTCCATTATAGATGATAGGGTTTTGGAATGTTTCATCATCTTCCGACAATTCGACAAGTGAAGTGGTGTTACCAATTTTGTTGACAACATAATAATATTGTGTGTCTATTCCGGCAGATAAGTTTGCTGGTTTGTTTAATGTGGGGTTGGAGGCCACATCAAAATAATAATCATTTTCATATTCTTTGGTTGAATCTTTTGAACCATAATTTAAATATGCTTTGGCATGAAAATACACACGGCTACCAAACGGATATTTATCTAATTTGAATTGCCTGCTTCCAGAGGTTGATGTGCCTGAAACCGACGTTGCTGCCGCCGAACTAAAATCAGAGGTGGTGTCGAATATTCCAATATACTCCAAACCTGAGCCATAATCATCCGTGTTTATGAAAGTTATTGCATCATTTACGGCAGTGCCGCTTGCGGGCAAGTATGGATACAAAAACTTTTGAGTGGTAAAACTCAAAGTATCCGAATAGGGCGAATATCCATTTGATAATCTGGCTCTACATCTCCAGTAATATGTTTTATCAAAGCCATATTGAAGTATTTCCCAATCTATGCTTGTAAGTGCAAGAATAGAATCAACCATTTTAAATGGTGAATTAAAATTGGGTGTGGTGTCTAATTCAAAGTAATACATCCACCCGTCGGCAACTCCAGCCGACAACTTTAGATAAGTCTTTTGATTTATGTATTTTGTACTGCTATTTGGCTCTAAAGCCACGGGTGCTTGGGCATTTGCCAACGAAATAAAAAGACAAGCAAAAACAGAAATGATTAAAGTCTTCATAATTTTTTGTTTTTACGGAACATCACAAATGTACAATAAAGCGATAAATTTTAGTATATAAAACCAGTTCATTGGTTGAACAATGTAGTTTGGAGGCTATAAAACGGTTGGTTTCAATGTTCGCGAACAAATATCCCAATGTTTGCTGCATATTCCACAAAAGTCAAAAGCCAACCTTTCATTCAAAGGTTGGCTTTTGATAGTCCTATTGGGCAAAAGAAAATATTTTGTAAAAAACTACGACTTCGGCTTTGATGAACTTTGTTTGGCAAATTCGTCTAAATTAAATGAAAGTGTAAACCTCAGCGTGTTTTCTAATGGATGTCTTTGTTGAAAAGGTTTTAGGTAGGCAACATCAATACCAAATACTTGATACTTGATTCCCACTCCTAAGGTCATATATCTGCGACCACCTTTGGTATTTGCCTCATGAAAATATCCGGCACGAAGGGCAAATTGATTTTCATACCAATATTCCATACCAACATTGGTAATAACCTCTTTCAATTCTTCTTTCAAACCTCCGGGTGCATCACCTAATGATTTTAGCATACCTGCCAATGTGGGGTCTTGCGATGTGGAATATTGAAGCGGTTGAACGTAGTGCTTCGTTCCATCATCAAAAATAGAATCTTGACCCGCAGAATTTTGAACGTAGGCATATTGAGGTGTTGGCACCAATAATTTATTGAAATCAAGACCAAACGAAATTCGGTTGTGGTCATCAATTTCTCTTTCTATAGATCCGCCCAAACGTAGGTTGGCCGGAAGAAAATCTCTGTTTGCATCGGTGGTATAGGTAATTTTTGAACCCATATTGGTAATGCTGGCTCCCAAAGCAAATTTGTATATCTCGCCGCTTATTTTAAGCTTGTCGTCTTTATAATAGGCACCAATATCGCCCGCCACGGCACGGCCTGGTCGCACATCAACGTTGGTGGTTCTTACAGAAACCAAGCGGCTGTTGATGTATCTTGTGGCAATGCCAAAAGAGAATTTTTTCGACAATTGTAATGAATAACCAAAGTCGAAAGCAAATTCTTTTGGTTCATCAACGCCAGTGGGGTTTCCTAAAATATCGGTAAACTGAATGGTTCCTAAACTGAAATAGCGTAATGAACCTGTAACGGTGCTTCTGCCTTTATCGCCCACTTTGCTGTATCCAGATAAATAATAAAACCAAATATCAGGAACTAATTGACGAAGCCACGGTGCGGCACCCAAAGATATTCCACCATTATCTTCAATAAAAGCCATTTTGCCTGGATTCCAGTGATTTCCGGCTGCATCAGGTTTTGTGGCCACGCCTATATCGCCCATTCCCGCAGCACGTGCATCGGGTGTAATGGTTAAAAAGGGAACAGCCGTTGTTATAACGTTTCGCTGCCCCAATAAATCATTTTTGCTTATGGTTTGGGCATTTGTTTTCGGCATAATTACCAATAATCCGAAAACCGATATGAAAATCTTTACTTTATTTAATCTCACAATAATTCTTTCTTGTTATTGTTGTTAACGCAAAGGGCAAAGTTATATTTTTCTTTTAAAATAACTTATTTTAAAATGACCATTTTCTGAATGGCCTCTGCCTTTTGTCCATCTTCTGTTTTTATGGTTACCTTATATAGATAGACTCCTTTAGCCAATGGGTCGCCAAATTCATCGTTTCCATCCCACACTATGTTGCTAAAATGGCTTTGGGAGGCCACTATATTTTCGTGAAAAGATTTTACGATTCGCCCACTTATGGAGGTTATTTGAACAAGAACAGTCAGATTTTGTCCGGCCTTATTATGGTCAAAATGAAAAGCGGTGCTGGTGGTAAATGGGTTTGGATAATTCAACAAATTATCAATAGTGAGCTTATCATCTTTAGCCACCACAAATTCTGTATAATCCTCTGATGAATTGTTGTAAACATCCCATACTCGCACTTTGAGGGTATGCCTTCCCGGCTCTATATCGGCCAGTAAGTATCTTATTTCTCCTTCTTGGTATGAATTGAGTTTTGTTTCGTAAAAATCGTTAAGGTTGATGATTTTTTCAAATTCGGTTCCTGCATCTAAAATGGCTGTTAAATCTCTGCCAATGCCATTGCCAACGGTGTTGATGCCGTTTTCATCAAAAATTTTAACCAAAATGGTGGGGGAGGGGTTTGTAGTTCCTCCAAAAACCCAACTTTCATCGTTCATAAACAAATGAATTTCTGGCCCTGAGGTGTCGGTGGCTGTAACACTCGAAGTTCCACCAACGATAATGCCCGTATCAAAACCTGTGCCCGTAGTAATTCCATTACTCGAAAAGTAAGAGATTTTCCCTTGACCAAAGTTGTATGAAATATCTTTTGGAACCACAAATACAAAGGAAAATTTACCACTGTCCACCGTTATTTTGCCGCGATAAAGCACACCGTTCTGCATTTTGAAAGTTGCGGTAATACTTTTTGGGTCGTTTCCTCTTGTTTGATAATCTATGAATTTGTCAAAAACTGTCGGGTAAACTTCGCCTGTATAGTCAGAAACAAGTTGGTTGTTTTGGTCTCTGATTTCACCACTTATTTTGATTTTATCAAACGCTTTAAACGTGTCTATTTGTTGAACACCAACAATTGAATCATTGATAGATGTGGTAACCACTTTATATTTTGGTATGGCTAACTGCATGGCGGGGTCGGCCAATAGTGCAAAATTTCGTTGGTTTATACTACCCCCCGAATTGTTTTTTGCCGTTATATATATGTCGCCGATTGTTCGGTCTGGGTATTCCAATATGTTTTTATCCCAAATTTTGTCGCTCATTTCACTATTTACACCAAACAAAACCGACCGCATGGTAGTAAGTAAGCCAATGGCTCCACCGTGTTCATTAAACAACATCAATTCGCCCGGCGAATCTTGTTCGGGGTCGTCATACCGGCTAAGCTCACAAGTGGCCGTTATCATTAGGGCAAGGGCATCGTAGTTTTGCCAGTTCTTAATTTCTTCGCGGGTCACCACTCGCTCATGAGCTATGCCGCTGCCGCCTCCATGACCTAAATAGGCAAAAACCAGATTTCCTTTTTCAAATGATTTTGTAACCGCCAAGTTAACATCTGGATATTTTTCTCCACTTCCAAAACTTAGCTGCTCGTATGCATCGAGGTAGATTTTTTCAATGTTATAATTTGGTTGTTGAGCGTTTACTTTTTCTGTGGCTTTTTCGCAATCATTAAAATGATAATTACCATCCTCATCATCGCCTAAAAAAGTAAGACGATTTACCCAGTCTCCGTGCGAACTGACATCATGGTAATGTATAATTTTATCAACGGCAGTTTTTGCCTGTTCAGCATTTCTGCAAGGTATTCGGCCAACGGCCACATCAATATCTTCCATACGTAAATTTATGTCATACCAACCCTCCATATCATCAAGTATTCCATAAAACTCATCGGCACAATACGATTCTTCCGGAATTAAAACATCTCTGCTCTGGAAGGTCGGGACAAAATTGGTATTCGGCTCAACTTTGGCTTTATAATCGTAGCTGCCATCACCAAAAATGAGCACATGGTTTAATGGTTTTGAAGCTAACTGGCCTCTGTCGTAAATCATTTTTAAGAAATTTCTGATAGCCACGGGGTCTTGTTTGCCTGCGGAAAATTCGTTGTAAATGTCTTTATGGTTGACTACAACAGTGCTTTGCCCGTAGTGCGTGCGATGAAAATCGGCCAATCTGTTGGCCTCTGTTAAAAAAACAGAGTTAGTGATAATTATAAAATCAGCGGATTGAATGGCATGAAGATTTTGGTTTTTAACCACTGCCACAAAGGTTGCCGATTTTTCATTATTTGGTTCAAGAAGCACAAAATGAATCGGTGCAGAAGAAGTTGATTTAATTGAAACTCTTGAGTTTCCTTCGTTATAGGTCTCCTGAAATTTTGGGTTATAAAAGTCTGAAACATCCCAAATTTGGTAGTTTCCTGCCTCAAACAAAAATTTAACTACATTATAGTTTGCTGCTTCTTTGCATTTTGCAATTGTGGTGGGGCTTTTAATGCCCAAACTCACAGGAACAGCCAACGTGTAATAGTCAATCCAGCCATTTCCCTCACCCACAAGTGAGTATTTATAAAGTATATTGACTTGGTTTGACGAAAGATTAAATGAACCTATACCCGACAAAAGTCTTCCAAAGGTATCTTCGTAGCCTCCCCCCACAGAAGATACAGAATTGCTGTATGTGTTTGAGCCGTTCACATCAATACGTAGTGATGAAACATTTTGAATGGAGCGTCCTAAAAAGCGATGTTCAAAATATCCGGGCAAACTCGTTTCTACACCCACAAACGTGTGGTCGAAAGATTTGGTAATATCAAAATTAAATGCATCGCCAAACCAATATCTACCACTATGTAGTACATTTTCATCCTCTTGCTCGTGGTGCACGAGCTGATAAAAAAAGCTCAGCGAGGTGTCAAAACTATTACCCTGACCACTGGCCAGCTGACTTATCTTTTTGGAAGGTAACCCACCATGAGTCAGGTAAACAAAAGCCTCGTCGGTAAACAGATTTTTTTCATAAACGTATTGCCCTTTTGTATATTTCCAATTGTCTGCACCTTGAGCATAAAATCGGATGTAATCGCCGGCATCCATTTTATTATTTCCGTTATTATCAACCAATTCCACCGGAATTTCTCGTAAATCATCTGGTTTTTGATTGGCAATTATATCTGAAAGCATACCACCTTCATTTGCATATAGTTTTAGGGTGTTGGCATCTATATTATTAAGGCTTAATCCGGCTTCGGTCAATTGCTCATAAGTGAGTTTGTAAATTCCTTCAGAAGTGGTTTTGAATTGATACCAATCGCCTTGATTTAGCAGGCTGGTATTGGCAAAACTAATTGCCTTATTCTGCTTGTGTGAAATTTTTGTAGAAAAGTCGTCAATCAATTGAATTTCGAAAGAAACGAGTCTTTCAATAGCTCCTGTTGATGAAATTTGGTATGGAAAAATTTGAATGGAAAGGTGTGGCAACCCTTTTTGAAATGTTACATATTGGGTCATCAATTTTTGATTTTGAATAAACTCAAAATCGAATGGAATTTCGTTGGTTACGGGTTCAAATCGTTGATTTGTGATTGAGGCACGCTTAGTTTCATTTTCAATTCTAATCCGCTCAAAATAAAGGGGGTATGTAATTTTATTTTGGTTTTCATAAATGCATGATTGACATATAGTTGTTTTGTTTTGGTCTTCCCAATTTAGCGTTCTTACGTTAGATATTTGGGCATTAAGCCCAATAAAGACAAATAGAAACAATAAACTAAAAGCGATTTTTTTCATTCAATAAATCTATTAAAAATACTTACGACACACAATTTTAGAGTTTAAACAATAAAACGGCCACAAATATTGTTTTAAAAAATAATTTTGACTTTTGTGCAACAATTCATCGTCGTTGTGAATCATTGCAAAGAAGTCAAAATCAAAAAATTAGATTTTGAACTTTGGTTAGTTAATAAAATGGTTGTATTTTAGCACGTTCTTAAAAATGAAAATCACATTAAGTCAAAAAAGACAAAAAATGAAGACTCAGAGATTACTATATCGAGGCTTGGTGGCAGTGGCGTTGGGCCTTTTATTGTCTCCAAATGCAAAAGCTCAGGATCCTGAGTTTTCGCAGTTTTATGCAACTCCCGTTTATACAAATCCTGCCATGGCCGGAACCGGAACCTGCAATGGTGGGGGGCGTATGGTAATTAATTATAGAAACCAATGGCCAAGTTTGCCGGGCACTTTTCAAACCACGGTTGCCTCTTACGATCAACATTTTGAGAATGTAGGTGGTGGTTTTGGTGTGATATTGCTAAATGATGTGGCGGGCGAGGGTTTGCTTACCACCAATCAGGCTTCTTTTGTCTATTCTTACCTTTTAAGAGTAAGTAAAAAATTACACATGCGGTTTGGTTTAGAAGGGCAAATTATGCAACGAAACATTGATTGGTCTAAATTGAGATGGCCAGATCAGATTGATGCAACAAGAGGTTTTGTATTAAATACGCAAGAACCTCCACCAGTTAAGGGTATAACCTCTCCAAACTTCAATTTGGGATATTTGCTTTATACTGAAGGGTTTTATGCAGGTGTAGCAGTGCATAATGTTATTGAGCCGGTTCAATCTTTTTATGGGGATAATCAGGCCAAATTACCAAGAAGATACACCGCCCATTTGGGGTCGGTAATTCCATTGGATAAAAGACCCATAAGTCGATCAGAAGTTACTTTTAGCCCCAATGCATTGTTTATGATGCAAGGACAATTTACCCAATTAAACTTTGGTTTTTATATGAACAGAGGACCGCTGGTTTCTGGTTTGTGGTTCAGACAAACATTGGGAGAAGTGAAAAATTCGGACGCTTTGATGCTGTTAGTAGGCTTTAGAAAAGAAAAATTCAAATTTGGTTATAGTTTTGATTTGACAGTTGACTCAAAGAAAACAGCGGCCAAAGGTTCTCACGAAATAAGTGCAGCCATAGAGTGGTGTGCAAAACCACCAAGAAAAATATACAAACCATTGAGATGTCCTGACTTCTAAATAAAAATTAGAAAATTAGACAATAAAAAAGTACAATTGCAGTTTAATTGAAAGAGTATTTGAATTAACAAATAATATGAAACGTAAAGGTTTAGTTTTATTATTAGCAGCCGGATTGGCTATGTCGCAAACCTCCTGCAAAAAGGAGCGTTCTGCTGCCACAGGGTGGAAGTATAACGATGCTAAGTGGGGCGGAATTGAGCGTTATGACTATGCAGGTCAGGAAACAGGTCCTGGTTTGGTTTTCGTAAAAGGTGGTCAATTTACTATGGGTTCTTCCGAGCAAGATGTGTTGTATGACTACAACAACATTGAGACCAAGGTTACGGTAAGCTCCTTTTATATGGACGAGGCTGAGGTGAGTAATCACAACTATTTGGAGTATCTTCTTTGGATGAAAAGAACATTCTACGATGGTCAACCTGAGGTGTTTTTTTCTGCTTTGCCAGACACTAATTGCTGGAGAGAAAAGCTAAGTTATAACGAGCCGTTTGTTACAGAATATTTGCGACACCCTGCTTTTAGAGATTATCCTGTTGTGGGTGTAAATTGGTTGCAAGCCACAGACTATGCCAAATGGAGAACGGATAGGGTAAACGAAATGATTCTTATTAGAGAAGGCATTATGGTTCCAAACTTTGATGCTCAAGTGGACGAGAATAACTTTAATAGCGATGCTTACCTTGCCGGTCAGTATGATGGTGAAGACGGAAAGCACATGGTTAAAGACATCATGGATAAAAAAGGAACTCGTCGAGTGAAAATGGAAGACGGAATTCTTTTGCCACCATACAGACTTCCAACAGAAGCCGAATGGGAGTATGCAGCATTGGCACATATTGGTAATTCAGAACTGGAGAACACAAACTATCAAAATATCTATAGCTGGGGTGGTTTGACAGTTCGTCATCATGGCGGTAAAGAAATAGATAGAGGATATATCAATGCCAACTTCAGAAGAGGCGATGGTGATATGGCTGGTATTGCCTCCAGAATGAATGATGGAGCAATTTATACTACAGAAGTAAAGGCATATTGGCCCAACGACTTTGGTTTGTATAACATGAGCGGAAACGTGAGTGAGTGGACAATGGATGTGTATCGTACCTTATCTCCCGAAGATAAATCAGACGTAAACCCATACAGAGGAAACGTATTTATGGATCCAGAGAAAGATCAGTATGGCGACCTTGTTGATAAAGATGATCGGGGTAGATTGGTTTCTAAACCAGTTGAGGACGAAGATGTTCAATACAGAAGAAATTATCAAAAATCGGATAACCGAGGTTTTTTGGATGAGGAGACATACAACAATGATGAACAAATGTATGTTTACGGAGTGTCTTCATTGGTAGATAATCAAGCTCGGGTATATAAAGGGGGTTCATGGAATGATAGAGCCTACTGGATTACTCCAGGAACAAGAAGATTTTTGGATGAAAATCTTTCAAACTCAACTATTGGTTTTAGATGTGTAATGCACAGAATTGGATCAATGTAAGATTTTTGAATATTCAATGAAAAAAGCCGTTCAAAAAGGACGGCTTTTTTTATTTATGCAATTTTCTATTTCACTTTACCATCATTTTAAAATCAAAACAAGCGGCTTAATTCATTTTGAATAAATTTGCTGCAATATGGCCAGTGATAATCCGTTGGCATTAAAAACATTAAAACGAATAATGCATCTAAAAAAGTTAATAATACCCATATTCATATTGAGCAATGTTTATGTATCAGCTCAAGTTGGTTTAAAGCCTCTTTTGTCAAACCCGACAATACAAAATTACCTTAATCAAAACCCTGACTATATCTGGAATCAATCAAAGAAACACAACAAATGGGGGACACCCGACACGTTGCAAATACCATTTTTTGAAGATTTTACATCAACATTAATTTATCCCGACTCGTCAAAATGGCAAAACAATTATGTCTATATAAACCGCGATTTTGCCATAAATCCACCGAGTTATGGCGTGGCAACGTTTGATTACTTGAATCAAAATGGACTTCCGTATTCATCCATAGAAAAAGAAACCGTGGATTATGGAGACACCTTAACCTCGCAGTTTATCAATTTGAAAGACTCAAATGGTATATCCTATCTTATATCTGATTCTTTTTACCTGAGTTTCTTTTATCAACCCCGCGGAAGAGGTGATTTCATAACGAGTGAAGATTCGTTAAAACTTTTGTTTAAGGACGCCGATGGCAATTGGGTAAAGGTTTGGGGTGTAAATGGAGGCTCCAATTATGATTTCAAACAAGTGCTTATTCCACTCAAAAATGCAAAATACTTGCACGAAACTTTTCAGTTTATGTTCGTTAATTTAACCCATCGTTGGGGCAACAACAACCATTGGCATTTGGATTATATTTATCTAAATAAAAATAGGTCGGTTAATGATAGAAACTATCGCGACTATGCTATTCAAAGTCCGCCAACATCGTTGTTAAAGCACTATTATTCTATGCCTTACGATCATTTTTTGGCCGATAAAAGCGAAGCCGCAGATTCGTTTTATTTTACTGTTTCCAATATGCAGGGCAGTGTTATAAATGCTCAGGTACGATATGTGGAAACCAATATGGGAAATGTGCTAAAGGAAACACAATTTGTGGATAATGCGGCCAATGTTCCGGCCAATGGCTGGAGCCTGCGAAAAGTTCCGGGCTATGATTTCTCCAATTTAAATGGTTACCCGGTGGTTATCGGTCGCAACTATATGATTCGCGAATCTGGTATCACAAATCCGGTGTTGTTTCAAACCAATGATACCCTAACGCAGCAATTCGCATTCACTCGACATTATGCCTACGATGACGGAACTGCCGAAAGTGGTTTTGGATTTAATGATTTGAAAAATGCCGAAGGCGAAATAGTAGTGGAGTTTGACTTGAAAAAAGCCGACAGTTTGCAAGCGGTAGATATACTGCTTACCTACAACACCGCAGATGTGAGCAATCAACGATTTGATTTTAGAGTATATGGTGACATTGCTCTAAATGGTGGCACCGATAATTTGCTTTTCGAGCGGCGGTATTCAGTCTCCACTATCTACAAAAATTCAGACGCACGAAACTTTTACACGATATCATTAGACACACCTATCTACCTGCCAGCAGGAAAGTTCTACGTCGGTTGGAGCCAAGATAGAAATTATAATCTTACGGTGGGTTTTGACAAAAACAATGGCTATTTGAAGGATGCCAATAAAATGAATGATAAAATTTATTTTAATGTGGGCGATGGATGGGTTAAAAACAACAATCCGGCTCTTGTTGGGGCCCCGATGATAAGACCAATTGTTGGGCAATCAAATCCGTGGTTGGCTTCTGTGGAAGGCAACAAAACGCATACGCTAAAATGCTATCCCAATCCGGCCACCGATGAGCTATTTTTTAATGAAACAGTTGAGAAGGCCATTATTACCGATATACTTGGTAATATTGTTTTAGAACAAAATATTGAAAATAATTCATTGATAATAAGTCAGTTAAATTCCGGAATTTATTTTGTTTCGGTATTAAGCAAACAAAATGAATGGTTAACTGCTAAGGTAATAAAATTATAAATAGTTATTAAAATGACAGGAGATATCAGTGTTGTAGAACTTAAACAACGAATGGACGCAGGCGAAAAATTGAATATTATTGATGTTCGGGAGCCTTGGGAGTATGAAGAATTTAACATCAATGGCCGTTTGATACCACTTGGCGAGTTGCAAGGCAAGGTTGACGATTTGGAAGATTTGAAAGACCAAGAAATAATCGTGCATTGTAAATCGGGTGGCAGAAGTGCCGCTGCCGTTGATTTTTTGACCCGTCAAGGATTTAAAAATGTCCGCAACCTGAGCGGTGGAATGATGTCTTGGATGATATCTAACATGTAAGATGCCCATAAGAAGAGGTTGGCTGGCATTCGGTTTGTTTTTGGCTTCGATGCCTTTGATGCTTTGGCATTGCAATAGCCACACCGCTTCAGAACAATATCTAAATTTAAGCGACTCAGCCCATTACGTTGGAATGGAGGTTTGTGCTACTTGTCATGCAGACAAAGCTCAAACATTTGTTCATACCGGAATGGGCTTGAGTTTTGATACCGTTTCCAAACAAAAAAGTAGTGCTCGGCTAACCAGTCATCATGTTTTATACGATAGTTTTCAGAACTATTTTTATTACCCTTATTGGCGAGGTGATAGACTTTTTATCAAAGAATTTAGACTAAACGGAAAAGATACCACCTATCAAAGAACGGAGGAGATTTCATACATTATTGGCTCTGGGCAACATACCAATAGTCACCTGATAAAAAAGGGAAATTACGTTGTTCAGGCTCCTTTTACGTGGTATGCACAAAAACAAAAACTCGATTTTCCCCCAGGTTTTGAGAATGGGCACAACTCCAGATTTAGCAGGGTAATAGACGAAGAATGTATGACTTGTCACAACAGTTTGCCATCTTTCAAACCCAACTCCACACGCGAGTTTATGGATATACCCAAAGGTATCGGTTGCGAGCGTTGCCATGGGCCAGGTAGTTTTCATGTTGATTTTCGGAGAAATGGAAATATACCAAACGGAGATATTGATTATACCATCGTTAACCCTTCTAAGCTTAGTTTGGACAGGCAAATTGACGTTTGCCAGCGATGCCACTTGCAGGGAAATAATGTGTTGAAACCTCAAAAGCGGTTTTCTGATTTTAGGCCGGGCATGGTGTTGAGCGATATTTTCGAGGTTTATCTGCCTCAATATGAGGACGATGAACAGCTTTTTAATATGGCTAATCATGCAGATAGAATGCAAAATTCTGCATGTTTCAAAAAGAGTAAAAATTTGACGTGTATTACCTGCCACAACCCACATATCAGCGTAAAACAAACAAATGCCAATCACTTTATTTCTATTTGCGAGGGTTGCCACACATCAAAAAATACGTGTACGGAACAACTCAAAATTAGAACATTAAAAGGAGATGATTGCATCGTTTGTCACATGCCGGCATCCGGTTCTGCCGATATTCCGCACGTGTCGGTTCACGACCACAAAATTGCCATACACAATAAAATTCAAGAGCCGAAGCCTGCCCAAAATCCGGTTGGGTTATATTGTGTAAACAATCAAAATCCGGATGCGGAATCATTAATAAAAGCATATTTGACCTATTACGAAAAGTTTGAACCAAACACTGTTTATCAGAAAAAAGCGGAAGAATTGTTGAGCCGCAATGAGGTACCCGAATTGCAGATTCATTTATTATACCAAAAAGGTAAGTGGGGTGAATTGGTAGAATACGCAAATAATAACAAAATAGAGCAGCCTGCCGGCGTGACTTGTTATAGAATTGGGGTGGCCAACTCAAAAGTTGGAAATTATAAAAGAGCTGTAGAATGGCTTCAATTGGCAGTATTAAAACAACCGGATTATTTTGAATACAAAAGCGATTTGGGCTCTAATCTGATAAAAATCAATCATTTTTCAGAAGCAGAAAAGATATTGTTGGAGGCATACAAACAGTTTGAGGAATATAATCCAACACTCAATAATCTTGGATTTTTATACATCAATCTGGCTCAATTTAAAAAGGCTCAGGCCTATTTAGAAAAGTCGTTATTAATTGATAATGATAATATTATAGGTATTGAAAATATGATTTTGCTTTATTCTCAACAAAATAACAGGGAGCAAGAAATAGCATATATAAACCGATTGCTAATGCTAAAACCCAATCATGCAGCTGCCAAACAACGTTTGGCCGAATTGAGAAGATAACAATATCTTTGCACAAAACTTTACAAAGCAGATGGCAATAATAATAACGGATGAATGCATAAACTGCGGGGCTTGCGAGCCTGAATGTCCGAATAACGCGATATATGAAGCTGGAGCAGAGTGGGCAATAGCCGATGGAAATGAGGTGACCGGACAGTATATTTTGGAAGGTGGCATAGTTACCGATGCTGCGAGCAAGCACAGACCAATTAGTGATGAGGTTTATTTCATTGTGCCTGATAAATGCACGGAGTGCCAAGGATTTCATGAAGAACCACAATGTGCGGCGGTTTGCCCGGTAGATTGCTGCCTGCCCGACCCTGACAGACGTGAGAGCGTTGAAGAACTGTTGGCTCGTAAAGAAAGGCTACATTTATAGCCATGAAACAAACGGGTCAGTGCCTCGTTTCTTGCATTCCCGTCAGGGCAGATGCCTCAAGTAGGTCAGAAATTGTGACTCAGTTGCTTTATGGTGAAACTTATTCCATCAGGGAGCAAAAGGATGATTGGTATGTTATTACTACACACTTTGATCAATATTCAGGGTGGATATCAGCCAATCAACACAGTGAACCATCATTTGAGCCGAAATCCATTCAGAATAAAAGTCTTTTTGAACAGAGAAATGGCATAATTATACCTTTTGGAAGTTATTGGACAGAAGAATCGAATTCAGATTTAACCCCCATTGAGGCCTCTAAAATCTTTTTAAATTGTCCATACTTATGGGGTGGAAGAACATTTATGGGTATAGACTGCTCAGGGTTTATGCAGGTAATTCATAAGGCATGCGGAAAGAAATTGCCGAGAGATGCTTCACAGCAGGCGGAAATTTGCAACCGCATTGATTTTGGGGAAAGAAAAGCCGGCGACTTGGCCTTTTTTAAAAATGGAGATGGCAAAATTACCCACGTTGGTCTATTGCTTGATAAAGATAGAATTGTTCATGCCAGCGGAAAAGTGCGTATTGATGAATTGACCAATCAGGGAATTATTCATTCAGAAACCAAGATACGAACACATATTTTGGAATGTGTGGCTCGACTTTGAGTTGCTATTAACTTTTACCATTCCCCAAGCTACTTTAGGTAAATATGATTAAATTTCTATATTTGCTTTGTTTAAAAAAGTCGATTAATGAAAAAGATTTCCCGAATAGGCCAAATTACCGCCTTCGCATGTTTATTTTTATTTGCCAATCAACTTGTTGCTCAAAATTACTCAGTTGAAGATTCTAGATTATTTCTGATAAACGGTTTGATTTATCATAATCAAGAAAAATACAACTCTGCCATTGAAGAATACAGCAAAGTGCATAGAAATGATACAAACTATGCGTATGCACTCTACGAAAAATCATTTTCTCAAACCAAGCAAAAAAAATATAAGGCAGCCATTGAATCGTGCATTGAGGGTTTAGAAATGAACGACCCCAAGCTCGATTTTTTGTTCTATACAAGTTTGGGAACGGCTTATTCTGAAAGCGACCAATTTGAATTGTCGATTGAAACCTATTTGAAAGGAATAGAGAAATATCCGAAAAGCTCTACCCTCAAATATAATTTAGCCGTTGTTTTGTTAAAAGACAAACAATACGAGCGGGGTATGGAAATGATTTATACAACTTTGCGAGAAAATCCTTTTCATGCCAACTCGCACCTGATATTGGGCAACATCTGCCGAGATCAGGAATTAAAAACACAAGCGGCCATTTCTTATTTTTTCTATCTAATGATGGAGGATAATGACCAAATTGGATATGCAAGATTGGGATTAATTGATGGGTATCTCTCCGGAAAAATGGAAGGGGAGAATGAATACAAAGACATAAATTTTTTAGAGCAAGGCTATTCAGAAATTGATGAATTAGTGGAAAACAAAATTGCCAACCGAGCTACCTACAAAACGCCTTCGTCGCTAACATTTCCAACAATAAAACAGGCTCACCTTATCATCAATTCTTTAGACAAGTTAGAAGCTGATACGGGTTTTTGGAATGAGTTTTATGTGCCTATGCTCAAGAGGATGCAAAAGAATAAATCCTTGTTTGAAGGATTTAGCTACTATTTGGTTAGAAGCGGCACAGAAAGAAATAAATTGATTACCTCAGCCTACAACGGCAATTCATCCAAAGTATCGACTTTTCGAAACTGGTATATGGAGAATTTTGAAGAATTGTATGCCATGCAAAAGGATGAAGATGGCAACGAAATTTTGCATCATTATGCCGGTGGAATTCTTGTGGCTCATGGCAAACTTGTAAATGATAAATTGGAAGGCCCAGTAACCTTTTACCATAATTCAGGCCTAATTTCGGCTAAAGGAAATTATAAAAATGGAGAGAAAGATGGAGCATGGGTTTATTATTACGGAAACGGCATCCGAAAAAGTGAGTACAATTACGACAATGGGGTTGTTGATGGTGCATTCAAAGAATACAATAACGAAGGTTTTTTAGAGAAAGAAGGAAACTTTAAAAAAGACTATTACGATGGAGTTGTAAAGGTTTACTACAGCCAGGGTGGAGGCATTTATGCAGAGAGAACCTACGAAAATGGAGAGTTAACAGGGAAATACACTGAATACCACCGAAATGGTGAAAAGAGTGTAGAAACAATTCTTGAAAAGGGCGACCCGAATGGAGAGGTTTCCTATTATGGGTATGGGGGCAGAAAGTTATCATCAGAATACTTTGAAAATGGCGAACGAAATGGAGAAAGCAAAGTTTGGAACACCGAAGGAATATTGACACGTGAAACAAAATATGTAGATGGCAAAGTGGATGGAGAGATGAAAACTTATTATCAAACGGGCGAATTGTCATCGAGAACAGAATATTCGGCAGGAAAAATATTTGGAATACAGGAAGAATTTCATAAAAACGGGCAATTAATAACCAAAACTGTTTTTGATGGAAAAGGAAAATTCACGGGAGTATCGGAAGCATACCATAGTAACGGAAATGTGCATTGGCGAAAAACATTTAAGAAAGGGGTACTTCAGAATTATGAATATTTCGACTCTTTAGGAAAATCAATAAAATATGTTGAGAAGAAGGGAAGCAATATTATAATGGAAGATTACGATGAAAATGGGTACATGTGGCGTAAAGGTGCAATGAAAAAGGGACTGTTTGACGGAGAGTTCACCTTTTATGACCCGCTCGAAATATTGGTAAGCAAAAGAAATTTTGTAAAGGATGATGCAAACGGGGATTATCAATTTTATTATTCGGATGGCACGCTAAAAACAGAGTGCAACTACACGGATGATGAAAAGGATGGGCAATTTAAACAGTACGGCCCTGATGGAGAAACCATAACCTACACTGGTTTTTATGTAAATGGGTCAAAAAAGGGGGAATTCATTTCTCAAAATATGCAGGGAAAAACCACCGATATTCAGTATTTTTCTAAAGGAAAAGAGCAAGGATGGCAGCAATACTATACTGAGAAAGGTGTTTTATATCAGGAAGAATACTGCGAAAATGGTGTTCTCTTGGGATGGAAATTTTATGATTCAAGTGGTAAAAATCCTGAAAAACACTGGTTAGAAAATGGCAATGGGGTGTTGGAAAGAAAATACCAAAACGGCCAAATTGAATTTAAAGGACAATATGTGAATGGCGAGCCAAGCGGAGAATTTGTTTGGTATCATCCAAACGGGAAAATGGCTACAACAGGAATGTATGTGGGCGGCAGCCGACATGGCGAGTGGAAATGGTTTTATGAAAACGGTGTTCAGAAATCTGCGATAAATTATTTTTATGGCGACCGAAATGGCGAAGCTACCTGGTATCATGAAGACGGAACATTGGAGATAAAATCAAACTACGTGAATGGCGACAGAGAGGGTGAATACACACGATATTTTTGGAATGGAAAGCTGCGTGAGCAGTGCTTTTATAAGGACGGTTTTCTACATGGTGTATGTCGATACTATGCCCCAACTGGTGAGCTGGCAATTGTTCGTAGGTTTGTAGAGGATGTGTTAGTGGCCTATTCGTATGAAGGAAGTGACGGCAATTTGGTTGACGAAATTGCTGTGACCAAGAGGTTTCAACACATCGAAGCTAAGTTTGCAAATGGCCAAAAGTCGGTGGAGTTTGATTGGGAAAATAATCTTGTGGCAGGTGGAAAATTCATTTGGTATTATCCAAACGGCAACATTTATAAATCGAGTGAATATAACGAACAAGGAGCATTAAGTGGTAGAATGTATGCCCAGCAAATAGATGGAAAAATGTTGTATGACTACAGAAATAACTGGAACAACTATCATGGCGTAGGTTTGGATTATCACCTCAATGGAAATTTAAAATCGAGCATCAACTATTTTCAAGATGAGATGGAAGGTGTGTCAAGATTTTATGATGAGAATGGAAAATTAGTTAAAACAGCATATTATTTTAATAACAAATTTGTACATGAAATTAAGTAAATCAATTTATTCAGTGTTGGTAGGTATTGTATGTTCGATGGCCTCAAATGCACAAAGTGTAGAGAGCATGGTGGCTAAATATCCGGGAAAAACGGCATGCCATACACTTTTGAAAACACATTATGAAATTGGAATTGTAAATGGAGAAATTGCCGTTACCGAGCAAGTGTCTGAAGAGATAATGTACCTGTCTGAAAAGAACCCAACAGTAGTGCAAGATAAGGTTAGCTTTAGTTCTTTTTTTGAGCTTAACAGCATCGAGGCATTTACCATGGTGCCTCAAACCAATGGCAAATACAAAAAAGTAAAAGTGAAAGATTTTGTGGATGCTTCGAACACAGCGGGGTGGGTGTTTTATGATGATAGCCGCGAGAGGTCTTTCCATTTTAAAAACATAACCAAAGGTGCTAAAACACGACTTAATTACAGTTACAAAATAAATCAACCGAATTTGTTAACTCCTTTTTTTATGCAGAGTTATCTGCCGGCCGATAAGTTAGAATTTTCAGTTGCCTACACGGATGATGTGGAAATTGGCTATAAGTTAATGAATTTGAATGAGGGAGAATATACATTTACTCAAACCAAAAAAGGGAATAGAAATATTTTAACCTGGAGCAGAAATCAGGTGAAAGATTTTAAATACGAGTCGGATGGGCCAAATCCGAAGTATTACTTACCACAAATTCATGTGTTTTTAGTTAGTTCAAAAACCAGAACTGGTGTTCAAACCCACGTGGGAAGCATAGACAACCTGCACAAGTGGTACAGAGAGTTAATCAAAGATTATAACCGAAACGATAAACCAAGTAAGGAACTCATGAATATTGTAGATTCTTTAACCAACGGACTTACCGAAGAGTTGGACAAGGTTCGTGTAATTTACAAATGGGTTCAGGGAAATATACAATATGTTGCTTTTGAAAATGAATTGGCCGGTTTTGTGCCAAGAGCGGCCAACGTAGTTTGCACACGACGATTTGGCGATTGTAAAGATATGGCCAGTATCATCACAGAGATGTTGGATTTTGCCGGAGTAAAATCGTATTTAACTTGGATTGGTACTACTTCTATTCCATATAGCTACAGCGATATTGCTACTCCTGTAGTGGATAACCACATGATAGCCACTTATATTGATAAAAATGGAAAGCCATATTTTTTGGACGCCACCGACAAATACATAGATTTTGAGCATCCTGCTTCGCACATTCAGGGCAAAGAGGCATTGGTTAGTCTGAGCGAAACAGAGTATAAAGTGTTTGTTGTTCCGAGGCCGGAAAAAGAATATACCGTTTACACTGATTCCGTTTGGATGGGCATAGAAGGCAATAAGTTAGTGGGCAAGGCCATGCAATATCAAACGGGCTATTATCGAAATTTTTTTACGTATCGATTGACGGGCAGAAAGGCAGATGAACAAAAAGAAATGCTGAAAGGTGCTTTGGAAAAAGGCTCAAACAAATTCAGACTTCATGATTTTGAGGTTAAAAATTTAGATGTTGTAGAACAGCCTTTAACCATTCAATATACGTTTGATATCGGCGACTATGTGCATGCTTATCAAGACGAACTTTATATAGATATGAATTTAAGCAAAAGGATAGGTTCAAAAATAGAAGATGACCGCGAGGTTCCGTTTGAATACGAATTTAAATCGAGCGAAAGCTATGTTTATACACTTACCATTCCGGATGGTTATGAGGTTAAATATTTGCCTGAAAACCTAACCTTGTCAATCCCAAATTTTGAAATAAAACTAGAATACAAACAAGAAGGAAACAAAATTGTGTACAATATGACCCAAAATTCTGAGTTGGTAATGTTTGAAAAGGAAGACTTCGAAAGTTGGAATCAACTTTTTGCTTCGGCCAATAAATTTTTTTCAGAAACAATTGTATTAAAAAAGAAATAATATGCTAAAAAAAATCAATTTACTTTTATTGAGCTTGTTGTTGGCAACATTTGCTCAAGCCTCGAAATCATTTTTGCTAAACTATGAGTGGAAAAGCAAACCCGCCATGCACGAATTGACCGAAAATGAAAAGAAAGAATCAACGGTTTACATACTTCACAAAGCAGTTTGCGAAATTCTATATCAGTCAGATGGTTCGGCAATTGAATATTATATGGAGCATGTGGTTATGCACCTCAACGATGCAGACGCCGTGGATGAGAACAACAAAGTATTTTTGAGCTTGAGGTTTGAAGATGCCGATAAATACACCATCGTAGAAAAAGCACGTGTAATAAAAGCCAATGGTAAAGTAAAAAATCTCGATGCGAGCGACATTCTGGAAGAAGAGGATGAGGAAACGGGAGTTAAAACCCGATATTTTGCATTAGAAGGAATAGAAGTGGGCGATGAAATCGAATATTATTACATCTACCCTCGAAATCCGAGACTTAACGGTGTGGTGCAAAGAATTCAATCGAGTAATTTTAAACGTGAAGCCACCATTATAATTATTTCACCCTCAAATCTGGAAATGAGTTTTAAATCGCTTAATGGATTTCCGGAAATGACCCAAAACGAAGATTATGATGAGAACTTCTATTCAGCAACAGATACAAATGTGGTAGGCTTAAAAGAAGAAAAATATGCCAGCTACCAAAGCAACCGAAAAGGTGTTATTCACTATCTTCACAAAAACACCTATAACCACACAACCATCGATTGGTATTCAAAATTTCCGGAGATTGTAAACTCCTTAATTGTGGGGACGGATTATAAAAAATCAGGTTTAAAAAAACTCGTGAAAACCATGATGATAGATCAAACAAAATCTGAAGAGGATCAAATTCTACAGGTTGAAAATTATATCAAGCGGGAGTTTCGGTACATTGAGATTGGCAATAGCGTGCTGTCGGATGTAAAGCAGGTAATGAAAAACAAGTTAGTAAATCAGACGGGTTTGCTTAAAATGTACGCAGTAATTTTTGACCAATTAGGAATAGAGTATGAGGTTGTTTATACCACAAATAGGAGGGAGCTGGAGTTTGACGCAGACTTTGAGTGTTATGCATACTTGAATGAACTTTTGTTTTATTTCCCTGCATCAAAAAAATATATGTCGCCAGTTGGTATCAATAATCGAGTAGGATTTCCACCTGCCATTTATACGGCCAATTACGGTTTATTCACTAAGTTTAGCAAGTTGGGCGGTCAGCGAGTGGCCACGGGAAAGGTAAAATACATTGATCCGGTGGATGGAAGAAACACATCGGACGAAATGACCATTACCTTGAGCATGAAGAATTTGCCCGAAACAAAAGCACACATAGTTCGCTCTTTTACCGGCTATAATGCACTGGATATGCAGTGCATATATGAGTATATGGACGACGATGAGCAAAAGGAAATGCGGGAAGCATATATTAAAACCATCGATGAAGATATGAATCTAGATGATGTAACAATCCAAAATTGTACAGTTGCCGACATCGGAAAAGAACTTACCGTAGAAGCCGATTTTACTTCTGAGGTTTTTATTCAAAAAGCTGGAGAAAATTACTTAATCAATGTTGGAAAACTGATTGGTCCACAAGCTGAATTGTATCAAGAAAATGATCGACAACTTCCGGTTAGTAATGTTCACAATCACCAATACGTGCGTCATTTGGTGGTGGAAATTCCTGAGGGATATGAGGTGGCAAATCTTGATGATTTGGCTATGAACATTCGATATGAAAAAGATGATGGGCATAAAGACATGGGCTTTGTATCTACCTACAAATTGGAAGGCAGCAAGTTGCTGATTGAAATTAATGAATATTACTATAGCATCAATTATACGGTAGAAGAATATCCGAAATTTGAAAAAGTAATAAATGCTGCTGCCGACTTTAATAAAGTAGCGGTGTTGCTCAAAAAGAAATAAATTTAGCTCCATATCTTTTTTTTGTTTTAGAAAATAATATTCCCATATTGCGATTTGTAAAAAAATCGGGAATGAGAAAATTGTTTACACTATTAGCTGGCTTATTTATTTCGGGATTAGCTTTGGCTCAAGAAACCAAAAAAGGTTTGGATGAAAAAATCAATGATTGGTTTGCACCCGTTGCCGACACGTGGGAGGGGATAGTGTTATATCCGATAAAATTGGGTGACAAAAGCATGCCCATTGTGGTTTTGCTATTAGTTGTTGGGGCGTTATTCTTTACTCTTTATTTCCGGTTTGTAAATGTCACCAAATTTTGGACAGCCATAAAAGTAGTTCGTGGAAAATATGATTCTGTTGACCAACATGGGGTAGAAAAAGCAGACTTTGTGTCGGAAGACGGCGATATACCCGATACAATAAGAGATGAAAGTAAACAAGGCGAGGTGAGTCATTTTCAGGCACTTGCCACAGCCGTTTCTGGCACGGTTGGTTTGGGAAATATTGCCGGAGTGGCAGTGGCCATTGCCATTGGCGGACCGGGTGCCACTTTCTGGATGATAGTTTGTGGTTTGCTGGGCATGTCCACCAAATTTGTGGAATGTACACTTGGTGTTAAATACAGAGATATTGGCGAAGACGGCACCGTTTATGGTGGCCCCATGTATTACTTAAGAAAAGGGCTCAGCCTCAATGGAAAAGCGGGTTTAGGAAAGGTGTTGGCAATCGTTTTTGCCGTTTTGTGTGTGGGTGCATCCTTCGGCGGGGGAAATGCTTTTCAATCCAATCAGGCTACACAGCAAATAGTTTCACTTTTTAACATATCCGGCAGTAATTCGGGTGTTATTATAGGTCTAATTTTGGCCATTTTTGTTGGTATTGTTATTATAGGCGGAATAAAACGTATAGCCACCATCACAGAGAAAATTGTACCATTTATGGCCATTATCTATGTGGCGGCGGCACTCATTATCATCTTTGCACATATCAGTCATTTGGGTACTGCCATAGCATTGATTTTTGAGGGAGCATTCAACCCAATGGCAGGTTTGGGAGGTCTTATTGGTGTGTTGATTGTAGGTTTTCAACGAGCTGCATTTAGCAACGAAGCCGGAGCCGGTTCTGCGGCCATTGCACACTCTGCGGTAAAAACTCGATATCCGGCCAGCGAAGGCATTGTTGCTCTTCTGGAGCCATTTATTGATACTGTGGTAATCTGCACCATGACTGCATTGGTTATTATTTTTTATAACTTGGAGGGTGTGTTTAATTATGGTGCTGCCTCGGATGGAAAAGTGGTTATAAATGCCACCGGTGCCAAAGTAGGAGGGGTGGATATAACCTCAATGGCGTTTGATAATGTGATTCCGCATTTTTCAATTGTGCTTACCATTGCCATTATTCTTTTTGCCGTTTCCACCATGATTTCGTGGTCTTATTATGGTTTGCAGGCATGGAAATTCTTATTCGGGAGAGGCAAAACCGCCGATATTATTTACAAGCTATTGTTTTTGTTTTTCATTGTTGTGGGTGCAGCAGCCACTTTGGATGCCGTTATTAAGTTTTCGGATGCCATGATTTTGGCGTTGGTTTTTCCTAATATGATAGGCCTCTTGCTTCTTTTTCCTGATGTGCGAAAGGAATTGTCGAAATATTTGAATGTTATTCGCGGGGTTAAGTCGTAGTTTTGCGGTATGATGTTTTTAGATGTTGTTCCGGCGAATCCTGAATCGCAAAACTTTAAAATACTTTTAATTGTCTCGGAAATCGTCATTCCTTTGATTGTTTTTGTGGGGGCATATTACATTTTTAAACCCCTAATTGATAAAAACAAAAATCAAAAAAATGATAACTATCGGGAAGACACCTTGGATTAATCCATTCTAAAACCCCGAAGAAATTCATCGATTTTCATTCTTCGTTTGCCTTCTATTTGCACATCGGTAAGGCTAACAATGCCATCCGAACAAAAAAAGTGTAAATATGATTTTCCATCCGTTTCAAAAACTCCCGGGTATCGGTCGTGATTTTCGCGAGTAAAATTCGCATCATACACTTTAAGAATTTTGCTGTCTAAAAAGGTGCGGGCGACGGGGTAGGGGCTAAGTCCGCGAATCTGATTATAGATATTCGAGCCATTATTTTTCCAGTCGATTTGACAATGTTCTTTGAAAATTTTTGGGGCTATTTTGTCATTTTTTGAAAAAACTTGGGCTATTGCTGTCAGTGTATTTAATCGGATTCCATCCAACGTTTCTAACATCAAATCGGCACCTGCCAGCATCATGCGGTCGTGCAATTGTCCCGCATTTTCATTCGGCTGAATGTCGAGTTTTTTTTGCATCAAAATATCACCCGTGTCAATTTCGTGTTTTAGCCGAAAAGTGGAGAGACCTGTTTCGATTTCTCCGTTCATTATGGACCAGTTTATTGGGGCTGCACCTCTATAATTTGGCAAAAGAGAGGCATGCAAATTAACCGTTCCCAAGCGGGGCATATTCCAAACCATTTCCGGCAACATCCGAAAGGCAATAACCACCTGAAGGTCTGCTTTTAGTTGGGCTAATTCTGCAATAAATTCTGGATTTTTTAGGTTGGTTGGCTGCAAAATGTGGAGGTTGTTTTTCTCGGCAAATTGCTTAACTGCCGATTTTTGCATATTCATGCCTCGTCCTGCAGGTTTATCAACGGAGGTAATAACGCCTACTACCTGATATCCGGCATCAACTATTTTCTGAAAACTGGGTACGGAAAAGTCGGGTGTGCCTATCAATACCACCCGCATTTCATTTCTTTCCATTAGCGAATAAGCATAAAACTTCTATTAAAACGGAATCGTTTAAAGAAACTTCCCTCTGGCTTTAGCGACCAAAGTACAAACCATGCTTTGCCCACAATATGATCTTCCGGAACAAAACCCCAGAGGCGAGAATCTGCACTATTGTGTCGGTTATCACCCATCATAAAGTAATAGTCCATTTTAAACTCATATTCCGTTATTTCTTTACCCTCAAGGTAAAATTTATTATCCTTAACTGTTATGTTATCATTTTCATAAATTGCTATTAATGCCTCATAGATTCTATAATTTTCGGCTGAAAGCTTCACTCTATCTCCTTTTTTAGGAATGAGTAAAGGGCCATAATTGTCAATTGTCCAATAATGACTTTGATTAAGTGGAAACAAAGTGTCCCTTTCAGATTTTCGATCAAGCAATGTGTCTATTGAAACAACCTTATTTAGGGATTTAATTTTATCACGAGTGACATCCGTCGCAACCAAACCGTACTCGGTATTGAATTCATTCTGTTGGTATAATTCATTTATGTCATTTTCTTTAAGAAATTTATTAGAAAAATAGGGGGAATTAAGTTTTACATCATAGAAGAACTGCCGACCTGCAGGCACATTTTCCATTTTTCCGTTTATGTAAACCGTACCGTTTATCACTCTTAGGGTGTCACCAGGAATGGCAACACACCGTTTAATGTAGTTTTCCTTTTTGTCAACAGGCCTTCCTTCGCGTTCTGCAGGCCAGTTAAAAATAACCACATCGCCGTTTTTAACTTTGCTGTATCCCGGAAAACGATAGTATGGAAATTTAATGGCTTCGCTATACGCTTTTGTGCCCAAAACAGGCATGGTGTGGTGTGCAAACGGAAAACAAAGCGGTGTCATGGAAACTCGGGTGCCATAAGCCATTTTGTTTACAAACAAAAAATCGCCTACCAACAATGATTTTTCCATAGAAGGTGTGGGTATTTGATACAACTCAATAAACAAACTTCTGATAACCGTGGCAGCTATCACAGCAAACCCAATGGCATCAATCCATTCGCCAAATTTGTGTTTTTCGCGGTAATGGTATCGGTAGATGTAATAAGCCCATATCGCTACTTCCCAAATTAGAAAGAAAATAATGGAGCCAATTATTGGGGCTTTTGCCGCAAAAAGCAGAATGCCTAAAAAGAACAAATTTAGAACCGTCCAAACCACCAAAACAACTTTGGTTTGTGTTTTAAATCCCTTAAAAATTTCGATAAGGTTAAAATTCATTTTTTGATTAAAAGTTAAGTAAGTCTTTCATCGAAAATATCCCTTTTTTGCCTTGCATCCATTCGGCTGCGGCCAAAGCTCCGGCGGCAAAACCTTTCCGATTGTGAGCGGTGTGTTTTATTTCGATGGTATCTATATCACTAAAAAATTTCACGTTGTGCGTGCCGGGCACATTTTCTTCCCGATACGAATTTACAACCAAATCCATCGCATTATTCGTGTGTCCCAATCCGTTTTCATGATGAATCCAATTGTTTTTTCTACTAAAGTTGGCTAACAGCTTTTCCGCCGTGGTAATGGCTGTTCCGCTGGGAGCATCCAATTTTTGTGTATGATGGATTTCATCAACCTCCACGTCATATTCGCCATACTTTTGAATCATATTGGCGGCCAATTCATTGATTTTGAAAAAGATATTTACACCAATGCTAAAATTAGTTGCGGTAAAAAGTCCACTGTTTTTGGACTTTACATAGTTCGACATTTCATCAAATTGATGATACCAAGCCGTGGTGCCAACCACCACCGGAACGCCAGCATCAGCACATTTTTTTATATTCTCAGCCACTGTTGATGGGGTAGAAAATTCAATGGCCACATCCGTATCTTTCAAATCATCTATCTCAAAACCTTCCCTATCGGTGCGTAAAGAAATCTCATGTCCTTTGGCTAAGGCTATCTCCTCGATGGCCTTTCCCATTTTGCCGTATCCAATAAGTGCTATTTTCATATCAACGTGTGCAAATCTACAATTTATAATGAGGTGAAACTACGTTTGGCTTCGTTGTATATTTGCGTTTTAAACAATGAAAAAGTTATTAAAAATTGTTTCTATTTTTGTTTTAATTGCCTTTGTAATAGGCGGTTATGCATTCCATAAAGTGGTGTTGGCCGATAATTTGGTGGATAACAAGGCCGGACAACATACATTATATATTCGTTCAAATTGGAATTATGATTCCCTGAAAACGGGACTGTATCCGCTTTTAAAAAATAAAAAAACATTCGACCTGCTTGCCGATAGGATGAATTTGCCCAACCGAGTGATTCCTGGAAAATACGTTTTGAAAAATAATTTAGGCAACCGAGGCATTATCAAAAAGCTACGAGCGGGTGATTATGAGGAAGTGAGGGTAGTTTTGAAAGGAGACATACGGCGAAAAGAAATTTTTGGAAAGATTGCACAATCGCTGGAGGTGGATTCCATCGAACTTCAAAATTTGATGAATAACAGTCAGTTTTTGGACTCTATTGGCTACAATACCGACAATTGGCCATGCCTTTTTGTGGCTAATACCTACCATTTCAATTGGGCTACGAATGCCCGCAGTGTGGTAAAACGATTTTTAAAAGAAAGAGAATTGTTTTGGACTGACGAACGAAAGGCCAAAGCTGAAAAATTAGGTCTTTCACCAAACGAAGTAGTGGTATTGGCCAGCATTGTTGACGGCGAAGCCATGCACGACAGCGAGTTGAAAACCATTGCCGGATTGTATCTTAATCGGTTAAAAATCAATATGATGCTGCAAGCCGACCCAACCGTAAAGTTTGTTGCATTTCAAGAAGGTAGGCAGCGAGTGCTAAATGTAGATTTGCAATCGCCCAGTCCATACAATACCTACAAATACGTCGGTTTGCCGCCAGGTCCTGTGCTATTTCCGAGTAATAAAGCCATCGATGCCGTGCTGAATCCGGAGCTGAATGATTACATCTTTATGTGTGCCAAAGCCGATTGGACGGGATACCACTGGTTCGAACCTCAATCGGGCTATAATAAGCATCTTCAGCATCGAGCCGATTATGGTCGGGCACTCGATGAGAGAGGCATTCGCGAATGACAAAGCACCAAAAAGTGGCTATTGTAGAGCCGTTTTATTCCGGTTCGCACAAATATTGGGTTGATTCATTAAAAAAGTATTTTTCGACAGATATTCAAACCTTTACCCTGCCCGGCAGACATTGGAAATGGCGAATGACGGCAGGTTTTATCGAGCTGGCAGAACAGGTGAATCAACATAACCAGTTTGATGTTTTTTTGGTTTCGGATATGTTGGATGTGCTAAGCTTTAAGGCATTTTTAAACCCTGGGCATCAATCAACGTCCATTGTGCTGTATATGCATGAAAATCAGGTGGTTTACCCTTTTAGAACACCCGAAGGCGAGAAGCATCGAGATAGACATTATGGTTTTATCAACTATAAATCAGTGCTTTGTGCAGATAAAGTATTGTTTAACTCTCAGTTTCATTTTGATTCATTTTTTGATGAAATGGAGAAATTTTTGTTCCCTTTTCCCGATAGCAAACCGCTTATTCGTCGGCTACAAGAAGCCAAACCAAAATGTTCGGTGCAATATTTGGGCATTGAGTTGAATGAATTAAACCGATTCAAAACGGCAAAAAATAGGGTTCCCACCATTTTGTGGAATCATCGTTGGGAGCACGACAAAAATCCAGAATTATTTTTTAAAACCTTGATGCGGTTGAGCCTTGAAGGTTTTGACTTTCAGTTGATTGTGTGCGGCGAGCAATACGAAAAAGCCCCTGCTATTTTTGAAGAAGCACGGACTATTTTGGCAAAACACATCGTGCATTGGGGCTATTTCGACAGTCGAGAGGATTACACAAAAGCACTTTGGCAAAGCACCATTTTGCCGGTGACCAGCAATCAGGAATTTTTTGGATTGAGTGTGCTGGAAGCCTCAGCCTGCCATGTGTTGCCCATTTTACCCAACCGACTCTCGTATCCTGAACTCTATCAAGGTATTGGCGTTTTTTACAACTCTGATGAGGAGTTTTACGAATTTCTTAAATCTGCGATTGAGAAGAATGAAGTGCCTGATTTTGGTGTGTTTGCGGAGCGATTTGATTGGGAGGGCAAGGAGGGAACAATACTTACACCTGTAGGTTGATTTTCAATTTCTTCCTTTTTTCAACTTTTTCGTCATCATAGAATTTATGGATACATCCAAGTTCAGGGTTTTGCATTAATAAACAAGCAGTTTTATAATCTGCCTTATATGGACATTCTTCTACTTTCATAGCAGTTACAAAATAATATGAAATTCTACTTTCAGGATGGTCTTCTTCCAAAATACCTTTTGCAGTTAATTGCTCCTGAGTAAGATTTAAAATAGTAGTATTGGGTTTAAGAACATTACCTGTGTAGAAAAGAGACACAACAAATATTTTTTCTACCGTTTTAAAAAAATCAACAGCTCTTTTGTGTATCAATTTCCTAATTGTTCTTCCGTCATTTACGACATCTGTAATGACTAGTACTGATTTATACTTGTTGTCATTCTCAAAACAGATTTCTCTTTCAAAATCGTTATGGCCATCATAACGGTATGAATATGGTAAAAACGAATATGGTTTTTCGTAATTTATTGCTGTTTTCGTAGATAAAATATTTCCTTCAATTCCTAAACCGATAACGAAATCAAAATTCTTCCCAATGTTTCTTTCAACTAAATCGAGAATAGCATTTTTAGCAAAAACTAAATCATAAAAATTGTTTAGAATTTTTGTTACATCGATCCAATTGTGGGCTCTAGATGTCTCACTCCAATGAAAGTGTCCAGAATGAAAAAGTTTTTTTTCTTTAACAAGATTAAATAACTTAGTTGAATACTCGGTTGTTTCTATTTGTTGAATTGACGGTAATTCAATATGGTTGTATTCGACTATTTGAACCTGCTTTATTATGGGCTGGTTTTTTTCTACTGGTTTTATTATAACAAAGCACTTCTTCTCCTGTGGTGAACTTTCAATACGAGACCAATATCCATCACCAAGTAATGTAAGGCTATTTTGTGGCTGAAAATTAAACAATTTATTATTTATGATGAATCCATCTGATTCGTCAATTTCATAAATTTTAAATGATAAAATGGAATTTTTTTTACTCAATGTGCCTACAGCACTTTGAAATAAAACACCATCTTCTTCCTCTGAAAATGAAGTATGCTCATTTCCGTAGAATAAGACCTTAATATCTTTACTTTGTAAATATTCTTTTACCTGATTTCGGTTGTCTTTTTCCCAGTTTCCAATTGCTGAGTTTTCATATTTTGCCTCCAAATTATGATGAAAAGCAGTAAAAATTTGTTTATCTGAATTTTCAGAAATAATATTTTCAAGTTCTATTTTTAGTTTTTCAAGGTTAATATATCCCTCACCCGATTGAGCCCCAATTTTAAAATTCGAATTCAATCCAATTATTAATGAATTAAGGGTCAAGTCAATTTTACCACTAACTGCATTTTCTGGATCAAAAACAATTCCTTCATCGGAATAAAAATCATTGTAGAAATCAGTGAATTTTTGAAATTTCTCTTGGTGAAATTCGAAAGCCTTTTTATCCTGTACACCATAATCATCTAATGCTTTTGCACAATCCACCCAATTCACATCGTGATCCCCAGGCAATATCAAGGTCTTTCTTTTATCTATTTTTAATGAAGTTATAAATTCATTTAAAATGCGTTTAGCCTCTATATATTCGTTTCTACTGGCAGAATCTGAAATGTCACCAGTTACCATTAAATAAAATTCAGTATCGGAAAACTCTTCCTTTATATGTTGAATTATGGATTGCAAAAACGCATCTCCAAATTCATCATTTTTATCAGTGTTGAAAAATGAGTTTAATTCCTTCGCCTTTTCATACCCGTTGGGGTCAAGATGATTTGTTACGTGTAAATCAGAGATATGTATTATTGCCTTTTTCATTTTATATATCTAGTGCTGTTGAAATTTTATAACCTATTTCTTTGTTACTTTCCTTATCTACAACAAATACACACTCGGCATCTTCAAAACTTCGGTAAACAGGGTCAATTGTTTGGATTCTAACAATTGAAACATTACCTAGATATTTGCCACCTAAAAACTCTATAAGACTTTTTGCAATTTTAATTTCTGTTCCAAGACAAACTAAATCAGAAACAACAATGTATTTTTTATTGGTTTCAATTTTACTATCAAGTGTGCTATACATTTTGTTTATTGGGCCGATTTGGTCTAGTATAACAATATCTGTCCTTAATAAAGTTGAAAGAATTGAAGTAATGTAAGAGCTATTAAGATTTTGGCACACTAAAATTGGTTTATTTTCATTATCCAATGGGATTAAGCTTTTAAACCATTTTTGATAAGTCTTTACAGCTAAATTATAAATTGCATACAAGAAAAATTCTTTATCAATGCTGATGAACTTTTTTATATTTATCCATTTAGAGAGATATACAGATGATGAAGAGTGATATTTCTCTTCACCTTCCAATTGTTTGATGTGTTTCTCTTTTAATAAATTTAAAAAATGTATTTTGAAAATTTCTTGAGTTGAATAAGAAACTTGAAATTTACCAGTCTCAAAACAGTTGAATACTAAATAATTATTATCCTCATCAATAATATTATTCTCATTGTTAAATAAGCTAAGTAGATTCAACTCCTTGATTAGTTCTTTTTTGACATTTATCAGTACAAGATTTGTGTTTAAGCTTTTTAAGTCACTAATTTTTGATAGTTGGTTATTTTGAATTGCATTAATATTTTCAAAGTTTAAAACCACAACTTCCGGCTTATCTTCAACCTCTTTGCTATAATCCTCTATAATTTTAATTAATGTCGTTTCATTAACCAATTGTTCGGAAATCCCGATATTACCATTATCAACAAAAGCAGATGTTATCGTTTGCTCAGCGTGTAAATGATAATACAAACAGTTCGATATTTTTATTTTAGAGATTATCATAATTTTTCAATTGAATTAGGAATTTCAACCTCAATATGAACTCCTCTAAAACGAACTTCAAATATTCTTAATGCAGAAAACCTTGTGTCTTCTGAATATTTCCTAAATATTGATGTTGCAAGCTCTGTGATTTGCTTTTTGCATATTCCTTTTAGATTGGTCAATTTTTCTTTAAATTCTTCGGATTTGATTTTTCCAAACATTAAGGAGTGGTTAGTGCTTAATATTTGCATTCTAGTTTCGTAAAGATTTTGCAATTCGGTCAGCATTCTTGCCGAAACAATTATTTGAGCATTATCAGTATGTAGTCTAAAATAACCACTACAGTCAAGTACTACATTACACATCAAATCAAAAAGACCTTGTCTGTCTTTTAGCATTGAGTAATAAAGCGTTTCAAATAGAATTAATGCAGAATTTTTGATATTATCATCAATCTTTAATGGAAAGGAATTCGATAAAGATTTAAGGAGTTCAAATTTTTCGTAGAATTCACCTGTATCCTTTTTGTTTTTTAAAGACTCATAAAGTCCAATACCATTGTCTGAAATTGAAAATTTTGTTTTAAACTTATCTGAAAACATTAAAACAAATGCATCTGATTTTGAATGTAAAACACCATTTGTTATGAGCTCAGCTAGTATTTCGATAAATTCGGATGTTAAATGACTAGTTGTTTCATTTTCAAACAATAAATCATAAAAATGTTCTTTAACCTTGTAGGTGTAAAACTCAACTAATGAATCTCTTTGTGCAGGCTCACCATCTGTAATATTTGATAATCTTACTTTTAAATTATCATCATTAAGCGAGTAACATCTTAATTTATGTTCTGTTCTAATTACTTTTCCTTTAAATCCGCCTAAATAAACATCATCAAAATCTAAAATATTTCGACCAAGTGGAAAATTAGGATTGACGTTACTTCCTGTTATGTAGAAAAATTGAGAACGGTATAAATATTCTAAAACATCAATTGTAATTGGTGTATTGGACAAATGAAGTTTAATCGGGTTTTTATGAAAATTTCTTAGCTGTTGAAAAAGGCTAAGTAACAATGGTAAGGTAATTGGGTCTATGTAGTACCTTTTTTTTGAGTATTCTAAATCATTACCTTCAATTAATTTGAACTCTAAAGAGTTGTTGTTATTTTTATGCTCAGAGTAAAAATGTGCTACTTCTAGAAGGAATTCGGTATAGAAGACAAAGGGAGTAAGGCTTTTCTCCTTGTATATAATTGGTATTGGGGTATTCATTTCTATTTTATTTATGCCTAATTAACCTTATTGCTGAAAGTTTTTTCCAAATGCTGAACCAAAGTTTTGGGTATACTTTGCAAGTTTATATTTCAAATGTACTTTTTTGACCAACGGTTTTTTACATTGTTTAATTTATATGAATTATGAACATCGATTCAGTATATTTAACATTTTGCAGAATATGTTGCCAACCTGATAAGTTCACCTCCAAGGTCTCAAATATAAAATACTCCCCTCAAATCCTCAACCGGAAATTAGGTCTTTAATTTATTCAAATGTTTGTGACAAGTAGCTCATAAAGTAATTCCGTCAGTGTATTAACGTCACTCTCAATTGTCCCTTTCATATATTTTTCGTAAACGGTCTCATTGTCGGGAGGGTTTAGGTTTAGAACGAAACCTTTTTCCAATGCCAATAGTCTCAAAAACTCTCTTTGTGCTCGTCCGTTGCCTTCTCTAAATGGGTGTAAATAGTTGATGTTGTCGAGTATTTCGGCCAACTTTTCGGCTAAAAGTTTTTCATTATCCTTCGAAATTTTTTCAAACTCAGCAATTAACTGATCAATGTGTCTAAATGCCTTGTCAAAATGTGACGTAGGGAAAAACTGTTTGCCATCTTTACTTATTTCGACCTTACGTTTTTTACCTGCCCAAACATAGATGTCTTGAAACAAGTATTTGTGGATTTCAAAAAGGCTGTCAATTCCGTTAATTTTTATCGGGTTTTCATAAAGTTCTTGCAGACGTTTGGTGACTGTACCACTCTCAACAAAAAGCAATACTTCAGGGTCTGTTATGTTGGGTAAATTGCGTAAAAGCCCAGTTTTGGGGTCGGTATAGGTATAGTCAGGGTCTATATATTTGTATGAATTAGACATACACTTTTTGTTTGGCCAATGCCACAAACTCTGTTAGAGATATTTTTCCTGTCACGTAGTCCCGGATTATTTCAACACCCTTTGGAGTTGGTTTAAAACCTTCAAACATATTGCTGCCCAAGGCATTTGCAGTGCTTTCAAGCGTCTTTAAATCCGAAAATTTTACACCCATTATTGTTAGGTTATTTCGGTCTATTTCTAGGGTATTAAACATATCTTTCCGATTTTTAATTCTATTCAAATTTACAAAATATCTACCTCAAATCCTCAACAGGAAATGCTGTTTCTCCACACCCTTTCTGATAAAAACAATGCCTAAGTGAAACAAATCAATGCTGATAGAAACTCGTGAGTCTTGGCATATTTTTTCCCAGGCTAGTTTCATGCCCTCCGACCAGTAGATGTCGTCAAAAACCACTACGCCGTTGGGCGAAAGGTGCTGGTATATTTGATTAAAATAATCCAGCGTTGGCTGTTGTTGATGATGCCCGTCAATAAAAGCAAAATCAATTGTTTGCAGTTTTTGAAGGGTTTCGGGCAATGATTTTTCAAACGAGCCAATTTTGATGCAGGGATTCAAACCCAACTCTTTCAAATTTGACTTTGCAAACTCTGCCACTTCCGCTCCGCCCTCATGGCTCACAAACCGACAGTTGGGGGCCGCCAATTGCTGGAAGGCCAAACTAATGCCTAGCGATGTGCCAAGCTCAATGGCGGTTTGTGGATTTACAAATGCTACAATTTCGGCTAATGTGCTGCATAGTTTTGGGTTTTTGGCCGAATTTCGGGCAATATCCGAAACCGTTTTTTCGACCATTTTTTTGTTGTTGCCAAAATCGACAAACCGAAGTATTTGTTGATTGGTCAAAAGTTGCTTTCGTAAGGCTTCTACCTTCGTAAATCTTGATTTTGGAAGCGAGTTTTTGTGTATGTTCTGCATCAATGCAAAAACCATCGGGCTATGCACACTACGCCATGTTTTGGCCATGCAGATGTGTTTAAGAAACAGGAAAATGCGTGTCAACAAACCATAAGGTTGTTGCATTTTATTCGGCTGTTTCGCTGGTTTCTAAAACAACTTCTTTTTCTTTTGGCGGATTTTTTAGGTTTTTAATAACCTTTAATTCTGCTCTCAATCTGCCCAATTGCTCTTTTGTTTTTTCAATTTTTGAAGCAATTTCTTCTTTTAGTTTTTGCGAACCTTTTGAACGGCCAAAAAACTCCATATTGTTTTCAAGCGTAATGATTTCGCTGTCCAAAAACCGGATTTTCTTTTGAATTTTTTGAGCCTCGTCGTCCAATTTGCTTTTGCCGGCAGGCATTTGCGATAGGTTTTGATAATGCTCTTTTATTTGCGTTTGTTTAACTGACTTTTTGTCGAGTTTAAACTTGTTAAACACGGCATCAGAGGCCTTTCTGTAGCTGTCTTCTACCTCTTTTTTGTTTTTCATTGGCACAAAACCAATGCCGTTCCACTCTTTTTGTAGAGCTTTTAAATCATCCAAAATAGATTCAGAGTTGCCATCGTTTAGTAAGGCTTCTAATTTGACAATAACCTCCTTCTTTTTGGTTAGATTTTCGGTTTCAATGCCTTTTCTATTTTTAAATTCTTCTTCTTTTTTGCTGAATACAAAATCGCAGGCAGTTCTGAATCTCTTCCAAATGGCATTTGATATTTTTTCGGATACAGGCCCAACTTCTTGCCATTCTCGTTGAAGTTTTTTCAATTCGTTGGTGGCAAAGTTTAGGTCATCACTGTCTTTTAACTCTTCTGCCCGTTTGCATATATCTTCTTTTATCACAAGATTGGCTTTTCGATCTTTCATCAATTGCTTGAAGAAATTGCTTTTCTCGTCATAAAAAGTGTTAAACGATTTTCTGAATTTTTTCCAAACTTCGTCGCTTTGAGCCCTCGGCACTTGACCAATTTTTTTCCATTCGGTCATCAACCCATCGAGTTCTTCCGTTTTCTGTTTCCAGTCTTTTCCTTTTTTTGGCAGCAGTTGAGTAATCATTTCGGCTTTCTCAACCAATACACTTTTTAGTTCCAGATTTTTCTGTCTGTCGGCTTCTAATGCTTCAAAAACAGCCCTTTTTTGCTCATAAACTTTATCGCATGCGGCTCTAAATCTATCCCAAATTTCTTGGTTAAACTCTCTCGGAACCGGGCCTGTGTTTTTAAATTCTTCCTGATATTTATTTAAAAGTATAAAACTTCTTTTCAATGAATTTTCGGCACTTAGCTCATCCACTTTTTTGCAGAGTTCAATTTTAACCTCAAGATTTTTCTTGCGGTCAAGCTCTTTCAACTCAATGTTTATGGAGTGATTGTCGTAAAATTTATCCAACAAAAAGTGATAATTATCCCACGTTTCTTGCACTTTGTCAACTGGCAACACACGAATGGTTCTCCACTCTTGTTGAATTTCTTTAACCGCGTCTAAACTTTTTTCGGTCTCGTCCGAGTCGGTTATTTCACGCAAACGTTGTAACAGCTCTTCTTTGCGTTTTAGGTTGTTTAGTTTTTCTTTTTCAATACGGTTTATTTCTTCCATTCGGGCATTTTTGGCCAAATTGAAAGCATTTTTAAACCGTTCGCGGTAGTTGGTGTCGTCATATTCAAAGGTTTCGGGGTCGTTACCTTCTTCTACAAACTTGTGTAGTGCTTCTCTTTTTTCGGCTCGCAATATGTCATTAAAGATGGGTCTGATTTGACGCAATCTTGCCAAAGCCTCGCGAGCAGTCATTTTTTGATTTGCCTCGATAGCCAAATCGAGCAATTGGTCTTTGTTTAAGACCTCAAAATCTATGTGGGCGTGTGTGTCGTCCTCGTCTGATGTTGATTCTTCCTCCGATTCGTCGTCCACGTTTGAATCGTCTTCCAAACCATCGTCTTCTTCGTTGTTATTTACAATTTCGGTTGAAACAGCTTCAAAAGTTTCTTGTTGTGCAACAGTCTCAACTACTTCCTCGGTGGTTGCTTGAGGAGTTTCTTGCTGAACGTGTTCATTTGTTAGGTTGGTTGTTTCGTCGGTTGTAACCGGAGCTTCAGAAACCGGAGTTTCATTTGCTTCTGAATGTGTGTTTTCGTTTTCCATTTTTGTATTGTGCGGGGTAGGTAGGTTCTCGTTGGAACTATTGTTTTCCATCTCAACCTCATTTTTAGAAATCTCTTCTTGAGACATACGTTTATAATTCTTATTTTTCGTTTAAAAGCGGCAAAAATGGTACTTTTGACTCGAAATGCAAGCATCAAAGAGTAATATGAACGTTAAAATAATTGAATGTCCTCGCGATGCCATGCAGGGGTTGCATTGGTTTGTGCCTACCCAAACAAAAATTGATTACCTAAATAGTCTTTTAAAGGTGGGCTATCACACGATTGATTGCGGCAGTTTTGTGTCGCCAAAAGTAATTCCTCAAATGCGTGATACCATCGAAGTTTTGGATAATCTCAACGATTCTGAAACAAAACTTTCGGTAATTGTGGCAAACAAACGAGGCATAGACGATGCGGTTAAACACCTAAAAGTCAATTATTTAGGATTTCCTTTTTCTATTTCTGAAACCTTTCAGCAACGCAATACCAATCAATCCATTACAGAAAGTTTGGACGTGGTAAAATATTTGGTTGACCAAAGCAAAAAGCATGAAAAGGAAGTGGTAATATACATTTCGATGGGGTTTGGCAACAATTATGGCGATGATTGGAATGCGGATATTGTGGAAGATTGGGTGGGGAAAATTGAAGAAATTGGTGTTGATTCATTCTCTATAAGTGATACAGTAGGTGTGTCGGATGCTGCAAAAATTAAGGCAGTGTTTGAAAAACTGAATAAGAGTTTTAAAAACAGCGAGTTTGGGGCACATTTTCACACACGAAAAGACAATTGGAAAGAAAAGGTGGAAACCGCTTGGCAACATGGCTGCCGTAGGTTTGACGGGGCTTTGAAGGGATTTGGCGGTTGCCCCATGGCCGAGGACAAATTGGTGGGAAATATGCCAACGGAAAATTTGGTTCAGTTTTTTGACGAAAACAACATTGACCATAATCTCGACCTCAAAAATTTTGCAAAATCAGCGGTTTTGGCCGGAACTATCTTTGAATAATTTGTCTGAAAGATACCTACTCCGTAATTTTATCCAACCATCGGCGAAGAAAGCACTTTCGCTTTGACGGATTTTCGGCTGGTTCAGTTTCGGTAGGTGTAGGTTCCACCACAACAATGGGTTCGTTTCGAAGTTTTTTGAGTTCGGTTTCTAATTCCGATTTCGTTTTTAGACCAATTAATCTGAGTTGAACAGCTTCGTCAATCGGGTCTATAACCAATAGGGTGGGCAACACAGAGGCATTGAACTTTTCCTGCAAATCCATACCGTCAAAATAGTCAACATCTACCTTGTAGGAAATAAAATTGTCAGCCATATAATTTCCTAAATCCACATCCTGAAACGTGGTTTTTTCCATTTCTAAACAAGGTTTGCACCAATCTGCCCTAAAATCAATGAACAACAATTTGCCTTCGGCAGATGCTTTGGCCAAGGCTTCTTCGTATGTGCCCGAAACAAAGTTGATTTGTGCCTTTGCAGAAGAAATGCCCACAAGGAATAAGAAAATTAAAAATCGAAATTTCATACAACAAAGTTGGCCGCTTCTTGCGGCATTTGATTTTGTGGGTTATACACGCCTCAAAAAGTTTGTATGTTTTTTTGTAAAAATAAATAGGGCCATCTGAAAAGACGAGACAGCCCCATTTTACCCTAACTGATTGCCGGCACCAATTTGCCCAATGTAACTTTGTATTTGGTTCCTAAAATCGTAATTACCTCGCCCTCTGTAAGTTTTGCCAGGTTTGTTATGTCTTCTTCAATGGTGTGAAGACTTCCGCCGTTTTCACGAATCATATTTAGATATTCTAAATTCACGCCATTTTGTGCACCGCACACTATTACGTGTATGGGTACTTTTATTTGACTTAACAATTCTAAATCGCGGGGTGTGGCATAGTTGTCGGCTATCATAATAATACCTTTGGCATCCGGTTTTACCTCCAGGCCATAGATTCCTGCTTCAATGTTGTTTTCTGGGCCATCGCCGCCGCATCCGGCTGTTTGAGCTTTATTCAATGTTTTTTCTAACGTGGTGTAATTGTTGGTTTTTATGTAATACAATCCCCCTACTTCGCCCGTTATTTTTAAATAATCAGCCATATTGTCGCCATCATTAAAAAAGACGAAATCGGTGTTTTTGCTGCTCGATTTGAGATGGAGTTGATGCCAAGCCAAAAATTGACCGATGTATGGCGACATGCTGCCGGTAACGTCGGTGGCAACCACACAATTGCTCCAATCCTTGTTTCTATCCAATACTTTAGTAACCACATTTTCGTATAAGAACGTTGTACCCAATTTTACAGAAGTGTCAACATACGAACAATTAATTACCTGCTCGGTGCTGGTGGAATATTGAAAATTTTCTATTGCTTTTCGGTTGCTATCAATGGGTAAAGCGAGGGTAGTAAATGATTTAATTTTCCCGTTTCGAATGCTAAATTTTAACGTGTATTGGGTGGCCGATTTCTCTCCCTGATAGCGAGAGGAGGTAAACCGAAAACCCGATTTTAAGGATTTGAGAATGCCTTCATCATCCATATCATTGGTGACTTGCATTTTTCCTTTTGCATCTACCCAAAATATAAGTTCATCTTCCTTAAACCCTTTTTTGTTGAGGTTTTTAATGAAATTTTGCTTCGATTTCTTATTTCTACCCAGCATTTTTCCAACCCTGTTTTTGGGATTTTCAACCGACCGATAGGTGGTGTCGCATACCCGAATAATCGAACTTTTTCCAGTTTCAATAAGCGAATCTAGCACGTGCGAGTCGGTGGTTTTTCCGGAGTATAAATTTTTATAATAGGTGGTCAGTGTTTTTTCGCTAAAATCCTTTTTTAAATCATCTTCCGACATGGTTTTTATCTCAAAACCATGAAAAAAACCTCGGCAGTCGCCCGGTGTGTTGCAGCCTGTTTGTGCCACCAAATACCATTTAATGCTTTTGTTTGATTTAAGCTGCGGTACATATTTAAAAAGCTCATCAATTCTCGCCTGATTTAAAGCTAATTGATCAAACCGCTCAGACAATTTGAATTGGGTATAAACAAGAGAGACACTTACCACCTTTGAAGCATCTAACCCCAAAACCTTTTTGTCAATGTCGGAATGGTTAAAGTCCATCGGAATGTAATGAAAGTTGGCGGCCTCAGAGAGTTTGAACTTTTCCGTTTCGATGCGTATGGCACCCAATTGGCCAAAAGCCGAAAAGCTCATAAAATAAAAAACCAAAAGGGCAAAGATTGATTTAAACCGAATGTTGAGAATAGAATTCATAGCTTTACTTTTAACGTTTCTTTATACTTGACGAAACGAAAAAGTAACCCGTTGGGTGAAAATTATTTTTTTATTTCAAATCGGCATTAAGTTTCTCAATATCAAGGTTCTGCAAAAAGGTAAGCAACTGGGGCAGTCTTTTTTCATGATAGCCGTACTCGGTTTTTCTAAATTCATCTATGGCATCTTCCCTTTCCCAATCGCACAAAGCCATGCGGTAGGTGGCCACAATTACCCCTGTTCTATCAGAGCCATAATAGCAGTGAACAAGCAGCGGTTTTGGTGCGGTTTTTATAATTTTTAATGCCGATACCACATCTGCATAGGTCACTTCTGTTGGTTTTATCTCTATATGTTCCAGCCGCAGATTGGAGCTTTTCGAGGTTTTATCTTTCTTATTATTTCGGAGGTTTAAAATGGTTTGAATACCCAGTTTTTCCAATTCTTTAAATCCTTTTTTAGAGGGCTGCTCCGACCGAAAAATAGAATCATTTAGCTGATGCAAATTCTTAAAATGCGTAGAACTTTGGGAAAAAGAGTGAGGTTTGAAGCTCACCAAAAAACCAATCCAAATAATAAAAAGGAATTTCATTGAGGGCGAAGGTAGGGAATATATCAAGCACAAAAGAGATGTTTTTTAACTCCGTCATTCATCGTTTCGATGAAGCTTATTTCTACGTGGGTTTAGTTTTGTAATTAGATAAATTTCCAAAGCAGCGGCAAGATGGTAATGCTCATCAGGAAATCCGATTGTGACAATTGAGGTGAGATTCGACCAATCTTCCGTTGGCATATATTTTCGTTGAGTTGATTTATTATTTTTATCAACCATATAATATCTTTTTAAACGAAAACCTAAGCCATTTCCTTTGTAATTTCGATATCCAGAGCCCAGTGCAGAGCCGACATAAATGATTTCATCATTTTCCAGAAGTGCATAACATCCTCTTTTTTCATGATTAGGCACAGAGTTTACAAACACCCAATGTTTTGACCAATCCGGTAGAACTTCATTTTTACAGTTCCAGTAGGTTTTAAAAAAATCGTCTGTTGCGGAAATTAGATCCTTGTGTTTGCTCATCATTGTTTAAGCAATTCAAGTAGTTTCTCTGTCTCAGCGGCATTTTTTCCTTCGTTTTTGGCCACATTTATGGCACGTTCGGCAACTTCTTTGGCCAATTCCAACTTATTGGTTTTGTACAGCAACCAAGCATACGTATCGATATAATTGTATTTGGGTTCGGCCACAATAACCTTAGCCATCCATTTGGCGGCTCGTTCCAAAAGTGCTTTGTCTGAGCAATTTTCAACCAATTCCCATGCAATATTATTCAGCAAATACCGCTCACCCTCGCTTTGCTCACCAAAACGTTCCTCAACCATAGGAACCAAATGGGCATAATCCTTTGTGTCCTGGTAGTATTGAAATCGTAGATCGGCTTTCAAATCTTCCGACTTGCCCGGTTCGCAATATAAAGGAGCTTTATGTAATATTTCATTAAACAGTGCAGTATCGTTTGCACTTGTAGCTTTGTTCAATTGCATAAATATTAAATCTCTGCCCACCGAATAGACCTCCTCCGTAGCAAACTGTTTGTTATATTCAGGCATTAATGATGTAAAAAGATTTTGCATACTATCGTTTAGCAAAAAACTAAAACGTTGAAAAACACGAAACCCTACTTCGTTCATCACATCATTTTTTGAAAGCCATTTTGTGAGTGTTTTTTCATCCGGATATTTTCGTTTTCCATTTTTTCCATTTGCTTTTAGAAAAAAGTCTGGAAAATCAAGATTCAAATTTGAACTAACGCCTGGGTAGAAGTCGATACCCGATATAGCCCTAGATTTAATAGAATCTAAATTCTGCAAGAATACCGCCGGCTCACAATAGCCAGACCAAATGGCAATGGGTTTGCCCGAAGGGTAAAAGTAACCAATGGTGGGATAGCCGGAAACCCCATATTTCATGGCCACATCCACTCCAATTCCCTTTTCTGCATCTAATTTTAAACCAACAAAATCTTTGTTTAAGGCAGCGAGAACCGTGCTATCTGAAAAGGTGTTTTTATCCATCACTTTGCACCAACCACACCACTCGGTATAAAAATCAACGATCAAAATTTTATTTGATTCTTTGGCCAAATCTCGGGCTTTTTCCCAGTCTTGGTCAATAAAAAAGCTGTGGTTATTTTGAGCTTTTACGCTGATGCCCAGCACCAGCAATAAAATTCCATAGATTGTTTTTTTCATAGGACGAATGTATGAAAATGTTTGAATAATCGATTTCGGTTCGTTCAAGAATTGCGGCTCTCAAAAAAATGGTAATTGCTGATTACATCTCTAAAAGCGTCAACTCTTTTGAAATATTCCGTTTTGCTTGAGTTTCATAGGTTTTGTAAAAAAAGTCGGTCTTATAAATTCTGTCCATTGTCAAAAAATGGTTTAACACTTTTTTACGACCTTTTTTATAGATAAAGTTGGGGTAAATGGCATATTCTTTCCGCACATTTTTAAAATAGTTGGCATAAGTGTCCCAATCTTGTCCCAGCACCGAAAGGTCGGCATCCGTAAAGAAATTTGTGTCATCTTCTTCCGAGAATATATGCGATTTGGTTGCCAAAATTTGTTGTTTGCAGCGTTCTATTTTGTCTCTTGAAACACCAATGTGCGATAGTCGTTTTTCTGCAAGTTCAGCACTTTTTTCTTCGTTATCTGATTTTGTGGCGAGGTATATAGCATCATGGTAAAACAATGTAAACAACACAGTATCCCAATCTTGTATGTCGTTTTTTACTTTGGTCAGTTGTATAAATAAATTTTCGAGGTGCTGCAATGTGTGGTAATGCCTTTTGGGGTTAGCATGTTGCTCCTCCATTTCTGTCCATAATTCATCTATCAGCCCATTGTCGGATGTGTAGTTTTTTAACAGATTTATGAATACGTCCTTTAGCATTGAATTTTTTGTCCAACTTTCTAAGTTGAAATATGGGGTAGGAGGTACGATCTATCATCAACAGTGGACGAGTAGCTGAGCATTAATTTTCTTTTCACATGTAGGTTAATGCCTTGTCAATTAACGATTTTTTCAGTTTAACTATACTATCTATGTCCGTAATGTCAATTTTGTTCCCATCGATATCAATCTTTTGATTAGTCGGAGTAATGTAGAGATCACAAATCTTTTTCTTCAAATTGTCGTCAATCAAGATAGAAAATTTCCCTTTAAAATCACGGTAACCAACGGAATTTGTATCAATTCGTTTATGCTGAGCTAAAATGGTCTTAATGACATGGAATACTTTTAATTCCTCCTCCGTTGTTATAATACCGGAATTTGCTCTAGTCGATTCTTCTAAAATCAATTTGTCAAGTGCGGATTTTATCGATACGGAATTTATTAACTCTCGGATTTGTTTTTCAATATTTTCGGTCATTCGATTCCCATTCATGTGTGCAAAAATTGCCTTTGTAAACTCCTTTGAAGGGTTCGCAAGTTCCTTGAAAAGTGCCTCTTCAAAGCCCTCCATAAAAAATGAATCTTGGGCATTATCAATAATTAGTTTTGTGTCAATAGATGTAGCATAAAATTCAGCTAGTTTTTCAATTTGGCTACCCTCAATGTTCTCCCAACTAAATGAGTAAAATGATGTAGGGTGCAGTCCAGAACCGCCGTTATTGTTTCGACAATAAAAGTCAAATTGGACACCATTTGTGAGTATGCCAATTTTTGAGTCATTCGTGTTATTGAAATATTCATTCAATTGAGCAAGATGTTTATCATTCAATCTTGTATTACATTTTTTTACCTCTATGATGATTTCGGGTTTATTTCTGAACAAAATAGCATAATCGACTTTTTTACCTTTAAGAGTTGCAAAATCAGCGTCAAATTCAGGAACTAAGTTTCCATTTTCAAAACCCCTATTGAATCGAAGTGCTTCAAAAAATGGTTCAACAAGGTACATTCTGGTTTTTGCTTCATTGTCAGAGATTTCAATTGCCTTATTAAGGTCAAAGTTTGACAATGATTTTTTGAGTTCTTTTACAATTTGTTGAATGTTAGCCATATATTTTTCTGTTAACGAACTGAGCGACCAAAATAACAAATTAGTAGTTAGAACAATAGTGAAAAATAAAAATTCTTACGAGCAAATGGGTTCTCCCTCACACCAACCTAGCATCTTTCATCGCCACTTTTCTGTCGGTGCTGGCTGCAAGTTGGTCGTTGTGGGTAACGATGACAAAGGTTTGGCCAAATTCCATTTGCCGTTGGCACTTGATTTTAGGAAAAAATCGAACAGGGTCTTATCCTAACAATTTTTTAATTAATCATAATGACCAATTCACTTTTTTCTCTCTTTTAAATTCAAGAAGTCGTGTATAAACGATTTCCATGCCTTTAACAAGGGCATCTTTCAATTCACTCTATTCTTCTTTATTCATTTTCCAATTCAAATTTATTAATCTTTTGAATTGTCCTATTTTTGGGGAGTATTACAATAATTCCTTTTAAATTACTCAGAGCCTCATCCGACCAAATGAGTTTATAAGTATTTTTCATAAATCTTGCGAGCCGTTTCGTGAGAATGAACCCGCCCTTCTTCGAAATCTTTTAGTCCTCTATTTATTGAATCAATCTCTTCTTTTTTTAGAGAATCCCACCAGTCTTTAGATTTTGAATAATCATCTTTTATTTTAATTAATTTATCAATAATCATTGTGTCATTCAATCTTGAAATCCACTCAATTAAATCTAATTTTTCAGTTTGAACATTCATATCTAATTATTTAAGACAAAATTAATCTATATCAGAATAACGCACTAATCAGAATTTTTGTTTCTGCGAGCTATTGAAAGCATTCTGACTAATGTCAAATTTAAGCATTGCTAATCAATTATTTACAAATTTTTAAATTTCCATTTTTTACTCCATTTCCTTTTATTCGGTAGCACGAGAAATTATTTTCTCTCCAGGAAAAATGGGGCATGGCAGCTAAAGGTGTTAGTATTTTCAAATTTCACCAAAATGTTAAATTGAAGCATTGCTTTTGAATTTTGTAAATACTACCTGTTTTTTACCCCTCACACCAACCTACCATCTTTCATCACCACTTTTCTATCGGTGCTGGCGGCAAGTTGGTCGTTGTGGGTAACAATGACAAAGGTTTGGCCAAATTCGTTTCTTAGGTCGAAAAACAGTTTGTGCAGTTCGTTGGCATTTTCGGTGTCGAGGTTGCCGCTGGGTTCGTCGGCCAATACCACCATGGGGCTGTTCATTAGGGCACGTGCCACTGCCACCCGTTGTTGTTCGCCACCACTCAGGGCATTGGGTTTGTGGCCAAACCGGTGGTTTAAGCCCAAATAATCCAACAATTCTTTGGCTCGTTTCTCGGTTTCGGCTTTTCCCTTTTTACCAATATAGGCCGGAATACAAACATTTTCCAATGCTGTAAACTCGGGCAACAGGTGATGAAACTGAAAAATAAAACCAATGTTTTGATTGCGGAATTCCGCCAGATTTTTGGCGTTCAGTTCGTTTACGGCCACATCGTTAAACAGCACACTGCCCGAGGTTGGTTTGTCTAACGTTCCCATAATTTGCAGCAGGGTGGTTTTTCCGGCTCCTGAGGCTCCCACAATGCTCACCACTTCACCTTTGGCAATTTCTAATTGAATGCCATCCAACACTTTTAGCTGCCCAAAATATTTTTCTATGTTGTTTAATCGAATCACGCTTAAAATGCTCTGTTTATGCCTACAACGTATCTAAATTTGAGGTAGTCATTTTGTTCCTCGGGTATTCGGTTTAAGAAAAATGGAAGATCAACCCGAATGTTGAGTGGTTTGGTGGCGGTCCATTTGTTGTTGAAAAGCAACGCAAAATTGGCTCCAACACCTGCATCCATTCTTAGGTCGCTGTATTGATTATTAGCATTGCCAAGCACACCCAAATCAGTAAACAAATAGGGGTTAATGTTTATTTTTCGTCCTAGTTTTTTCAGTTTTGGGTTGATGTAGTTGCCAAAATCAAGTTCGGCATTAAATGCCAACCCACGGCTACCACTGTAGATATAAAACGAATCCGTTTCGTTGTTGTTGGTGGCCTGCACACCCGAAAATCCTCGAATGTTCAACCCTCCACCTTGATGCAGGTGGTTTCCGTTTCGGCTATATGTCAATGGGTCTTGCGTTAGCCATCCAATGCTTCGGGTATAGCGGCTGTTCATTAAATCGTAGGTGTTTGCTCCGCTTAGCTGCAACATTGCTTCGGGGGCAATGTTTCCGTCCATCATCTGACCAAAAACCCGGGTTTTTAGGTTCATTTTTTTGATGCTTCTATTGTTGAGCAATTCGGCAGACACAGATGAATAAGCATAATCAGTGAATAAAAATGGAGCTTGAGCTTTTATGGTCAGGGTGCCGTTTCCTTTCATTTGCTTTAAATTTCGTGTCAATTTCGCCTCCATCCAGTTGTCCATTCCGGCATTGGCAAATTCCTGATAAATAAGGTATTGAGCATTGGTTCTATCGGCACTGGCCAGCGAGAATCCAACATTGCCTTTGTTCATTAATCTCGAAACACCTACTCGGTGAAATCGCCAACCGTCCACCCAGCGGCTTTCTGCAGCAAAATCAACATTGGGATACAATCTTGTTTGATAATCAATTTGGTAGCTTAACAGGTCTCGATTGTTTCTAACCGAATCATCGGCAATGGCTCCAAGCCCGGTATTATACCAAGAATATGCATTAAATTTGTGTTTGATATAGAAATAATCACCCGAAAATTTTACTCCGGCTTTTACACCATCCACGGCATTCCACCATATATCAGGTCGGTAGCTGAGTCTATAATTTCTGAATGAACTGTATTGAAATTGCATTTTATCGAGTGAAGAATTTACCGGACATTTTTTGCTGTTGTTCAATTGATTTATATCAGCCAATCGGCCACTTGGGTCAATAATCACATCCTTTATTCCGTCGGCTATTTCCACCACGGCTTTGTATTCTTTGTTTATCAAATCCCAACCTTTCCAAGTAGGTAACACCGTGGCTGACGTTTTTTTAACAAAATAGTTGTTGGGTATATGGTAATTGGTTAATGAACCATTTTTTCCAATAACCGTAAAGTCAATGGGCATTTCCATACCTTTTCGTTCAAAGGTTATTTCGTATTTGTTTTCGCCCAACGATTTTACGTTTTTGACTGCATAATCAATGGTTGAAGTATTCTCTATCCATTCATCAAAAAACCAATTTAAGTCCACTTTTGTGTATTGAATGATGGAGGTTCTAAAATCTTCCCAATATGGGTGGCATATTTTCCATTGGTCGAAATAGTTGGCAAAAGCCTCGGCAAACAATTCATCGCCCAAGACATATTGCAGATTGTAGAGCATGGTGGCTGTTTTGTAATAAACCTGGCCATAGCCACCGCCGTGTCGCTCGGCTGAGTTAAAATGGTCGGAATGGATGTTTAGTCGTGCTGAATTTTCATTTATGGCATGGTACATATATCCATAAAAAACGGTTCCGTCGTCGCGGTAGTTGGGCATAGTGTTAACATTGTCGAGTATTTTTTGCGACATGGCTGTCAAAAATTGGGTAAAGCCCTCATCCAACGAAGCCTGATAGGTTTCGTTGTTGCCCACCATACCAAAAAACCAGTTGTGACCAATTTCGTGAGCCAAAAGTCCTTTGTGGCCCGGAAAACTACCACCGTCAAGAGTCAACATCGGATATTCCATGCCATCACGGGCATCAGCAGCAATCATTTTTGGGTAGGCATACATCCCCACTTTTTCGGAATAGGTTTTTACCACATCGGCTACAAATTGAGCCGATTGTTGCCACGTGTGGGCGTGTTCTTCTTGCACAAGTGCAATGCAGCTTATTCCTTTCCACATCACTTCTCCAATGCGGTAGGTTGGGTCGGCTGTAAAGGCAAAATCATGTACGTTTATGGCCATAAAACTCCATGTTTTGGTGGTTCCATTCGGTGTTTCGGCATTGGTAACATCGGCTAATGCAACGGGCTTATCTTTATAGTTTTTTACATCAATTTTATCTCTTAGGCCGTTGGTGTAAACTTCGGTTTTATTCAGCAAATTTCCGGTTGCCTCAACGATGTATTGGTTCGGGAATGTGAGGTTTACTTCATACACACCATAATCGCCGTAAAATTCTTTACCAAGATGTTGGTCGGTGGTCCAACCGAATTTTCGGTCGTAAACCGTGATACGCGGATACCAATGCACGCCATCAAAATGCAAAAAATCCTTGTCATCTTTTCCACCGTGCCGAAAGGTCTTCATTCGTCGGCGAAGGCTTCCGGCATCGTCTTTATCCCAATAGGTAACAAATTCAATATCAAAGGTTAAGCCCTGATTCGGTTCAAGTTTTTTGGCTAAATTGGCCATTAAAATGGTGTTGTCTATGGTATAAGAAACCACGTTTCCGTTTATTTTAAAAGATTTAATAACAGTTCCTTCGCCCAAACCTTCATGATAACCAAATTTTGTTTGAATTTTGTCCTGATTGGTCATGTTGGTTAAGTACGAATTGGGTGTAAACGCATTTTGATACAAATGAAAATAAACTCTGTCTAACGCATCCGGAGAATTGTTCCAATAGGTAAGTCTCAGTTGTCCAGTTACAGATTCCTCCTTGTCATCTATCTGAGCATCAATAACATAATGCACATCCTGCTGCCAATAGCCCTCAAACGGTTTTCGATTTTTCCAATAATATTGGTTTGAAGAACTTTGATATTCAATAAGTTGTCCAGTTTTTTGTTGGCTAAAGCCAAGTGTTGAGAGACAAATAAAAATCAGTACAAATAAATTTTTCATTAACATCCAAGATTAACTCGGACAAAGAAACGGAAAAAAGTTGAGTAGGGGATACTTTGGTTTGTCCGGGGTTTAAACAACCAATTTTCAAATCAACCAAGAAACAAGGTAACTAATCGATTTTTTAATATCCAATATACCGCAAAAACTCCATGCGGGTGGCCTCTTTTTGAAATTGCCCACTAATATCGGCGGTAACGGTTGAAGAATTTACATCTTCAATGCCGCGAGCTGCAACACACATGTGGGCAGCATCAATCACCACTGCCACGTCGTCGGTTTTTAATGTTTCACGAAGTTCTGCCGCAATTTGTCGTGTCAGTCTTTCTTGCACCTGCGGCCTTTTGCAATAATGTTTAACAATTCGGTTGATTTTTGATAGGCCAATTACCTCGCCATTGCTGATATAGGCCACATGGGCTTTGCCATAAATAGGCACCAAATGATGTTCGCACGTACTAAAAACAGCTATGTCTTTTTCAACCAACATCTGGCTGTATTTGTACTTATTTTCAAAAAGTGTTATCTCTGGTTTGTTTTTTGGGTTAAGGCCGGCAAAAATCTCTTTAACGTACATTTTTGCCACTCTGTGAGGAGTTTTTGAAAGGCTGTCGTCCGTCAAATCCATACCAAGCACGTCCAAAATGCCACGAACATGCGTTTCAATTTTGGCAATTTTTTCGTCATCGCTCAACTCAAAAGCATCTTTTCGAAGTGGGGTATTTGTGCAGTCTTTAATCATTTTTTATTCTTCAATGTCAACAAAATTGCGGTCGGTTTCGTAAAGTCTCAGGCCAAGTTTGTATTGTGGGTCGATGGCAGCACGCAGTTTATTAAAAATAACAACGGCAATATTTTCAGCGGTTGGGTTTAAATGTTGAAATTCGGGTATGTCTAAATTCAAGTTTCTGTGGTCGTATCTTTCTACAATTTCCCGATCGACAATTTCTCTTAAAATGCCTAAATCCATGATATATCCGGTTTCGGGGTCAATATCTCCGGTAAGTTTTACTTCCAGCACATAGTTGTGGCCATGATAATTAGGCATATTGCATTTTCCAAAAACCTCCCGATTCCGTTCGTTTGTCCATACAGGATTGTGCAACCTATGAGCCGCATTGAAATGGGTTTTTCTGATAACCGAAATTTTCATTTGTGCAAATGTAGTATTAAACCCGAAAGCCGACATTTAGTTTTATACCTGACAAAATAACATATCCTTATAAGCAATCAAAATGTGGGTATAAGATTATTTGATGACTATTTATAGTGTTGATTTTTAGGAAATTATAATTATTTTTTGATTCTTAACATTCCCATGATACAAACATTCATTGCCAATAAGTCTATATGGTATAGATTTGGTCGCAGAAACAGAAAAAACAACAATGGACATTTCAAAAAAAATAACAAATGAGCAACCCGCACTGAGCAGCTATGCCATGCAGTTGACTAAAAATATAGAAGACGCAAACGACCTTGTGCAAGAAACCCTCTTAAAGGCATTGACCTATCAAACCCGATTTGCAGAAGGCACCAACCTCAAAGGATGGTTATATACCATAATGCGAAACAGTTTTATTAATAATTATCGGCGATTGATGCGTCGAAATACGTTTATTGATACTACTGACAACACCTATTTTTTGGATGCGTCTGACTATGTGACAGAAAATATGGGCGAAACCAAGTTTTTGGCAAAGGATCTTGAAAAAGCCATCGAAACATTACCCGAAGATTTGAAATATACCTTCGAGTTGAATATGGAAGGATTCAAATATCATGAAATAGCCGAGCAATTGGATATACCCATTGGTACTGTAAAAACCCGAATATTTGTGGCAAAACGTCGGTTAAGAAAACTACTAAAAACCTATGCCGAACATTATGGTTTGAAGGATGAATAAATAAAACGGCACGATGTAATTTGTCTTGGGGGAAAAAATTGGTGGTTTTGATTAGCATCGCATAAAGAATTACCATAAAATAACAGTCTCTGTAGGTAGAAAGGCTTTGCAGATGCAACCCGAACAAAAAACCGATAGGTTAAATTCTGCGGCAAACGAATCAACTAATCATCTAATCAACTAATCTACTAATATTGCACATGCAATATTTGGAGATAAACATTCCGGTGTTAGACGAAAAAAAGGAAGTGCTAATGGCCGAACTGGAACTGCTTGGTTTTGAGAGCTTTTGGGACAAAGGTTCGGAAGTGGCAGCATATATCATAGAAGAAAATTTCAACCACAAATTGCTGTATGACAAGCTGGCCAAATATGGTATGGAAAACAGTTTTTCTATCAGCAAAATGGAAAATAAAAACTGGAATGAAGAGTGGGAATCGAACTATGAACCGATCTTGATTGGAAGTCAGGTGTTTGTTAGGTCACCTTTTCATGAGCCAAACTCAGAAGTTAATTATGAAGTCATTATTCAACCACAAATGTCTTTTGGCACGGGGCATCATCAAACTACGCAATTGGTTATTGAAATGATGTTGACAACCGATTTTACTAAAAAAAGTGTGCTTGACATGGGGTCAGGAACGGGAGTGTTGGCTATTTTGGCCGAAAAAATGGGTGCATCGCACGTGGTGGCCATCGACTATGATGAAAATTGTGTTGAAAACGCAGCCGAAAATTTGAAATATAACGGTAGCGAAAACGTTAAAATTCTTCAAGGAAGCCATGAGGCTATTCCTGACCAAGAGTTTGACGTGGTTTTGTCTAATATTACAAAAAATATTAATGTAGGTTTGATACCTTTTTTGGCCAAAGCCACCAAAAAGGGCGGGCAGATTATATTGGCCGGGTTTTTGAATTTTGATTTAGAAGAAATAGATAACATTGTGTGCAGTCATGGGTTTGCCATTGATAGAAACATATCGAAAGGCGATTGGGAGTGCCTGATGTACACAAAAAAGTAAGAGAATAATGGTTGTAAATAATTTTAAAAACATGATATTCAGGAGCTTGTTTGCTCTTTTGATTGCATTTGTTGCCACCAATGTTGTGGCTCAAACAAAGGGATTTAACCGCGACCCTGAAAAATTTATAGTTGATTTAGAAGAATATTTGAAATCGGCCAAAGAGCCGGAGGTAAAAAAGAATTTTGAAGTTTTTAAGGCTTATTGGAAGAACAATAAATATACCGAAGATCAACAATCGGTTATAATACGAATGTTTGAGAACATGGATATAGCCAAAATGACGGCCTATCCGGAGTTTAACCTGATGCTAAGCACCTTGAATGCAGCAAAAGACACCACCAAAGGCATTGGCGAAAAAGAAACCAACGATTGGTTAAAGCATCAATCAAAACTTATAGACAGAGACAGACAGGCTTTTTTGAGCATTTTGGAAACAAGCAATCATCTTTTTTTGAATAATCGGTTGTATGTAGATGATAAAAAATGGTGGGGAGTAAGTGCCACGGATTATAAAATCAATTATGATGGAAAGAAAACAACCATTGAATTCAAAAATATTGACCTAACTTGTCAGGGGCCGGAAGATAAGATAAGAATTAGAGAAACATCGGGAATCTATCATGTGGTTGACCAGATTTGGAAAGGAAACGGGGGCATAGTGGACTGGGAGAGGGTAGGTCTTGACCCCAATGCCGTGTTTGTAGAACTCAGCCAATATGAAATAAAACTTGAAGAACGAGGCTTTGAGGCCAATCCGGTAGCTTTTCAATATGTGGGAATGATTGACGGTAAGGTTCAAGGTAAATTTGAAGACAAACTTTCGATGGAGGTGACTGGAAAAAGAGAAGAAAAAGAAATTAAAACCTCCTACCCTCGGTTTGAATCGTTTAGCGACAATCTGACATTAAAAGGTTTTGCTGATGGCGATATAATTTTTAGAGGTGGATTTGGACTAAATGGCAAACGAATGGTTGGAAAAGGAACCAAAGAAAACTATGCCGTATTTGAATTTTATCGTGGAGACCGTTTGATTGTGGAAGTAAAATCGGAGAGTTTTGGTATTGATGAAGAAAGAATTGTGAGTGATGAGTGTGAAGCTACCATCAATACAGATAGTGGCACCATATATCATCAGCACATAAAATTTAATTTCGACAACAAAGACAAAGTGCTAAGATTGGTGCGAGAAGGGCAGGGGCTGCAAGAATCTCCGTTTTTTGATACAGACCATAATATGGAAATTTGGGTGGATCAGGTAATTTGGAAAATGAGCGAATCAACCATTTCGTTTGACATGATAAATGGCGAAGAGGTGGCTCGATTTGAATCGAAAAACTTTTATAAAGAATACAACTATGAATTGATAACCAAATCAAACAACATGGCTTATCATCCGTTGGATAAGCTCTACAAATTTTATGTAGATAATAAGGGCAAAAGAAAAACGCTTACCTTGCAGGAATACGCCAATTTTGTTGGAACCAAAAAAGAATATTTGATGTATCAAATTGTGGATTTGACCAAATATGGGTTCATATTTTACGATGCCAATAAGGAAATGATAACCATCAAAGAAAAAGCCATAAACTATTTTTTGGACAATCGGCATTTGCAAGATTATGATGTTATACGACTTCGAAGCAAACAGCCTGGAAGCAAGCCCAATGCCGTGTTAAATTTGGTAAATTACGATTTTGAATTGACCGGAGTAGAGAAGTTTCAGTTCAGTGATTCGCAGTATGTTTACGCCTTTCCGAGAGAGCAAAAGGTAGTTTTGAAAAACGACCGAAGAATGATTTTTAATGGTCGGGTTACCGCCGGAAGATTTGATTTGTTTGGAGATAATTTCGATTTTAGCTATGAGTTTTTTACCATTAGCAGTAATAAAATTGATTCGTTGAAAATTTGGTTTCCTGATAAAGAAAATGATAATTTCTTGAGACCCATAAAATCCGTTTTGAGCGACATCAACGGAACTTTATATATTGACAAACCCGGCAACAAATCAGGTTTAACGGAATATCCGGAGTATCCGATGTTTACCAGTAGAGCTCCGTCGGTGGTGGCTTATGATAAAAAATCGATACACAACGGAGCATATAAAAAGGAAGAGTTTCGGTTTGAGGTTGACCCCTTTACCATCGACAGTATGGACAACTTTACCATAGATGGATTGCGTTTTCCCGGAACATTTGTGTCGGGAGGTATTTTACCCGAATTTCCTTACGAACTGGGTATTATGGATGATTACTCTTTAGGTTTTAAACGAAAAAATCCGGCAGGAGGTTACCCAATGTATGGCGGCAAAGGCCATGGCGATATTGACATAAGCCTGAGCGAAGAAGGTTTTTGGGCAACGGGCGAAATTCAATATGAAGGAGGTATAATGACATCAAATAAAATATTGATGACACCCGACAGCACCAATGCCGAGGTGGATTTGTATGAAATAAAGAAAAGCGGGAAATACCCAAAACTTTATGCTGCGGATGTCACCACTCACTGGTTGCCAAAAGAAGATAAAATGCAAATTTATACCAAAGACCACGACGTGGATGTGTTCGACAATGGTCAGGTATTTAAAGGATTGCTAACCCACAGCCCCACCGACTTGTCTGGCTTTGGCGAGTTGAGATGGGATAATGCAGTATTAACGTCAAAAGATATGCACTTTACGCCTATTCATGCCAATGCCGACACCTCGGCCATTCGAATTGGGGATATAGATGCCGGAAAAATTTCGTTTGTTTCAACCAATGTAAAATCGCACATAGATTTTCAGAAAAGAACGGGAGATTTTAGAGCCAATGAACTTGGGCACTTAACCGATTTTCCTTACAACCAATTTGCCTCCAGCATGGACGAGTATAAATGGGACATGGACAAAAAAACCATTTTGCTGACACCAACAGGTCGCCAAAAACCGGAGGATTACTTCTTTGTCTCGAAAAATCCGGAACAGAAAAATTTAAAATTTCAAAGCACCAAAGCCCTATTTGACATGAACGAAGGCATTATCTATGCCGAAGAAGTACCCTATATTGATATTGCCGACTCGCGTGTTTTCCCGAACGAAGGAAAAGTTACCATTGAAAAAGACGGGGTAATTCGGCCTCTTCATAAATCAAAAATGTGGGCCAACCGAAAAGATAAATTTCACGAATTTTATGACTGCTCAATTTGGGTAGAAGGCCGACTTTCATTGTCAGGTAGAGGTTATTTGGAGTATAAAGACAAGCACAGCACCGGGCAGGTTATCTATTTTGACAAAATGCGGGTGCTGCGAGATACGAGTACGGTAATGGCAGAGGGATATTTGTCGGACTCACTCAATTTTATACTTTCACCCAAAATAGCCTACAAAGGTATTGTGGAGATGTATAGCAAACAGCAACATCTCTCGTTTAAAGGATTTGTAAAACCCATCCACTCTTTTGACGACATAAAAAGCGATTGGTTTAAATACATTGCAGCCCCCGACCCCAAGGATGTGATAGTTAATGCCCGCGACCCTCGAAATAAGGACAAAGGAAAAGTGTCGGTTGGTCTTAATTATTCCAACTACGATTCCATCAATATTTACACAACTTTTTTTAGCTATAGAAGTGCCGTGGCCGATTTGGAGATTGCCGTGGACACTGGCATCTTGTTTTATGATGAGACCGAAAATCAATTTGTGGTTGGTGATAGCAACTATTTGATGAATGGCTACTACAAGGGCAATTACATAACCTTTGCCGACAATAAAGAAATAACGGCTCACGGCATTTTAGATCTCGGTTTAAACATGCACCCGCTTTACAACACCACGTTTATTGGGCAGGCACAAAAATCAGCGTCAGACTCTACTTATATGTTTACAACCACGGCACTTATGAGCATGGCCTTGCCCAAAGAGTGTTATGACCGTATGTATAAACTGATTGAAGAAAAAGCCTCAGATGCTCCTTCCTTTTCTGCCGACAACGAAACGTATAAAGAAAATCTTGGCCAGGTTTTGGACGAAAAGGATTTTGGCAAAGTAAAAGATGAATTGAGTTCGGTGGGAGAAACAAAATTGGTAAAAGCCATTGATAAAGATTTTATAATCAGCGAAATGAGCTTTTCTTACAACGATTCGCTTCGAGGTTTTGTGGGGATAGACCCCATAAATATTGCGGTAATTAGTGGCCATCAGGTCAACAAAACCTTTAATGCCAGAATGTTGATTGAACGGAAAAGAACCATCAATAAAGTGACCTTTTATTTTGAAGTTACAAAATATGATTATTTTTACTTCGAGTTTTTTAGAGGAAGCTTATATATTTACTCAACCGACCAGGAGTTTAACACATTGCTAAAGCAAAAGGCAAAAAAGATAAACGACAAGGGGTATAAGATAAGACCTGCCTCGCCTTCGAAAGTGAGAAAACTTCTGGATAGTATTGATGCATATACAGGATAATGTATTTAAGTCTCGCACTATTTTCACTTTTGGCCTATTTGTTGGGCTCATTTCCATCGGCGGTTTTGGTGGGAAAAGCGTTGTATGGAATTGATGTAAGGCAACACGGCAGCATGAATGCCGGAGCCACCAACACATTCAGGGTTTTGGGCAAATCAGCCGGAACATTGGTTTTAATTCTCGATATTTTGAAAGGCTTTACAGCCGCCAATTTGGTGTATTTTTTTGAAAGGGTGCCACACGGCGAAACGATTATTACCTTTAAAATAGCCTTTGGTTTGTTGGCCGTGTTGGGGCATTTATATCCGGTATTTGCCGAGTTTAAAGGGGGCAAAGGCATTGCCACCTTGCTGGGTTTGGTCATCACTATTAATTGGAAAATAGCCCTTATCTGTGCTGCTATTTTTTTATTGGTGCTTGTCACCAGCAAAATGGTTTCGCTCGGTTCTATTGTTGCTACTGCTTCGTTTGTGTTTTTGTGTTATGCTTTTTACCAAACCAGTGAAAAATATTTATTGATTTTTGGCATCTTTGCAATTGGTTTGGTGGTTTATACGCACCGAGCCAACATAACCAGAATAATAAAGGGAGAAGAGAAGAAAATTTATTTGTTTAAAAAGAAAACAACATAGATTGTGAATCACGAAAAATTGTTTCATCAAACGGAAGAATTAGAAGAAGTTGAAGTACTTGACGAAGTGCTTGGTGGCTATGCCTTAGTTATTTTTAACGATGATGTAAATACATTCGACCACGTAATATCTTGTTTGGTAAAATACTGCGACCACACGCCCGAGCAGGCAGAACAGTGTTCCCTCATCATTCATTATAAAGGCAAATGTGCCGTAAAATTCGGTGGTTCGGCCAAGCTTCAAAGCATTTGCGATGCCTTGTGCCGCAAGGGTCTTTCGGCGGTAGTAGAACAAGCCTAATCAACAAACTGCTTTAAATGATTTCATTAAACGATATTTCTTACGAATTTGGAGGAAATTACCTCTACAGAAATGCCAATTGGCATATAAAACCAAAAGAACGAATTGGCCTTGTTGGCAAAAACGGTACCGGAAAAACAACGCTGCTTCGATTAATTACTGGAGAATATGAGCTTCGAGAAGGCTCCATATCTATGATGAGAGGTCTAAAAATAGGCTATTTGCATCAAGAAATGAGCGAGACGGCGGTTGATAAATCCATATTGGAAGTGGCCATGCAGGCATTTGAGGAAACCTTAAAAATAGAGGAAGAATTAAATGACCTTTATCTGCAAATGGAAACCGACCACAGCGACAAGCTATTGGAAAAAATCGGACATCTTCAAGAAGAATTTGAGCGGCAAGGAGGCTATCAGGCCAAAAGCCAAACAGAGGAAATTTTAGAAGGTCTTGGTTTTAAAACAAGCGATTTGGTAAGACCACTTCAAGAGTTTAGCGGTGGTTGGCGAATGAGGGTCATATTGGCCAGAATGCTTTTGGAACGACCTGATGTGCTGATGCTGGATGAGCCAACAAATCACCTTGATTTACCTTCTATTGAGTGGCTCGAAAATTATTTACAGAGCTATCAAGGAACGGTCATCGTGGTTTCGCATGATAAATTTTTCCTCAATAAAATGGTTACCAAAATTGTGGAAGTGGCCAACCTAAAATTATATGTTTGGGAGGGCAACTACGATTTCTTTTTGAACGCTAAAACAGAGCGGGACGAGCTGCAGCAACGACAATACGACAACCAACAGCAGTTTATAAAAGACCAAGAAAAATTTATCAATCGGTTTAGAGCCAAAGCCAGCAAAGCCACAGCAGTGCAAAGCCGGGTGAAAATGTTAGACAAACTGGACAAAATTGAACAAGTGCAGGATGATGGTGCCAGGGTAAACCTGAAGTTTGACATCAGCAAAGAATCGGGTAAAATTGTGATGGAGCTGAATGACATCACTAAACATTTTGGCCAAAACAGAATTCTTACCCAAACCGATGGCACGATAGTGCGGGGAGATAAAATAGCCTTGATAGGTGCCAACGGTAAAGGAAAATCGACCCTGCTAAGAATAATTGCCGACACCGAAACCTTTGATGGAGACAGAAAAGAAGGGTTTAACGTAATAACTTCCTTTTTTGCCCAGCACCAGTTGCAGGCATTGCATCTTGATAATGAAATTTTGCAAGAGCTAACCCAACATGGCAGTGGCCTGTTGGAGTCGGAGTTGCGAAATGTATTGGGGTGCTTTTTATTCACCGGAGACGATGTTTTTAAACCTATTCGAGTGCTAAGTGGAGGTGAAAAATCACGGGTGGCTTTGGCAAAAACATTGGTAGAAAAAGCTAATTTTATGTTGCTCGATGAGCCTACAAACCACCTTGATTTGCAGAGCATTGAGGTGCTTATTCAAGCCTTGCAACAATACAAAGGTAGTTTTGTGTTGGTTAGCCACGACAGATATTTTGTATCGCAAGTGGCCAACAAAATATGGTGGATAGAAGATGAGCAGATAAAGGAATATCCGGGAGACTACGAAGAATACAACTACTGGAAAAAGAAGCAAGAAACCAATAAAACCAATTCAATACCAGCCCAAGAAGTTGTAAAAAAAGAGAAAAGCACTACGAACAGTGGCGGACAAAAAAACGAAGATCAAAAGCGTACAGAACAACAAAAAAGGAAATTAGAAAACGAAATATCTGGATTGGAAGAAAAACTGGCAACCTTAAACAACGAAATGGCGGTAATAGAGGAAGATTTAACCAAACCAGAAATGGCCAAGGATGTGAAAAGGCTATATGAACTATCAGAAAATCACCGACTTAAAACCGAAAAGAAGGAAATTGTATCCAAAAAAATTGATGAATTGATTGAGCAATTATTGGAATTGGAAGAATGAGGTAAAGACCTGACAGGTTTTAAAAACCTGTCAGGTCTTTACGAAAAGAAAAGTAAACTTTTGAAAGACTCAAACTTTAAACTAAAAAACCAATTGTCATTTTTTCAGTACGCTTGAAGGATTAAAAAATTGAATTAACTTCGTACATCATCCAACTGCAAAAGCAAATGCAAGCCATTGAGCAAGAGTTGGACAACTTAAAACAGTAAAGCTATGAATACTTTTAAAATTTTTATGGCCATGGTTCTGCTTTGGGCGGGCTTTGGTATGCAGGGGTGTAAGCATTGTCTTGATGCTTCTGACCCAGACTGCGACAACTACGACCCATGTTATGGCCAACACACCATCGACACCTATTTTAAAGTAAGAGATGGCGATAACGGCTTTCCACCACCACCCAAATGGTGTTTGGATATGATAACCTATTGCGACACTTTTTTAAGCTCCTCAGTAAGGCTGACTGTACCTAAAGGAAACCCGCATAGCACATACGAATGGCGAATAGGCGACGATTCTACGGTGCGAACCGTAGATGAATTTGAAATTTCGTTTGAAGATGACTTAAAGGAATATGGTTGGGAAAGATTTTATCCTGTAACACTCACCATTCATACGCCTTATACTAGTTGTTTAGACAATCCCGCCGATACCTTGGTGGTGGTTACCCGAAATATATTTTTTACGGAAAAGCAGTACAACATTTTTGACCCCTATGCCGATGCTCGCACTTTTGAAGGCTTTTTTAGCGACAAACCCAATGATAAAGCCCAAATAACCCTATTTTGGAACGATAGCTTTGATTTTAGGGGCTAGACCCCAAGCCATTGGATTGTGGTAGGTTTGCCCATTGTTGATTCATTACAGTTGCCCGAAGAGGGATGTGGTTATTTAAGCGGATGTGGTAGTTGTAAACATTACTATAAAAAATGGGAGAAAAGGGAAAATTGTCCAACCGCTCGACTAGAACGCACCAAATATTTAACGGACTTACAGGTAATTAAGGAATATTCCAAAACTGGTGTATGGGTCACTTTCCGTTTTCAATCTACCTTTCCAGGGCATGAGTTTTACATAGAATTTACAGGAAAAGAAATTTAAAATTGTTATTAAAAAATTAATTGAACTTTTAACACTATTGGTAATGGCCAATATAGCCAACGGCCAATGTACAACACCCGCACCAACCGCTGCCGAGGTGTGCGAAGAAGGAAAAGGCATTAGCACCAACCCAATTAGCCCGGTAAACTGTGAAGGGGCTGACAACAATGGAACAGTAAAGATATGAGTACCTTTAAAATTTTCACGGCCATTTTTTTGCTTTGGGCGGGCTTTGGTATGCAGGGGTGTAAAGATGACGACGTAACTTGTAACGATCCCACCAACCCAAAGTGTGAGAATTACGACCCCTGCTACGGGAAAAAACCCGTAACCGCCGATTTTGAAATGAGCCAGGTGTTTAAGTTAGAATTTCCAAAGTGGATTGATGCGTTTAACCCCGATGTGGCTTTTATGAGGTATGATGTGGGTTTTCGGCCTGTAGGATACACCAAAGGCGACACATCCTACCATTGCACTTGGCTGCTGGGTTCGGAGGTAATAATCGCCCCGGTTTTTAGCCGCGATTTTAGCGACACAAAACAAACAGGCGAAAACGATATACCCATTACGCTTATTTTAAGAAGAACACCCGACAAGGCCTGTTTCCCTGACGATGATGGCATTGACACCGTAACCCAATACATTCATTTTGTGGAAACACCGTGCGAATTTTTAACCAACGGCGATTTTAAAGTGCTTTTTAAGGGAGAAAAGGATAGCACCATTATTGGCATTCGAAATTGGCATTATATAGGGCCACCGCCTTCCTTTCCCATTGACTTTGGTTGCGATCATGGAACTAGTGATGTGCAGTATATCAATTTCGATAGAGATTCAAAAAATCCACCTGATACGATTTTTAGCGGTTCAAAACAGTTGCAATTTAATTCTACCCTTTATTCAATTTCGTCTACTGTCGCGAACGCACCTTTTGGTGGCAAGTTTACAATAAACCGCGAAAGCCTTGAAATTAAGGGATATTACAAGATTGCCCGACATAATGGAGGGTATAGTGAGGATGAGTACGAATTTAGCGGACGAAAAATAAAATAGTGAAAAATTAAATTAATGAAAAATAAAATGAAAACAATAGTTTTAACGATAATATTATGTGTGCTGATATCAATGCAACTGCACGCTCAATGTACTGAATGCCCAGAAAATAAAGGGATTAGCACGAACCCGGCCAATCCGGAAAATTGTGAAGGGGCGGACAACAATGGAACAGTAAAGCTATGAATACCTTTAAAATTTTTATGTCCATGGTTCTTCTTTGGGCGGGCTTTGGTATGCAGGGGTGTAAAGATGACGATGTAACCTGCAACGACCCCACCAACCCAAAGTGTGGAAACAACGACCCCTGTTACGGAAAACAACCCGTAACGGCCGATTTTGAAATGAGCCAGGTGTTTAAGTTAGAATTTCCAAAGTGGATTGATGCGTTTAACCCCGATGTGGCTTTTATGAGGTATGATGTGGGTTTTCGGCCTGTAGGATACACCAAAGGCGACACATCCTACCATTGCACTTGGCTGCTGGGTTCGGAGATAATAACCGACCCGGTTTTTAGCCGCGATTTTAGCGACACAAAACAAACAGGCGAAAACGATATACCCATTACGCTTATTTTAAGAAGAACACCCGATAAGGCCTGTTTCCCCGACGACGATGGCATTGACACCGTAACCCAATACATTCATTTTGTGGAAACACCGTGCGAATTTTTAACCAACGGCGATTTTAAAGTACTTTTTAAAGGCGAAAAGGATAGCACCATAATTGGCATACGCAATTGGTATTATGTAGGACCACCGCCTTTGTTTCCCATAGATTATAGTTGCGACAATTGGAAAGGCGATATACAATACATCAATTTCGACAGAGATTCAAAAAATCCTCCGGATACGGTTTTCGGTGGAACATTCAATGATAATCTCCAGTTTAACTCGAAATTATATATAAGGACATCCAGTTACCTTGGACCATCTAATGGCGTGGTTTCGATTGACAGAGAGAGTCTTTCGATAACTGGGGCATATAAAATATACAGAGGTAATGACGTTTACTCTGATTACGAATTTAGCGGACGAAAAATAAAATAGTGAAAAATTAAATTAATGAAAAATACAATGAGAACAACAATAATAATAATAATAATAATAATATTTTGCGTGCTTGGTTCGTTGCAACTGCACGCTCAATGTACCGAATGCCCTAAAGATAAAGGCATTAGCACCAACCCTGCCAATCCGGAAAATTGTGAAGGGGCGGACATCAATGGAACACCTATCAACTGGCGGATAGAAAAACCTGTCAGGTCTTTACCTCACAAAAGCAAATCTATAATAGCCACAATGAGCAAGCGAAAACCATAAGTCCAAAAATCGTTGCTGGTAAACTTGTTGTTTCGTATTCCAATTAACAAAAAGGCTATTAGTGCCAACAGAACAAGCCCTCCGGTGCTTGAATAGCCCAAACCTGTCCATTTCATTCGTTTAAAAAGAAATGAAAGAATAAGAATTCCAGCCGTTATGTAGCCCAAAATCAATACAAGTTTGAAAGGGTTTCTAAACTCTTTGCTTATAAAGAAAGGATACACAAAAAGGCACAGGGCGGTCAACCCCAAAAAACCTATCATTAGCATTTCGTTGCCAAATTTCCAGTGCATAATTTTGAATGAATGGCCAATAATGAGCAAAATAATACTGCCAATTTCGGCACCAATAAATATTTTTTTCGATTTTTCTAAACCACTGTTTTCCGACGAAAAATCATCCAAAATTTCATTTTCCATTGTTTAAAATAAGTTGGGTAATAAACTTTAAAATTTCCTCTTTACCTGCATGACTTTGGCTGCTTGATACAAAAAATTCGGGCAATTCTTCCCAACCCTGTTTATACATGGCAGCTTTAAAAAGCTCAATGTTATTTGCCAAAGCAGTCGGTTTCATTTTATCTGCTTTTGTGAAAATGATTTGAAACGGAATTTGCTTAACTCCGCACCATTCTACAAATTCTAAATCAATATTTTGGGGTTCTAACCGACAGTCAATCAGTATAAATGCCGAAAAAAGATTTTTACGTTCGCACAAATAATTCATAATCATGTCGCTGAATTTGGCTTTTTTCTTGCTCGAAACCTCTGCAAAACCATAACCCGGTAAGTCAACCAAGAGCCAGTTTTCATCAATCAAAAATTGATTTATAAGCTGTGTTTTTCCAGGTTTGCTGCTGGTTTTGGCCAAATGTTTTTGGTTGGCCAACATGTTTATGAGGCTTGATTTTCCTACATTCGACCGCCCAATAAAAGCAAATTCGGGGGTGTCGGTTTCTTTCATTTGCTCAAGCGTAGCAGAAGATTTAATAAACTTTGCCGATTTAATTGTCATAACGATATTTGCAAACTTAATTTATTCTCTAAAACAATAGCGTTGCAAGCAACTAAAACAGAAGTAAAACCGTATAATACTTCGGCCAGCAAAAGCCGCGAAGTGGAGCAGATGTTTGATAGCATTTCGCACAAATATGATTTTTTGAATCATTTTTTATCAATGGGCATTGACAAAATTTGGCGTAAAAAGGCCATTTCTAAGTTGAACGAAATAAAACCCAAAAAGATATTGGATGTGGCCACAGGTACTGCCGATTTGGCCATTGCAGCCAACGTATTAAAACCCACAGAGGTAATAGGCGTAGATTTATCAGAAAACATGTTGAACGTTGGAAGAAAAAAGCTGGCTGAGTTGGGTCTTAATCATATTAAACTACAAAAGGGAGATAGCGAAAATTTGCCCTTTGCCAACGACGAGTTTGATGCTATCACCGTTGGTTTTGGAGTAAGAAACTATCAAAATTTAGAAACCGGATTATCCGAAATGCGTCGTGTTTTAAGGCCTGGAGGCAAATTGGTGGTGTTGGAATTTTCAAAACCGTCCACTTTTCCAATAAAGCAGTTGTTTAACTTTTATTCAAAATACATTTTGCCATTGTGGGGCAAAATTTTCAGCGGTAGCAAAGAGGCATACACTTATTTGCCCGAATCAGTAAAACATTTTCCGGAAGGTGAAAATTTTTTACGAATTTTGAAGAGTTGTGGATACCACAATTGTGTGCACACCCGTTTAACTTTTGGCATTTGTTCTATATATGAAGCGAGTAAATAATATTAGCATAAAAATAGTTGTCGTGGTTTTGGTATTAATCTCAAAATCATTGACTTATGCCCAAGAAATAAACCCTACGTATGATTTGCAACGGGTTCATTTTGGTTTTTCGATTATTGGAAATTACGGCAAACTAAAATACAATACAGCACCTAATTTTTTGGATGTGGACACGCTTCAGCAGATAAATACACTTAGTTTTCCTGGTTTTGGAGTGGGAGGAATAATGAATGTGAGAATTAATAAATACTTTGATTTTCGCACAATGGTAAATATCCAATTTGTAGAAAGACATCTTCAGTATGTGTTTAAAGGGGGTGAAGAGCGAATTGCCAAAATCAACTCAACGTATATGGAAATCCCAGTGCAGATAAAGCACAAATCCAAAAGATCGCACAACAAACGTATGTATTGGGTGGCCGGCATGACCTATAGGTATGATTTTGCCTCGGATATTGACACAGATAGAAGCAATACAAAACCCATAGTGGCACTATATCCGGGCACTTTTAGCTACGATATTGGAGCTGGTTTAGACTTATATTACGAATTCTTTAAATTTTCTCCCGAAATAAGAATCAGCAACGGTTTGGGAAATTCGTTAGTTCCCGACCCATTTATCTATGCTTCATCACTTTCTCGAATTTCGCCAAAACTCATACAGTTTATTCTGCATTTTGAGGGGTAGATGAAGTTTGATTTACTAAAAAAAGATAAAAAATCATCGGCTCGAGCTGGCGTTTTGCATGCCCCTCATGGCACAATAGAAACACCAATTTTTATGCCTGTTGGCACTCAAGGCACCGTAAAAGCTGTTGGACAGAATAGCCTGAAAAGCGAGGTAAATGCCCCCATAATTTTGGGCAATACCTATCATCTTTTTCTACGTCCCGGAATAGAACTGTTAGAACAAGCTGGAGGCCTTCATAAATTTATGAATTGGGATAGAAACATACTTACCGATAGTGGCGGTTATCAGGTTTATTCTATAAGCGATCAAAGAAAAATAAAAGAGGAGGGAGTTGTTTTTAAAAGTCATATCGATGGCTCAAAGCATCTTTTTACACCTGAAAATGTCATCGATATTCAGCGGTACATCGGAGCTGATATTATCATGGCATTTGATGAGTGCACCCCCTATCCGTGCGAATATCAATATGCTGCAAACTCCATGCGTATGACCCACAGGTGGCTGGACAGGTGTTTTGAGCAAATGGATAAAACCGAACCAAAGTATGGACACAATCAAAGCCTTTTTCCAATAGTTCAAGGCAGTGTTTTTCCAGAATTAAGAAAACAAAGTGCCGAGTATATTGCATCAAAAACCGCCGACGGCTATGCCATTGGAGGCCTGAGTGTGGGAGAACCGCACGAAGAAATGTATGAAATGACCGACTTGGTATGCGGAATTTTGCCAACAGACAAACCACGATATTTAATGGGCGTTGGCACTCCGGCCAATATATTGGAGTGTATAGCTTTAGGCATTGATATGTTTGATTGTGTTATGCCCACTCGCAACGCCCGAAACGGTCAGTTGTTTACCAAAGAAGGGATAATAAACATACGCAATAAAAAGTGGGAAAATGATTTTAGTGCGGTTGATGATGAGTTGACCCCCAACTATTCAAAGGCATATTTAAGACATTTAACGATTTGTAAAGAACATTTGGCTTCTCAAATAGCCAGCACTCATAATCTTTCATTCTATTTGTGGCTTGTTCGTGAGGCCAGAAAACACATATTAGCCGATGATTTTGTAGAATGGAAAAATATAATGGTTAAAAAAGTAACAAAAAGACTATAAAAATGAATCCGGAAGAGATATACAACAGAACCGATACCCTCGTGCAGGCTTGTTTAAAAGTAGCAATGGTATTGCCGGCAGAAAGCACCATGGCTACCTTTGCCCGAGTAGAATTGGTAAGATACGCCTCTGAACTTGGTATAAAATCGAGAGGTTTGATGGTAGGCCAACTCAGCGAAATATTTGTTGAACGCCTCAGCAAAGCGGCAGACGCTGCCAATGGGTGTGCGTTTTGGTTGGAATATATTTTAACCAATAATATTTTTCCAAAACCCGACATAATCATTCCTTTAAAAGAAGAAAGTGACGCAATGGCAAAGCTTTTTTTAGCCAGCCTCAAAAACGCAAAAAACAAATTGGATTAAGCCCTACTGAGCGGTGATAAAAAAAATTGACTGGTATATCATTAAAAAGTTTTTGGGAAGTTTCGCACTTACCCTCGGTCTTTTTACGGTAATTATCATTGTTTTTGATGTGGCCGAAAAGGTGGATGACTTTGTGCAAAAACAAGTTCCATTTAAGGAGATTATAAACGACTATTACCTCAATTTTGTACCTTTCTTACTCAATCTTTTCAGCCCAATATTTGTTTTTATAACAGTCATTTTTTTTACCTCAAAATTGGCTTCAAAGTCAGAGATTATAGCCATTTTGTCATCAGGGGCTTCCTATTTTAGACTGCTCCGACCGTATATGATTACTGCCATAATCATTGCACTTTTTTCATTTGTACTCAATGCATGGATTATTCCTCGTGCCGATAAAGTCAGGGTGCGTTTTGAAAATAAATGGATTCGCGAATTGCAACACGAAAGCAAGCGTGACATAGTACAGCAATTGGTGCCGGGCGTATTTATGTCGTTGCAGAGTTTCAACTACATTGACAGCCTTGGATACAACATTCAGCTTGATAAAATTGAAAACGGAAGTGTTAAATCCAGACTTTTTGGAAATAGGGTAAGATGGAATCCGGAGGTTAATAAATGGAGAATTTACGACTACCGAATAAGAGAATTTGACAAAACCGGCAACATAACCTCCATCAAGTCGGGCAACAGTTTAGATACGGTTATTCCGTTTAATCCTGATGATTTTTTTAGACGGCAAGATGACGTGCAGTCTTTCAATTTAAATGAATTAAACAAGTACATAGAACTTGAAAAATTTAGAGGTACGGGCCAATCTTTTTTTTATGAAACAGAAAAACAGAAACGGTTTGTTGGGCCTTTTTCGATGCTAATTTTAACCTTTATTGGGGTTTGTGTTTCATCCATAAAATCGAGAAGAGGCGTTGGGTGGAATTTGGCCAAAGGCATTCTTCTCAGTTTTACTTATTTATTCATCATTCAGTTTTTTACTTCAATGGGGTCTAGTGGCACCATGCTTCCCGCATTGGCCGTTTGGATTCCGAATGTGATATTTATTTTTGTCGGAATATGGCTCTATGCAAATACTCAAAAATAAAATGAAAAGAACTCAAAAGTACATTCTGCCAATCATTGGGGTTGTTGTTTTATTTGGTTCATGCCAAAAGTACACTCCAAAACCACATGGATTCCCCAAAATTGAATTTCCAAAAAAGGAATATTCAAAATTTGATGAAGGTTGTTCTTACACGTTTGATATTCCGAGTTATGCCATTGCAGAGCGAGATACACATGAATCGGCCTTGCCTTGCTGGTTTAATATTCGGATTCCGCAATTTGGAGCTACAGTTTATCTGAGCTACAGACATTTGCAGAGTTTAGAAGATTTAGACACCCTTAGAGAAGAAGCGTTTAAGTTGGCTAATAGAAACAATATAAAAGCCGATGCCATTGAAGATCAAGTTTTTGCAGACTCGGCACATCAAACCTTTGGTATGACCTACGACTTGCTTGGACCGTCCGCTACACCGTTCAATTTTTATCTAACCGACGTAAAGAAGCATTATTTAAGAGGTTCTTTTTACTTTGATTATAAAACAAATCAAGATTCCGTTGCACCCATTTATTCATTTCTTAAAGAAGATTTGCAGGTGCTTCTAAAAACCCTCGAGTGGAAATAAATAGAGTCTTATTTTACCCTCAGGTTCTGATTTATCTGCAATGGAGTAGATTCTTTTATGCCGTTTAGCTTGCAGATTTTTGAGACGGTGGTTCCGTATTTTCGACTAATCGCCCAAAGTGTTTCTCCTTTTTTTACTTTGTGATAAACTTTTGAAGACTTTGTTTTAGTTGAAGATGTGGTGGAAGTTGAGGTTGTTGTGGCCGGTTTTGTTGGATAGTTAAAATCGCTGATGCTGATATATACCGAATCCACTTTTAACTGTTTGTCGGTGAAAGAGATGATTTTGTTGGGATCCAATTGTCTGCCTTTGTATAAAGTTTCAAAATGCAGATGTGAACCAGTAGATCTACCAGTGTTGCCACCAAGACCGATAATTTGCCCGGCAGAAACCGTTTGGTTTGGAATAACCCATCGCTCCGAAAGATGCCCGTAAAGTGTTTCTAAACCGTTGTAATGTCTTATAACCACATAGTTTCCGTAGCCACCAGCATTATATTTCGCTATTCGCACAACACCGTCAAAAGCCGCATACACTGGGTCTCCGGTTTCCAAATCTATATCCACTCCTTTGTGCATTCTATGATACCTCCAACCAAAATTGCTTGTAAGGTCGCCAGGGCAAGGGTGGTGGTAGTCGCAGCCAGACTCAACCAGTCCCAAAGTAATTCCGATAAGGCTATCCATTCCGGCCAATTTGGGCTGATCTACATTTAACGAATCCCAACTATGACCGTATAAGTGAGAGCATGGAATAAGTGAAGAATCATAAGCCCACCAACCTTCATAGTCGGACAAATTTATGTCCTCATCGGCAAAACCATTGTCGTAGCTTTCGCCATAATCTTCGTCATAATTCTCTAAATCCTCATTGTCGTTTTCGTTCGCATCCTCATCTTGGGCAAAGGCCGCATTGGCAAAGGCAAAAAAGCCCAACAGAAAAATTATGTATTTATTTACTTTCAAAGTGCTCAAAAAAAGTTGTTATTTCCGCAGCATCAGCTTTCAGTTGATGTTGTAATAATTTAACGGTTTCAAATTTAATCTCATTTCTCCAACGTTTAACGAACAAAATTTCTAATTCTTGTCCATAAATGTTGTCATTAAAGTTAAAAATATGAACCTCAATGGAACGAGTCTTTAAGTTCAAAGTCGGTCGGGTGCCAATATTGGCCATACCATTGTAGGTTTTGGCCAAAACATTCACCCTAACGGCATAAACGCCGTTCATCGGAATAAGTTTATAGGTGTCAGAAATTTCAACATTGGCCGTCGGAAAACCTAAGGTTTTGCCCAGTTTATTTCCTTCAATTACTATGCCTCTAATGCCAAAAGTTCTTCCAAGCAACTCATTTGCATGCGGAATATTGCCATCCAAAAGTGCATTTCTAATTTTGGTAGAGCTCACAATGCAATCGTTAATATCTTGTTCGGCAATCTGATCTATCTGATAATTAAATTGATGTGAAAACTTCTTTATTTCCACAATCGAGCCTTCTCTGTTTTTGCCAAATCGGTGGTCGTATCCCACAATTATGGTAGAAATATGGAGCTTTTCCACCAAAATGTCTTTTATAAATTGATAGGCCGAAATTCTACTTATCTCTTTGGTAAAGGGTAAAATCACAAGATAATCAAGTCCAAACGATTCGAGCAATTGTGCCTTTTCGTCAATGGTTGACAACATTTTTAGTTGATTATCATCCGGAAATAAAACAAGACGTGGATGAGGATAGAATGTTAGCAACACCGAAACGCCATCTATTTCTCGAGCTTTTTTCACAACATGAGTAATAATTTTTTGATGGCCGAGATGTACCCCATCGAAAGTGCCTTGAGTTAAAACCACAGGTTTATGCTCAACAAAATGCTCTAAATCTCGAATTATTTTCAATAGAAGGCGAATATAATTACCCTTGCTTTAATGTGTTTATAAATTCCTCAAATCGTTGAACGGAATAGGCTTCTTCAACAGAAAAATCCCCAATTTTTGTACGTCTCAACTCGCTAAGATAGGCTCCACACCCCAGAGCTTCACCAAAATCGCGGGCAATGCTGCGTATATATGTGCCTTTGCTGCAAGCAATCTTAAATTTTACAATCGGTGGTTCAAAAGCTTCGATTTCAAATTGCATTATTTTTATGGGTTTGGCTTCAATAACAACATCCTCTCCGCGTCTGGCCTTTTCATAGGCTCGTTCGCCTTTTATTTTTACTGCCGAAAAAATGGGAGGTATTTGCATAATATCGCCAACAAAATTTTCAGCAACGGTTTGCAATGTTTCGATATTTATTGAGTCTATGGGTTTCTCATTTTCGGGTTCTGTTTCCAAATCAAATGATGGAGTGGTGTGCCCAATGGTAAAACTTCCGGTGTATTCCTTCGGTTGTGCCTGAAAATCGTTTATTTTTTTGGTGTTCTTACCTGTACAAATTATCAACAACCCGGTGGCCAATGGGTCGAGAGTGCCGGCATGGCCCACCTTTTTGACTTTTGTTAAGTATTTTATTTTTTTCACCACCTGAAAAGATGTCCAGCCTAAAGGCTTATCAATGCTGATGGTGTACCCCTCGTTAAAATGAATCATAGGCGGCAAATTTCGGACAAAAACACAAATTGGCGGTTGCCTTTTTAAAGTCTTACTTTTGAACCCGCAATGTCTATGAAAGATACTACATCTCAACGAAAATCAGATCATATTGAATTGGCTCTTGCTTCGCAAATAAGTAGGACAGATTCAAGGTTTTATTATGAACCAATGTTGGCTGCACATCCCACCGTAAAGTACAATGAATTTGAATTTCTATCCAAAAAAATGAACTTTCCGTTGTGGATAGGCAGCATGACCGGTGGAACGGAAAGAGCTGGAAAAATCAACATGAACCTTGCAAAGGCAGCAGGCAAACATGGTTTGGGTATGGGGCTGGGGTCGTGTAGAATAATTTTGGAAAATGACACGTTTCTTCCCGATTTTCAATTGAGAAAATATATTGGCGATAATTTTCCGTTTTATGCCAATTTGGGCATTGCCCAGGTGGAGCAACTCATTGAAACAAACCGATTACATTTGATAAAAGAGTTGATAGATAAAACCGAAACGGATGGATTAATCATTCATATAAACCCACTACAAGAGTGGTTTCAGGCAGAGGGAGATTTATTTAAAAATTCTCCCATTGATACGCTGAACCGGTTTTTTGATAAAATGAATTGTGCGGTAATTGTGAAAGAAGTGGGGCAGGGTATGGGGCCAAAAAGTTTGGAAGCACTTTTTAAACTTCCAATAAAGGCAATTGAGTTTGCCGCCGCCGGTGGAACCAATTTTTCAAAAGTAGAGATAAACAGAACCAAAGAGAAAAGCAACGAGTTTGAGGAGTTGGTATATGTTGGGCATAATGCCGCTGAAATGGTTACTTTATGCAACCAATTAACCTCAAACAACAACCAATTTTTATCAAAAGAAATAATCGTTTCGGGGGGAATTGCCAATTTTTTGGACGGATATTATCTCAACATGAAAATTAAAAATACGGCTGTTTTCGCCATGGCATCGGCTCTACTTTCTTATGCAGAGGAGAGTTTTGAAAAATTAGACGAGTTTATAGAAGCCCAAATAAAAGGATACCGACTGGCTGAGCAATTTTTAACAATAAGAGAATGAGTATAAAACCAGTATCAGGATTTAGTAAACTTAGCAAACAAAGAAAGGTAGATTGGGTAATTACCAATTATTTTGAAATGCCGGAAAAGGCTTTGGAATTGCTTAAAAGCTATTGGCACGGCAACGAAAAAATACAGCAACTGCATGATGAGTTTATTGAAAATACACTCACCAACTTTTATATGCCATTTGGTGTGGCACCCAATTTTTTGATAAACAATAAAATGTACTGTCTGCCCATGGCCATTGAGGAAAGTTCTGTGGTGGCAGCCATGTCCAAGGCCGGAAACTTTTGGTTAGAAAGAGGTGGTTTTAAGGCGGAGGTGTTGAGTACCACCAAAGTTGGGCATGTTCATTTTGTTTGGAGAGGCAAAGATTTTAACCATCTAAATAGTTTCTTTGAACGGATAAAACCTCTTTTTTTTGAGAAAACCCAAGAAATTACTAAAAATATGCGGGCCAGAGGTGGTGGCATTTTGAATATCGAATTGGTAAACAAATCGGGGCTTGAGCCGAATTATTATCAACTAAAAGGCAGTTTTGAAACCCGAGATTCTATGGGAGCAAATTTTATCAATACCATTTTGGAAAAATGGGCTGATATATTGGAATCGGAAATTGCTGCCGACACCACTTTTTTGGAAGGAGAAAACAATGTGGAGGTAATTATGAGAATATTAAGCAATTACACACCCGATTGCTTGGTGCGAGCCTCCGTTTCGTGCCCTGTTTCCGAATTGCATGTGGGGGAGGGGATAAACCCAGAGCATTTTGCAGAAAACTTTGTGCGGGCGGTGCATGTGGCCGAAATTGAGCCATATAGGGCAGTAACACACAACAAAGGCATAATGAATGGCATTGATGCCGTGGTTATTGCCACCGGAAATGATTTTAGAGCTATTGAGGCTTGTGTGCATGCGTATGCTTCTAAAACCGGTCAGTATAGAAGTCTATCACATGTTGAGGTAAAAGATGAACAATTTACATTCTACATCGAAATTCCGCTGTCTTTAGGTACGGTTGGTGGCATAACATCATTGCACCCAATGGTAAAGTTTTCAAGTGAATTATTGGGCAATCCGAATGCAGAAGAACTGATGAAAATTGTGGCTGTGGCTGGATTGGCACAAAATTTTTCAGCCTTGCGGTCGCTTACCACAACGGGAATTCAAAAAGGACACATGAAAATGCATTTGCTCAATATTCTGAATCAATTTGAGGCCACCGAGCACGAAAAGCAGCAAATTATAAAACATTTTACCAATAAAGTACCGAGCTATCAGTCGGCGTTAGAAGCTTTGTGCAATCTCCGAGGTATTTCTGAGTCTGAGTTTAAAAAAACAAACTAACTAATGGCTGCGTAAACAATAGAGGTAAGCCGCTCAACTTCTGTTTTTGACGCTGCCATTAATTCATTTGCAGATGTACTTAAGGCATTTGCTTTGGCAGGGTCGCTTAAACCTTTTGAATTTACCAAAACATTCATGCCTGCCCCATGAATGGCGGCATTAATGCACAATGCACCCACTCCGGCATCGGTAATGGAGTTTTTATTCCCATTTTTTATCATTGCATCAATGCAGCTATATGCCTCAAAAGCAGTTTTCATAACTTGCAAAGGCACTTCTGCAGCATATATAGAGGCTTTTAAAAGGGCTTCATTTCTATCAATTATTTCAGATTCTGAATCTTTAGGCATACGAACAGCGTCAATAATTCCATTGAACGAACGTGTGTCTTCATCAACAAAATAGAGCAGTTTATCTTTGATTTGTTGAGCTTTTTCAGCCCAGTCCGAAAACTCATCAATTCGATTTTCCCAACCCCTTTTATTGGCACTTAGGTTGGCAACCATTGAGGCCAACGAAGCTCCCATACTACCCATCAACGCAGAAATGCTGCCACCACCCGGAGCCATGCTTTCAGATGCCGTTTCATCAGCTAATTCACGACAGGTCATATCCACCAATCGCGTATCAGAGGCATTTTTTAAGGCATATTCTATAATTTTTTTATTTGGGTCAAACGGTGCTAATTCATCAAGACCAAGCGATTTAATGGCTATTTCAATTATTTCTTTCTCACTTACACCGACAGATCTACCTTGTTTTTGCAAAAAGAATTTTCCGGCCTCCAGCAGAGCGTTTAGGGGTACTAAGCCCACCAATTCGCTTCCGGTAATACGCACACCACGCTCAATACAACTTTTCTCTACTTCGTCAAAAAAAACATGTAAGGGGGTTTCTTTATAGTTCGTTAAATTGGCCGAAATCTGGGCGATGCCATACTCTTCAATATACCACCCAACGGCTTTTACCGATTTACAAACACCAGGAATACGAACAGCTTCGCCATTTTCGTCCCGTTCAATTTCGCCTGTAAACGGATTTCCGATTCGCTTTACTCGTCCTGCCTCACGCACATCAAAGGCAATTCGGTTGGCTATTCTGGTTGATTTTGTGTTCAGATTGATATTATACGCTATCAGAAAATCCCTTGCACCAATCACCGTAGCTCCGGAGAAAACATTCATCTCGGCCTTTCCAAAATCAGGCTTCCATTCAGGTTGAGTTATTTTGGCAAAAAAGCCTTCGTATTCTCCTGCCCGAATTACGGATAAATCATTTCGATAGGCTTGTTTTTGGGCGGCACCATACAAATAAACCGGTATGTTTGTGGAGCTACCAACACGCTCGGCCAGTTTTATAGCATATTTGGCTGTTTCTTCCAAACTTATATTTGAAACGGGTATCAAAGGACAAACATCGGTTGCTCCCATGCGGGCGTGTTCACCGTGGTGTTTGCTCATATCTATAAGTTTGCCAGCAATCAAAATGGCTTGGTAGGCAGCTTCTATTACAGGTTCTGGTTCACCCACAAAGGTTATAACTGTTCGATTTGTTGCTTTACCCGGGTCAACATCAAGCAATTTTACTCCGTCAACTGCTTTAATGGCCTCCGCTATTTGATTAATGATGCTTATATCTCTACCTTCACTAAAATTAGGCACGCATTCAATTAACTGTTTCATCTGTTTATAATTAATGTTAAATAGTAAACTCAATGGTTAAAACGGGACAACAGAACCATGAGTTTTGAAGTGGCGAAATTAACGGAAAAAAAAATCCCTGCCTTTTGATGGGCAGGGATTGTATTAAATTTTGTTGAAGATTAATATTCCCAAAGGTCGTGCTCAAAAATAAAGAGGTTATTTTTAATCTCTTCAGCTTTAATCAAAGAACTGAATGGATTGTCTTCATTTTCGGGATAATATTTAATATCATAATCCCAAACATTCTCCTCTTTAATAACATAACTACTAAACATTCTCATTTCAAACCAATCGTCAAATGATAACCTTGCAGCACTATTATGAGGATTAAAGATTTCTTGATTCACTAATACAGGTCTCAGCTCATCCATTTTTACCCAAAATAGAGAAGCTTCGCCAATACTTACCCCACTAGCCTTTTGATCAAACAAGGGAGCAATTGCAATAATACGAGCTCTGAAATCTGAATAGTTATAATCAAAAATCCAATCTTCCATTACTCTATATTTACGAATATCCTTTGCCTCAAATTGAACCACCATAACCGTATCTTTAAAGTCACCAGGATAGTCAGGGTCAGGAATTTTCGTCACAAATTCATACCCACCTCTATCTTTTAAATCGTCTTCTGAATAGACACCACCGTTTTCTAATGAATCACTAGTGTAAGCGGTTACATGTCCCATAGGGCAATCAACACTGGTAGCTGCACAGTAGATAATGTTATAAAACGGGTTTCGAGGCCAATGCATAGGTAAGTTCTGCTTTTCGCGAACATCAATAATTCTATGAATTCTTTGATAATACTTCACGTTAGCCTCTCGGGTGTATCTGTGTGGAATTACCTTTCGCTCATTAACCGCCTTTTTGTCGTATGAAAAATCTTCTTCTGCACTTTGGGAGAAACCCTCAGTTGCGAATAAAGAAACCATACATGTAAAAATCAGAATTCTTTTAATCATAACAACTCGCATTTAGTTGAGAACGCAAAACTACCTAATTTATTTTAAATTATTTCAATCATTATTGGTTGCAGAGTAACACTTCCTCCAGGACCTGTGGCACGAATTTGATCAACAATAATCCTATCCCCTCTATTGGCTTTTTGAATTGCACCTTTCATCGCACCATTTATTGCACCACCATTTCCTTTAGTCAGAAATGCCTCACCACGTCTCGGGGCAAGAACAAACTGATAGCTTGTAACGGAGTATGTTATTCCGTCAACCACAAAACCTTCACCCATCGAGGCAAATATTGAATTTTGTGCCAAAAGAGCAGGCTTTGGTGATGGTGTACCGCTTGCAATCGCACCCCATTGAGCAATCGGAGTCGGTAATTTCTTGATACGATATTTTTGAGAACCAACAGATCTTGTTGTACCATCACTCATTTTGGCACTTGCTGAAATAACTGCCTCACCTCGACTGGAAACACGTGCAACGTATTTACCCCCAGAGCGAGAGATACTTCCACCAGACATTGTTACAGAAACATCATTCGGATTAACGCCTGGCACCCCAACAGATATCTGATTATCAATCCCGATGTATAGCACGTTCATCAAATCAGCGGAAATAGTTGCACCACCCTCAAAAACTTGATACGTACTTTCGAAAGGATATTCTTTAGTTCCTTTTGCAGTTTTAACATTTACTTTTCCGGCAAATTTAAATTCTCCTGATGAACCACCATTGGCCTTATAAATCATTTTGCCACCTTCTTTCGTTAATCCACCGCTACCGCCTTGTGTAATAATGTATTCATCATTTTCACTTCCTTTTGTCTTAGCAGCTAAAAATATTTCCGCTTGATATGTCCCGTTTTTCATAATAACAGAACCATTAAGTGGCTTTACAACAGCCTCCATTGACTCAATTTTGAGCTCAGGCACATCACCTTGATTCAAAACATCCAAAACAGCACTTTGAGTTGAGCGAGCATCTGTCTGCATTTTAGTTAGCAACGTCATAACGCTTGCCAATGGACTATGCTCTAAATATTTCGCCGACCAAGATGGATAATGGTCTCCTTTTTCATTTGGATCCAATGCGGCCATCAATTGACAACTATGCTCAACAGATTGCTTTTTTGAAGCTTCGATGGAAACACCTTTTGCAGTATCCGAATCAAGAACGGCAATCAACTTTGCTCTAGTATCATTAACCAATTTCTCCAAATCCTTTCCTCGCTTACCCTTATCTTCAACCATGAAATAATTTGCATGGTTTTCCATATCGTCCATTTTTACCAATTCAGCCTCATACGATTTTTTGTCTTTGTCGGCCAACTCCTCTCTACCTCCTGTTTTATCTTCCAACTCCTTTTTTATACCATCAATTTTGGCAACAAAATCATCGGTAATCGTCTTCGCTTCTAAGGCTCTGTTATAATATGGAACAAGAGTAGGGTCGTTTTCTGCTTGTTTAGCAAAAGCTTTCATCTGCAAATCTATTTTAGATGCCAAGTTTTCTTTTGCTTTGTTGAAAGAAACCTCCATTAAATGGAATGATTTTAAGATTTCTTTTGATACGTTTAGTGCCAAAAGGGCTGTTAACACGAGATACATCATGTTAATCATCTTCTGACGAGGGCTTAATTTACCACCTGCCATAGTTTTTAATTTTTTAAGTTTAACAAAATTTTAACTAACGTTGGGTAAATTAGTTATTTGGTCGCATTGCGTTCAACATACCACCATAGATGCCATTCAAGCTTTGAATATTTTTGTCGAATGCAGCTAAGTTAGAATTTACGTTGGTAATAGCGGAAGCAGAAGCTTTAAAGGCTTCGGTAGTGTCGGCCAAACTATCAAGTGCTGCAATAGCTCTTGAGTAGGAACCGCTCATAGCTCCCAAGTTATTGCTTGCTTTTGAAATGTTTTCAGCGTATTCTTTGGTGGCAACCGTTGCTCCACTCAAATCAGCCATATTTCCAACATTTTCGCTCAATGAACGCAGGCCGCTACCTAATCCTTCTATCAATTCTGGACCTACTTTGGCCTCAGCCAACATTTTATCAAGTTCTTGAGAAACGCTTAGGCCATTATTATTGCTCTTTTTATTTCTATTGCCATCACCTTCCAATCCGGCCAATTCAGGATAAACCAAGGTCCAATCCAACTCTTCGTGAATAGGTTCGAATGCAGATATTAAGAAAATTAACACCTCGGTGGACATACCAGCTATAAGCATTTCGTTTGCTCCTTTCCAGTGCATGATTTTAAACAATGCACCCGCAATTACAACAGCAGCCCCAATACCATAGGCCATCCCCATTACTCGTTTACCTTTTCTGGTTTCCAAAAAACTTTTACTCATTTTAATACTTTTTTAATTGTTTAACTTTAGACTTTTAAATTTTTGTGTTTTAATATTTGATAACTGTTCAAATGCAATTATTGTGTGTCAAGGGCAGAACGACCAATGTAAGTTTGAACACATCGGAAACCGATGAATGATTTACAAGTGTCTTGATATTCATAAGCTCTTGAACTGTTTTGAATAAAGTAGGCTATGTCCTTCCAAGAACCGCCTCTGATTACTTTTCTTGATAACGTAATGTAATCTTCACCATCTACCTCTTCTACCGCATCATAACGATAATCTGGGTTAAAGTCAGTCGTAAATTGGTGGCTAGACTCGGCATAGGCGTTAATAGTCCACTCGGCCACGTTGCCTGCCATATTGTATAACCCATAATCGTTAGGGAAGTATGAATCAGATCTTACAGGATAGAAACCACCGTCACCAATATAATCTCCTCTGTTTGGCTTAAAGTTTGCCAAAAAGCAGCCTTTACTGTTTCGGGTATAAGGACCGCCCCACGGATACATATTATTGTCTCTACCACCTCGAGCAGCATATTCCCATTCGTATTCAGTTGGGAGTCTCCAACTTTCAGTCAAAGGCATATCCACTTCATTCCAATGGTGTTGCATTATCCGTGTTCTCCAATCGCAGAAGGCATTGGCTTGATGCCAGTTTACACCCACAACCGGATAATCATCATATTTTGGATGGTAAAAATAAACACGTGTCATTGGGTCGTTGTATGAATAAGCAAAATCGCGAATCCAGCACAAGGTGTCGGGATAAATTTTAACTTTTTTCTTTTTGATGTATTTACTTCGATCGTTTTTCTCATCGTAGTATTTACCATAGTCATTAGCGGCCATAACAAGGTCAACAAATTGATAATCATACACCAATTTACGCATATCTATTTGATACGCCTCATTATAACGATCTTTTTGTTTGTAGAACATGTCACCCAAATCTTCGTTGGTGTAGTCAAGTTCTCCCTCATAATCAATTACCTCATAGCTGGTTCCATCAGGGTTTTCAATTTCCTTGATGTTGTCTAACATTTTGTGTGCAATAGAATCTTGAACATAATACACGAACTGGCGGTATTCATTGTTCGTAATTTCCGTTTGATCCATCCACATAGAGTGAATAGTCACTTGTTTGTTAGGAGCAATGTAGCTTCTAAAAATATCTTGATCGCTTTGACCGGTATGGAAGGTTCCGGTTTTGATGTAAACCGTTCCATAAGGCTCAGGATGAAACCAAGGCTTTCTGCCCGGAACACCTGTCAACTCCCAGTCTGAAGTACCCATGCAACTCGTTAGAGTAGCTATGGCAAATAGAAATGACAACTTTACTGTGTTTTTCATATACGTCGTTTCTTAACAATCTACAATAATAATTTCTTAATTTTTACCAAACAAATGTTTTTTGTTTTTGAAAATCAGGGTAATAACGAAAGGCTGATTATAATTATTGTGTAATATTTTCCAAATTCAACTACAATTCTCTTGGGGTTTTATCATAATCCTGCCCTTTCTCTGGCGGAGCTTTCGGCTGAAAACAGTAACTAATCATTATTTCATGGGTGTTGTTACTCACACTCTGAACCCGGCTTGCTGTAAGGTCGAAAGAATATCCAAACTGTGTTTGGCCAGTAACGTAACCAAGCAAAAAGGTAAAGGCATCCGTATTTCCCCATTGACGATAACCTAAACCGGCTCTCCAAGTGTTGTTGTTTAATACGGTACAGTTTAAGTCAATTTGAAGTTTACTATTATATTTAATCAAAACGGCAGGTTCCAATACGTTGGCTCCCATATCCATTTTTGCACCAGTGCCTACATATATATGTTGTGCTAACGTATAGGGTGTACTTGTGTTTTGAATGATTAAATTGTAATTTGCTCCATTCAAATGAGACAAGGAAGCTCCTACATAAAAATCATCAAATTTATTACCTAAGCGTGCCTGTTTGTAATATGCCCCAAAACCAACGTCAAATTTGGAGGCTGATACATTTTGGGTTGGTATTCGTGGATCGTTTGGGTGCTTAAAACGAAAGTTTGGATTTACATAACCGAATTGTGAAAAACCTAACTCAACTCCCAACGATAGACGTGCAAAATTTCCTTGAATTGGAAGAAAAAATGCTGCCTGACCTTTGAAGGCTTGCGTTTTCATATAGCCAATACGGTCGTTATATACAGAAAGACCAACACCGGCAATAGGATAGGGTCTTGCCTCAGGTTTTATATTACCACTAATATTGAAGTTGGTAGTAACTGGTGCAACATTTTTTTCTATAGTACCACCTTGTATGGGTTGTTGGGTTTCTCTATCAACCCATGTGTTATCTTGATATCCAAGCCACTGATTGTGTTGAAGAAGAGACATACATATATAATCATCTTTCTCGCCAACAGTTGCCGGATTGTATGCTTGTTTAACAAACTTGAAATGAGAGTAATATGGGTCTTGCTGAGCCTTAGCCATATACCCCACTAAGAGTGTAACAACTACAAGAAAAGTCCTTAATGTAAAATAACGCATATTCATTTGCTGATTGCACAAATTAAAGTGAAACAAAATTATAAATCAAATAGTTGACGTGGAATGTTATAAAAAGGTTGGAAAATTTTTATTTTTTAGAATCTTCCAATGAGTTTGATGTTCAGTCTTCGGCCAGTTAAATAATTGGGAACGCCATAAACATTGTTGTTCAAATCTTTTACCCAAAGAAATGAAGCCACGTTGTTTACTTGCAATAGGTTGAATACTTCTAAACTCAACCAAAAAGATTCGAATTGAGACAGTTTTTTTGGTTTGATTTCTTTGCTAAAGCCAATATCCACCCTACGATATTCCGGAAGACTAAAAGTGCGGCTATACCTATGTTCGCCACCGAAATAATACGGAAGTTTGGATCCAAGAACCAAACTAATATTCATTTTGTAGGAGGAGTCGGAAGGCAATTCATCCTGAAATAAAATGGAAAAGTTTAGACGTTGGTCGGTGGGGCGACTTATAAATCCGCTGTGTTTGATGTTGCCCGCCGAATCTTTATATTCAATGTTTTCCTTTGTGGTTAAAATTCCGAAATTAATCCAAGATTCAAGGCCTTCAATAAATTCTCCGTTTACCCGTGTGTCGAATCCGGCGGCATAGCCTTCTGATGAATTGGTGGCCAAATATCGGAGCTTTACATTGTCGATAGTATATGGCACCAAATCTTTAAGTAGTTTATAATAGGCTTCGTTTATCCATTTAAAATCACGCCCCCATGCTTTAAAAGTCAAATCAGAACTAAGCATAAAATGATATGATTTTTGAGATTGTAAATTGGTGTTTAAAACGCCATAGATATTTCTCAATTCACGATAAAAAGGCGGTTGATAATAGGCTCCCAACGATGCCTTAATAAATAAATCTCTTTTTCGGAGGTCTGTGAAATGGTCTTTTATCTTACTAAAAGTGTCTGCATAGTTTTTAATATTGGCATCTAATTGGTAGATGGCTTCATTAAATTGAGCCTGAATGGTGTTGTTATGTTTTCTGTTGGGCTCAAAGCTAAAAATGGCACGAGGAGTTAATGTTGTTTCCTTATTCAAACTCCAATGATTGGCTCTTATTCCCCAATTGAGCGTGGCATTATAATCCTTATTAATTATTACTTCATCCTGAATATATGCCATAATTCTATTGGTATTGAGCATGTTGGTCATTTTTACATAGTCATCCAAATGAATTTCATTGGCGGGATAGGAAGAGCTGTTCAATCTGTATCCGGAACTATCGTTAAAGTTCCACTCTTTTAAATAATCTTTAATTTTTTCAATTTGATAAGTGGCACCGGCATTTACATTATGTTTTCGGCGTTTTATAGATGCCATTAGTTTAAGGTTGGAAACATCAACATTTAGGCTATTTCTTGCATGGTTGATAAAATACCCATAACCCAACAGGGCCCTTGCCGAGGCAAAATTGTCGGAACCCGGGTTGTTCTCAAGTTGCTCCAACCGATAAGCTCCTTCAATAGTAAAATGCTCTGTTTCTTGGCTGTTGAAATTGCTTCCGATAAGTTTGAAAGTTGTCGAATCATTAGGCCGAAACTTTACGGTAATGGCATTTAAAAATGTTTTGTAATCCATTTTTTCGGCACCGCCAAAGCCAATATAAAGCCGCACGGCGTTTTGAATAGTGCCAAAATTCGTTTCTCTGCTTTGAGGAACCACCAAATATTGATTTTGAGAATAGGTAGAAAACCAACTGAATGTTAAGTGATGGGTCAGATTGTAAAACGACATGTCAGATTGTATATCCACAAATTTTGGCCGATAATCGCCGGATACATCTAAGCTATTCAATAAATATTGCAAACTCCGATATCTGGCTCCAACAGAATAGCTGAATCTGATGGCAGGTCGGTCTTGCACCTGAATGCTGCCACCCATTAAACTGGCTTCTACCGCACCCGATAGTTTTCTGGGTTCGTTGTAAGTCACGTTTAATACGGATGACATTTTATCGCCATACTTTGCCTCAAAACCACCTGAAGAAAACTGAATGCTTTTGGTCATGTAGGGGTTTATAAAACTCAAACCCTCCTGTTGGCCACTTCGAGCCAAAAATGGGCGATAAACTTCAATGTCATTTACATAAACAAGGTTTTCGTCAAAATTTCCGCCCCGCACGTTGTATGCCGAACCCAATTCGTTTCGTTTTGAAACTCCAAGAGATACGCGGGCCACCACATCTTCTATTTGCAGTGAGGTCAATTTTGTTATTGTTCTGGGAGGTATAGTTATGATTTTTGGATTGCGAATCGAGATTTCCGTTGGTGTTAGCGTGTTGTTTTCAAACAAAAAGTTGACTTCAAATGATTGACCTCGCCTCAGAACAGGGGTATTTTTAGAAATTATTGTCCCATAATTATCGGCACGAACCCGATACGATTTTCCCCATCTAACGGTAACATTATATTTTCCATTGGCATCTGTAAAGACATTAAAAGTTGAGTCGAATGCAATTGGAATGCTTTGGATAGCCTGCCCATCTTCATCGATAACTTTTCCAAAAATGTTGGCCGAATCTGATTGAGCTTGAACAATTTCTATCGAAAAAAGTACTAAAATGAGTGGGAAGAATCTTTTCAAAAGGGTCATTAATTTTATGATATAGACTCTAAACGTGTTTTAATAAAGAAATTGTATTGATGGGATTATTTGACGAAAATACGGTATTTCCGGCCACCAGAACATCCGCCCCAGCCTGCACCAACTTTTTGTAATTGTCCAGAGTAACGCCGCCGTCAATTTCAATTTGAAAATGAGCATTTGCATTTTTTCGCATGGTGGCAAGGGTTGAAATTTTTTGGTAGGTGTTTTCAATAAATTTTTGCCCACCAAATCCCGGATTTACACTCATCAAGCACACAAGGTCAATATCGTTTAGCACGTCTTCCAGTTGGTTTACATTGGTGTGTGGGTTGAGGGCAACACCGGCCTTCATACCCACATTTTTTATGGCCTGAAGTGTTCTGTGCAAATGGGTGCTGGCCTCAATATGCACGGTTAAAATATCCGCTCCGGCGTTTTTAAAATCATCGATATATCGTTCGGGTTGAATAATCATTAAATGAACATCAAGTGGTTTTTTTGCTATTTTTTTCAATCCTTTTATTACCGGAAAACCAAATGAAATGTTTGGCACAAAAACTCCATCCATCACATCCACATGAAACCAGTCGGCGGCACTGTCGTTTATCATCTCAAAATCGCGTTGCAGATTGTTAAAATCTGCCGAAAGAATAGAAGGGGCAATAAGGTGACTCATTTAATTTTTATATCTTCAATAATTTTTTTGCCAATATAAGTATTCACTTTCTCCACAATTATTTGTTTGTGATAAAACAATTCGTTTTTCAGAGGTGCCGATAAAACTTCGATATAAAGTGTTTTTTTATGTATCGAGAGTTTCGCAGTATTTCGGGCAATGGTTTTTCCAATAATTGTTTCCCATTCATTTTTTATTCGGTTTTCGGCCATTTTTTCGCCCAACTCATACGAGTCGAACATAGTTTCAATCAAATCCTTAAGAGATTGCTCGTTTTGCATAACCTTTAACCGGCCTCAATATTAAAGAATTTTTTTGCGGTATCTATTTTATGGAGATTGTCATTCAACCTTTTTTCACTTGTATCGGTAATAAAAACCTGGCCAAAACTGGATGTTGCTATCAGATTTAGCAATCTTTCGGCACGTTGTGCATCTATTTTTTCAAAAATATCGTCAAGCAGCAGCAGTGGTTTTTTATTTAAAACCTGAGCTATGTAAAGATATGCAGCCAAATTTAAGGCAATGGTGGCCGATTTTATTTGTCCTTGAGAGCCAAATTTTTTGACCGACACATTATTGATGCTTGTTTCCAAATCATCTTTATGAATGCCGTGCAGAGTGCGTTGTGCATAAAGATGGTTTTGAATATTGTTTTTCATCAATTCTAATGCGGAGGTTTGGCTCAATTGAGAGGAATATTCAACAAAAAGTTCTTCATCTTTTAAAACCAATTTTTGATACACCTCATTCACCAAAATTAATAGAGCATCGATAAAGTTTTTTCTTTTGTGGTAAATCAATTGCTGAAGCGGAACCAATTGATGGTCAATAGCTTCAAGGGCAATTAAATCGGTATTTCGCGATGCAAAAAACAATTTTAAAAGTTCGTTTCTATGGTCAAGCAGTTTGTTGTGTTTTATCAACGCCCGTAGGTATTCCGAATCGGATAGCCCAATGGTTTTGTCCATAAATCTTCGGCGTTCTTCGCTATTTCCGGTCAGCAAAAATATATCTGACGGAGCAATCATAACAGCAGGCAAAAAACCAACGTAATCGGCAAGTTTCTTTATCAACACACCGTTTTTTTTGGCTGTTTTTTTCCCATCATGTTGTATGCCAATATTCAAGGAAAACGCGTTGTCAGTGTCTTCTAAGGTTGCTTCTATATAAGCGGCAGACTCATGAAATTGAATATTTTGAACATCGCTGCGATTAAAATAGCTTTTTGCGTTGCATATATAATGTATCGCATCAAGCACATTGGTTTTTCCAATGCCGTTTTTTCCGTAAAAACAATTAAAACCCGATTCAAATTCAAAATCAATTTTTGAATGATTTTTAAACTGAAACAATCTTAAATGTCGGATATACATTGTAAAAATGGAAATTGTATTTTTGCCGCCTCAAAATTAGATGGATAAATATCCTTTTTTGAGAGAAAATTGAATTATGGCAAAAGTAAAATTTAGCAAAGAAATATACCTAAAGTGGTATGAGCAAATGCTGCTTATTCGTAGATTTGAAGAAAAATCAGCCCAACTTTATGGTCAACAAAAAATTAGAGGTTTTTGCCACCTGTATATTGGGCAAGAGGCTGTAATAGCCGGAACCATGAGTGCCATAACCAAAGATGATAAACTCATTACGGCCTACAGAGACCACGGTCATGCGTTGGCCTGCGGCATATCTGCCAATGAAGTAATGGCCGAGCTATATGGCAAAGCTACCGGATGCAGCAAAGGCAAAGGTGGCAGTATGCACATGTTTAGCAAAGAGCATAATTTTTTTGGTGGTCATGGCATTGTTGGGGGGCAAATTCCGCTTGGAGCCGGCATTGCATTTGCCGAAAAATACAACGGAACAAAAAATTTGTGTGTGTGCTACATGGGCGATGGTGCCGTAAGACAAGGTGCGTTGCACGAGGCTTTTAATATGGCCATGCTATGGAAATTGCCTGTAATATTTGTGGTTGAAAACAATTATTACGCCATGGGTACCTCAGTAGAAAGAACAACCAACGTATTGGATATTCACAAAATTGGTTTAGCCTACGACATGCCTCATTTTCAGGTGGATGGAATGAAATGCGAAGATGTTCACAATGCAATATCAGACGCAGCGGATAGAGCCAGAAAAGGCGATGGACCTACATTTTTAGAAATAAGAACCTATAGATATAGAGGTCACTCCATGTCAGACCCGGCCAAATACAGAACCAAAGAGGAGGTAGAAAAATACAAAGCCATAGACCCTATTGAAGTGGTGGCTAAGACATTGATAAAAAATAAATGGGCAACTCAAAAAGATTTGGATTTGATTGAGGAAAACATTGCCAAGGTAGTGGAAGAAAGTGTTGAATTTTCTGAAAATTCGCCTTATCCAGATGAGTCGGAACTCTATACAGATGTATATGCCGAAAACTATCCTTTTATCATGGAATAAATCGACCAACTTTTTAATTTTTTTTTAACCTATAATTGCAAAAATTTTAAATAACAGATGAGCGACAATCAAAAAACAAATGTTGGAGCAGAGAAACAAGCATTTTCTATTAATGGATTTTTAGAGAAAAATTCAAAAATGATGATGATTGTAGGTGGGGCATTAGTGCTTGTTTGTGCCGCATGGTGGTACGTAGCTGATGTTTATAAACCAAAAAAAGAAAAAGCTGCCAACAGTGCTTTGTTCTTTCCTCAAGCAAATCTTAGAAACGATTCAATAGAGTTGGCTCTAAACGGTGATGGCGAAAACATGGGTTTGATTGAAGTGGCCAAAAAATACAGCGGAACTTTGGCCGGCCAACAAGCAGCCTTGCACGTGGCTCGAATTTATATGAATCAAGAAAAATATAAAGAAGCCATTGAATATATTGACAAAGTTGATTTTGACGATGAGATTTTGGCTGCTACCGTAATTGGTTTAAAAGGAGACTGTTATGTAGAGATGGACGATGTTAAAAAGGGTGCTGAGTACTTTATGAAGGCCGCCAACAAACGTGATAATCTTTTTACAACTCCATATCATTTGCAAAAAGCTGCACGTGCCTATATGTTTTTAAACGATTCAAAATCGGCACTAAAAGCCCTTGAAAGAATCAAAGAAGACTATAATAAAACCTATTATGCAGCCGACATAGATAAGGAAATCGAGATGGCAAAAGCCGGAATGATTGATAATAAATAATGTCTTCGGCAGATAAAAATCTTTCCAGTTTTTTAGAAAAAATTCCTTCCAAACCCAATGCCCGAATGGGCATTGTTGTTTCTGAATGGAACAATGAAGTAACTTTTTCTTTGCGTGATGGTGCCTTGAGGATTCTTCAAATGGCGGGCGTGGCAAAGGATAATATTACCATTACCTACGTTCCAGGAAGTTTTGAATTGATATTGGGCAGCCAACGGCTTGGGCAGCGGGAAGATATTGATGCCGTAATAGCCATAGGTTGTGTTATTCAGGGCGAAACAAAACATTTCGATTTTATATGTGAAGCCGTGGCCAACGGCATTGCCAACATTAATTTGAAATACAACAAACCCATAATTTTTGGAGTTTTAACGCCAAACAATCAGCAACAAGCATTGGATAGAGCAGGGGGCGTGCATGGCAATAAGGGCGAGGAGGCTGCCTATACGGCACTTCGCATGATAGATTAGTCAAGATTACCCACCAAAAATCCTATCGCACAGAATGGCAGTGGCAACGGCCGCATTTAGACTTTCCGCCTTACCAAATTTTGGTATAGTGATAGACTGATGTTGAACACTTTTTAATTCGTTAGAAATTCCGTTGGCTTCGCTACCAATAACCAAAATGGCTTCCTTTTCTGTCGTTTCATAAACCGATTGGCCTTCCATTTCTGCAAATAAAATAGGAAGATGTATAGACCCTAAAAGAGAAACCAAATCAATATAAATTACTTCTACCCTTGTAAAAGACCCCATAGTGCTGCTTATGGTTTTTGGATTATAAAAATCTACCGTATCAGGCGAGCAGAAAATGTAGTTTAATCCATACCAATCGGCTATTCTAACAATGGTTCCTAAATTGCCAGGATCGTTTATTCCATCCAAACAAAGAATCTTTTTTTGAGACAAATTCGGTTTTTTATGCTTTTTTTGATTGACTACCGCTATCACTTCGCTAGGTGTTTTAAAGAAAGACATTCTCTCTAAATCGGCTTTTGAGGCTTCCTGAATCTTTTGGTTTTTAAGGTGGTTTGCGTTTTTTTCAATCCACTCGATTGAAGCATTTATTTCACAAATTTCAAAATCACTGTTGATTAGTTCAATAACCGATTTTTCTCCTTCTACAATAAATTGAGTGTATTTTTGGCGATATTTCTTTTGGTGCAGCGATTGAACAAACTTTATATAATTTTTGGTAATCAAAATGTGAATAGAATAGGGGCAAAGGTATGTCTTGTTTCGATATTCGTGGTTTTTTTATCAAGCTGCCTATCAAAGAAATTGGTGCCCGAAAATCAATATTTGCTCAACAAGAATCAGGTTATAGGTTTGAATGGCGAGGTAAGTAAAAGTGATTTATTATATCAGGCTAAAATTAAACCAAACCGAAAAGTATTGTTTTTTAAAGCACATTTGGCGGCTTACCGCGTTGCCAGAAAGGTGGGGCTAAAAAAAATAGGCGAAAAACCTGTTCTGGTTGATACATCTGCTGTGGCCGCCTCTGCCGAAAACATGCAGCGATATTTGATAAAAAAAGGATATTTTGACAATCAGGTTGGGTATGAATTAAAACAAACAAAATGGCGTAAATTTTTTAAAATCAAAAAGTTAAATGTTGTTTACAAGGTAGAAACAGGAAATCCGTACATTGTAAAGGATATTAAATACAATGTAGATAATGAGGATTTAAAAAATCTAATTGAATTAAACCTCAGAGAAACCAATTTGCAAACAAATAAACCGATAGATTTTGACAAAATAGGAGAGGAGAGAACCCGACTGAATACGATATTTAAAAACAATGGATTCTACTATATGAATCCAGGATATATTGATTTTGAACTTGATACCATTGGGCTAAATCATGCCATAAATCTGACGGTAAACATAAATAAACCCGACAGCGGTGAGCATGTAAGACAAATGATTAATTCGGTTTTGGTCATTTTCGAAACTGGGGTTAATCTGCCTGATACCATTAAAAATCAGAAGTACCAGGTTTGGTTTGTCATGAATGGAATGGATATTACGCAAGCCGTTATAGCGAATAATATTTTATTAAAAAGGGGGGAATATTTTAGCCAAAATAATTTAGAAACATCATACGAGCGATTGGTAAACCTCAATCTTTTTAGAAGTGTAAACATAGAAATAAACGGACAGGCAGGGGTAAACGACCAAATAAATGTGGTTGTGCGGCTAAAGCCAACATCAAAATTTGAGTTTGAATGGCAGCCACAAATCATTTCTTCCGAGCAGCGGTTCAACAACAGTCAATCAAGCAGAAACTGGGGGTTGGCCAATCAGTTTTCTCTAAGAAACAAAAATGTTTTTCATAATGGAGAAGAGTTTAATATCAATCATCGCACAGCATTAGAAATGCAGCAAACGCGTGATAGTAATTCTTTGTTTAGCACCTTTGTTCAAGAAATAAATGCAGAATTGAAGGTGCCGCAGTTGCTGTTGTTTAGAAATAGAGGTAACTCCCTCAAAATAAGCTCGGTGGCCACCAATTTTTCGGCGAGTTATTTGTTTGAAACCAATCCGTTTTACAAGAGAAATTTATTTCCGCTTTCATACACCTATGTTTTTACCGACAAAAAATTTTCAGCAAATATTTCTCCGTTGGTTGTCAGTTTAAACAAAGCAGAATATAAAGATAAACTTTTGGAGCAGGCAAGCCAAAGCTATATCGAAACATTAAATAAAATTTTTACAAACAATTTGATAACAGCTTCCAGAGTAAGTGGTTATTACACCAACCGGAAAAAGTACAACCCCAATTATTTTGTTTTGAATAGTAACCTATTGGAATTGGCTGGATTATTTTTGCCTCAATTAACAGATTATGGCCAAAAATTGGGAGTTCATCACTCCACCTTTATTCGTTCTGATGCCGACTATAGATATCACCATGAATTCAACAAGACAGACGAAATAGTTTTTAGATTTTTTGGCGGAATCGGCGTTCCAATTGGCTCAAAGTCGTCGTTGCCTTATGAGCGAAGATTTATTAGCGGTGGCTCAAACTATTTACGAGGTTGGCGTATCCGAACTGTTGGTCCAGGTTCATTTTCTGCAGCAAATAATTTGCAACTTGCCAGAACCGGAGAGATGAGTTTGTTGGGAAATGTGGAGTACCGATTTAATATGTTTGAGGGATCGGTTGATTTGAACGGAGCCATATTTGTGGATGCCGGAAATGTATGGAATTTAAAGGCCGATACGCTGTTTCCGAATGGAGATTTTAGCTTTGACAGGTTTGGCAAGGAGCTGGCTTTAAACACAGGTTTTGGTTTTCGATTTGATTTTGAATTCCTCGTTGTTCGTGCTGATTTGGGCATACCTGTTTGGGATCCAAACTACAATTTAGATGAACGTTTGGTTATCAGAAATGCGTTTAAAGACAACTGGATTTTTACGCGTCCTGTTTGGAGTGTAGCGGTGGGTTATCCTTTTTGAGTTCTTTTTTATTTTTCTTAATTTTTATGAGAATTTCGGCAAACACAAGGTTTGGCACAAAACCCAACCACGTAATTAGTTGATAAAGAAATAACGGATTTGGTTCGAAAAGCGTTGCTATCAAAGGTTTCCAAAGTCGGAGGGTTATGGCCGAAAGGGATAGGGCGTAACTGCGAATCATAAAATGCTCGTGTTTATCAAATTTGTGTAGCCTTATCTGCCGATAAGCCGTGAATGTAAAATAAAACCAAAGCACCGAAAGCACCGAAAAACCGATAATGCTTGGCCAATGCCCATTGGCATAAAGGCTTAAAACAAGACCCGATGGTGCGGCTAAACAAAGCACAATTATCACATACAGTTTTCCAAAAACACGATGCAGTTGGGTATGATTTTTTAAGAAACTTTTTGAAAATTGGGTAAATCCGGCAAGCAATGAAAATATGGCCGTAAAAGAGTGGATAAAAAAGGAAATTTTCCAAAAGTGGTTGGGCAAGTATTGCTGTTTTATTCTCAAAAATCCGACATCGGTATCCAAAAAGATGTATTGACCCACAATTTTACCCATCAAAAAAATGAAAAAGGCCAGCAAAGCATAAAGCAACGATTTAGAAGTATTAATCCAAATTTTTTTCATTTATCTTCGCAAGATATGAAAAATTACATCTATCCTATTGTTATTATTGGCCTTTTTGCCTGCTCAAAATCAACCACCCAAAGCGGTCGCCACGATGCAAAAATGTCTGACATAAGGTTGAAGCCAATATCTGAAGTTTCTCTTTCATCCATAAAACCGAAAGAGAATATCGACTTAAAAAATATAATTGGCCTCTACACCGGTCAATTTGAAACGGATTCAATAGCCTTAAATCTTAGAATGAGATATAGAGAATATGATTCTATACAAAGCATTCAAAATGAGGAGTATGAATACGAAACGGTTTTTGATAATTTCTCTAAAACGTTAACCAGCACAGAAAAGAAATACATCTACAAAGACCCACTTTTTGGTACTTATTGGTTTAAAAATGGCAATGCAATATCGGTTTTTATCAAAAAAATGGTGGGTGATTCGGTATTCGGAACAAGCGTGTGTGCCGGAAATGAGCGGGATTTGAAAGGGAAAATTGTTAACCAGAACGATACATTCAAAATTGAACTTACCGAACCCGGCGATGACCCGTATGACGGGAAATTTTTCTTAACCCTTAACGCAAAATCCGGAAAAATGAAGGGACAATTTATCCCAATGGCAAAGGGTCGGCCAATAAAAAAGGTGACCATGCAGAGTTCTGAATTTAAGTATGACCCAAAGGCTGTAGAATGGTCGATGGACAGAGATTTTTTTGGGAAAAATATTTCACTGGAAAGGTTGGTAGAAACAGATGTCGAAAATTTTTCAAAACATACGTTGCGGGTGTTGCGAAATCTAATTTATGCAAGGCATGGGTATAGTTTTAAAATGCTTGATATCCGAACTTTTTTCGAAAGTTATAGTTGGTACACTCCTGTTTCTATAAATATTCAAAATGTACTGACGGAAATAGAAAAAGACAACATAGCTCTCATTAAACGCTACGAAGCCTATGCGGAAGATTATTATGACGAATTTGGGAGATAAATTTGTTGTAAGCTAACTTGAACTTTTGATTAATTTTGTGCCTATGAATAGTTTGAAAAAATCATTTAGCATTATCTTGGCAGTTTTTACCATTGCTACTTTTAATGGTTGCAAGGATGAAGATGGTAATAAAAAGACCTTAAACTTTTTTACCCTTCAAGATGACAAAGATTTTGGAGCACAAGTGGCTGCCGAAATTGAAAGCGACCCAACCAATTATCCTATATTAGATAGTGCCAAATATCCAATGGCTTATCAACATTTGCATAGAATTACGGATACCATTTTGAATAGCGGAAAAGTGCAACACAAGGATGATTTTGTATGGCAGGTTAAGATTATTCAAGACGATTCGATACTTAACGCCTTCTGCACACCGGGTGGATATATCTATGTTTATACCGGAATTATCAAATTTTTGAATTCGGAAGACGAGTTGGCCGGAGTAATGGGACACGAAATTGCCCACGCCGATGAAAGACACTCTACTGAGGCCTTGACTAAGCAATATGGCATTGACGTGTTGTTTTCTGTTTTGTTTGGCCAAGACCAAGGTACATTAACTCAAATTGCCAAAGGCATGATTGGCTTAAAATATAGCCGAAACAATGAATCAGAAGCTGATATGCGTTCGGTAGATTACCTATATCCGACCCAATACGATGCCAGAGGTGCTGCCCGATTTTTTGAGGCAATTATTGCCATGGGCGGCGGTGGCGGTCCTCAGTTTTTGAGTACACACCCAAACCCTGAAAACCGCGTACAAGCCATTATGGATTATTGGGAAGCTAAGGGTGGCAAAGTTGGAGAGCGATTTGAAAGCAGATACAACGATTTTAAGAATAGCCTTCCACAATAACTTTCGGCAACAAAAAAAGGAAAGCCTTTTTGCCGGTGCAAAAAGGCTTTTTTATTAGAAAACAACTTACATTACAAAACGATATATGGATTTAGAAAACGGAAATTATCAAATTCAAGGATTGAATCTGACCGATATTGCCCAGCAATTCGGCACTCCGGTTTATGTATATGATGCACAGTGCATTGAAAATCAGTACAACAAGTTGATAAACGCATTTTCGAAGGTTGATTTAAAATTAAAATATGCGTGCAAAGCCTTAACCAATATTAGTATTCTAAAACTTCTAAAAAAACAAGGATGTGGTTTAGACACCGTTTCTATTCAAGAGGTAATGCTTGGTTTAAGAGCAGGTTTTGAACCATCCGAAATTCTATATACACCCAACTGTGTGTCTTTTGATGAAATACAAATGGCAGTAGAAAAAGGCGTGCAAATAAACATTGACAACATTTCCATTCTCGAGCAATTCGGGCATCAATATGGAGGTAATGTGCCGGTTTGTATCAGGCTAAACCCGCACATTATGGCTGGCGGACACTCGCATATTTCTGTAGGACATATCGATTCAAAATTTGGCATATCCATCCATCAGGTGCCTCATGTGCTTCGGGTGGTAAAAAATTATGGCATAAAAGTGAATGGGCTGCACATGCACACCGGTTCGGATATTTTGGATGCTGGAGTATTTTTGATAGGGGCAGAACTTTTGTTTAACGTGGCAAAAGATTTTGAAGACCTCGAATTTATGGACTTTGGTTCTGGGTTTAAAGTAGCCTATCGGGTGGGTGATGTAACAACCGATATTGAAGATTTGGGTCAAAAAATAAGCGATAAATTCAACCAGTTTTGCAAAGATTATGGCCGCAAATTGCAGCTTTGGTTTGAGCCTGGTAAATTTTTGGTAAGCGAAGCGGGCTACTTTTTGGTAAAATCCAATGTTATAAAACAAACCACTTCTACTGTTTTTGTTGGGGTTGATAGCGGCCAAAATCATTTGTTACGGCCAAAACTGTACGATGCCTATCATGAGATAACCAATATCAGCAATACCTCAGGAACAAAACGAATTTATTCGGTAGTGGGGTATATCTGCGAAACAGACACGTTGGGGTATGACCGGCAACTCAACGAGGTAAGAGAAGGAGATATTTTGGCCATGCACAACGCCGGAGCCTACGGCATAAGCATGAGCAACAACTACAACTCGCGATACCGTCCGGCGGAGGTTTTGATAAACAACGGAAAGGCTCATTTAATCCGAGAACGCGAAACGTTTGAAGACTTGGTTAGAAATCAGGTTGAGATTGAGGTATAATTCGCAGAGGCGAATAAGGTATAGGGTACAAGTTATAAGGTTTAAGGTTTAAGGTTTAATGATAAGTTTATAATTCTCAAAGTACCTTAGCAACCAATTACCAAGAGCTTTCTTTTAGATTAGCTTCAATGGGCAGCAACATTTTGCCTTTCCACCATAGCGGTTTGTCTGTGTTCAGATGATTTTTAAAAACAAAGTCAAATTCTGCTTTTAGCGTGTCTTTTTGCAAAAGATTTTTGTCGATGGTAATGCTGCCTGTGGTGATTTCTTTAAATTGCTGAACTCCGATATTAGAAACTGGGTAATAATCTACATGTGCAGTGCAGGTATCGCTGCTGATGGTAATATTCAGCGATGAGTGCATACCCACATTACACATTGTCCAGCATTTTATTTTTCCATCGGTAGTTTTTGTGCATTTGGCATAATTTGTTTCCGAAAATTCGTATGCCCAACCATCCAATTGCAGGTTATGATAAAGGTGGGTTGTATCTATCTGTTCATAAAACGATTGTAATGAGTCGGCATAAATTCTGCCCATAGAATCTTTATAATCAGACATATCACAAAATCCATCGCAACTTACTTGTCCAAAACGGTTCATGTAAACACCTTCTGGGTAGTCCCAATTATTCACGAAAGAGAAATACGAATTAATCTGGGTAAAGTTAACCTTAACATACTTAGAGGCTTTGCCATGCCACAAAATCGCACCAAAAAGAAAAAGAATTTTCAATGGCATGGGGTAAAGATAATGGTTTTTTGATGTTTCTGCTTTTAGTCAAGAATAAATTCATAAGATTATTACTTCGAATCGTTGTTCTATTCCGCCGACAACGCCTCCACCGGTTTTATTCTTGCAGCTTTTAGTGATGGGAACAAAGCTGCAAGTCCTCCGGCCAAAATGAGAATGGTCAGAGCAATGATAGCTGTTTTTAGTTCTACCGTTGGGTTGGCAATCACGGCACCGGTTGCCCCAACTTTTTTGGCAATTAATTCAAGAATAAAAACTCCACCAAAAAGCCCGATATATCCAAAAATTCCGGTTATTAAAATCGCTTCTTGCACTATCATTAGAATAACCGAAAAGGGCGTGGCTCCAATGGCTTTGCGTATGCCAATTTCTTTGGTTCGTTCTTGCACCGTAATGAGCATGATGTTGCTTACCCCAATGATTCCGGCAAAAATGGTCAGCACCCCAATGAGCCAAAAAAAGCTTTTCATAAGCTCTAAAGTATCATTGATTCGTTTAAACTCTTCGTAATTGTTTCGAATGTGCATGGCTCGCGGGTCGTCGGGAGAGAAGTGGTATTTAATGGCCATTTTTTGTTTTACCTCTTCGGCCATTTTCTGGGTTTCTTCCAACGATGCATCTCCCGTGGTAAAAACAACTCTATCAATGGTGCGGCCACGGCTAAGTGCCAACTGGGCGGTAGATATGGGTATGTAAATCATGCTGTTTTCGCCTTCGCTGCCCTCGTCTTTAAACAGGCCAACAATGCGAAACGGGGTGTTGCCAATATTAATCCATTTGCCCATGGGGTCTTGGTCTTCCATAAGGTCTGTTACTACCTGTTCGCCCACCACACAACATTTTCGCTTGTTGTCGGTGTCGAACTGATTGATAAATCTGCCTTTTGTAATGATTGTTTTCTCGACAAATTGATGGTCGGGGTGCACGCCTCGGATGCGGTAGGCAGCATTTTTATTTCCATACGATATGCTGTAAGCCCTCCATTTATCTACTCTTGCCGATATTTTTTCAACTCCTCCTATGTCGTTTTTAATCATCTCATAGTCGTCATTGTTCATTTCGATTTTTCTTCCGGGTTGCATGCCATCATACATAATGCTGGTTTGTCCACCACTTACAAAAATGCTGTTTATAGCATCGTCTTTAAAATTTTCCTTTGTTCCGTTTTGCAAGCCGTTGCCCAAACCTTGAAGCAACACCATCATAAAAATGCCCCAAGCCACACTAAAACCGGTCAGAAATGTGCGGAGTTTGTTGGTTCTGATACTATCCCATATTTCAATAAGACGTTCCATCAATCATTCACTATTTGGCCATCTTTCAGATTGATAATGCGGTCGGTTTGATGAGCTATTTCGTTTTCGTGTGTAACAATAATTATGGTTTTGCCTTCTTTGTTTATCAATTTCAGCAAATCCATTACTTCCTGTGATGTCACTGAATCTAACGCACCGGTTGGTTCGTCTGCCAAAATAAGTTTTGGGTTTGTTACCAATGCTCTGGCAATGGCCACGCGTTGTTTTTGTCCGCCGCTCAATTCGCTGGGTTTGTGCAATGCCCAATCTTGTAAGCCTACTTTTTTTAGATACTGCATGGCCAATTCGTTTCGCTCTTTTTTCTTAATTCCTTTATAATAAAGGGGAAGAGCCACGTTTTCTAACGCATTTTTAAATGGAATGAGATTGAACGATTGAAATACAAAACCAATAAAATCTCCTCGAAAGCGTGCAGATTCGGTTTCCGTTAGGTCTTTAATGATTTGATTTTCGATGTAATATTCTCCATTATCGTAGTTGTCTAAAATGCCCAAAATGTTTAATAAAGTTGATTTTCCTGAACCAGAAGAACCCATAATGCTAACCAACTCGCCGGTTTGCACAGTCAGGTTTACACCCTTTAGCACCTTCAACCGACCCGACCCCACCGGATAGGATTTTTCTATGTTCAACAATCGAATCAAAACTCAAATTTTGCCAAAAATACGAATCTTATTGCCTCAAACTTTTTCATTCGATGAATTACATATTTGTTGCGATTAGCCCCGTTTTATCTGCCCAAAAACGAGAGCGTTAAAGCCACGTTGTCGGTTTGAACAAAGTCTGGATTGAGGTTGATAGCTCGAGGAAAGTCCTGTCGAATTTTTAAACCATAAAGCGATATTGAAAAACCCTTTTGCCGTGCCTTTAAAACGGTTTCTTCGGTTTCGTCTAAATAATTTGTGACAAACCCATCAAATCCGTTGTTGTCAGCAAAAGTCAAAAACTCATCCGTTATTGGCTGCGTTAAATAGAGTTTTACACCAAAATCATTCTTTAAATTTTGACACGACAACAAGTTTGTTTCGTCTCGAGATTCTAAAATGACCTGTGAGCAATTAGAATATTTTTCAAACGCATTTCTTAATCCAGTTTCCAGTAACTCATTAAATTTTTCTTTTCCAACCGTTGCATAATTGGGTTGAATATTTAACGACAGCCAAACGTTAAGTTTCAGAGAATCAATGAAGTGGAGCAAAGCACCAAGTGTCCAAATATTTTCGGATTTCATTGCAGAAAAATGATAAGTAGTGGCATTTTGAGAGGTGTTTTCTACAATGGCTCCCTGTCCGGAGGTGGACAACTCATAGTTGGGTTCATGAAAAAGCACAATCGCCGCATCCGAAGTTGGTTGAATGTCAACCTCCACGCCATCGGCGTTTTCCATAAGCAAACTCTGCAAAATTGCCGATTGACTGTTGGGCGGGAAATAGCCTGTAAAACCACCGCCACCATGACCTAAAACCAGCACCTTTTTGGTGTCAACATCGTCATTGATACAGCTTACCAAAAAAATGACTAAAGCGAATATGAAAATCCTAAGCTTGTGCAATATCCTATATCATTAATGCTAAAATTGTATTTTTTGGAGTACTGATGTATCAGTCCGGCACCAATGGAGCTGTTAATCGTTAGTTTTTTTATGGGAACGTGAATGCCATAACCCAGAAACACTTCATGAATAGTGCTTTTTTGTTTGTAACTTGGTTTCCATTGATAAAGGGCAAAAACAGTACCGCCTGCTTTGTTACTAAAATAATAATCTGTTTCGATTGAAATGCCAGGCGTTGAACTCCACGGAAAAGCATCTTTACTTAAATAAAAATTTATACCTCCGTAATATCGGAATTGATTTTTAGTAGTGCCGTATCTCAAACTTTGTGAATAGCCTGAATAGGATAAGACACTCTGACTGTTTAATAGATGATTTTGAGATGATGCAGGGCCTCCATAAAGCAAAATAACACCTATAAAAACAACAGAAAATCGCATCAACTAAAATACATAACTTGCCGAAACACTTGGCATAATGGGCAATTGATTGATACGTTGATAATGCACACGGTCGAAATAAAAGATGTTTTTTCGGTTGTAAACATTGGTGCAACTTACAATAAATTCCATTTTGCTATCAGAGGGTTTTCCATCTTTTTTCAATACATGGGTCTTTTTTACGCTTGCATCCAATCTATGGTAGTAGGGCAATCGTCCACGATTAATATCATCGTAAACCACAGTAAAATCGCCATTAGATGTTCTATAATCTTGAGATAATCCGCTTCCAAATGTAAGGTTTTCGTAGAAACCCTGCGTGAGTGTAAACGGAAATCCGCTGCCAAAATTCCATCGTAGATTTATTTCGATGTCTTTGTTTTTTCCGGTGGCGTAAGAGGTTACCACGTTTGCGTTGTGTCTTCTATCGAAATGCGGGCTGTAGGTTCTTATGCCGTCATATCTCGAAACATTGTTGTATGAATAAACCAACCACAAATACAAACCATTTTTTTCTCTTTTGTAGGTAATGTCGTAGCCATAAGCCAGCCCCGTTTCCACCACATAATCCGACCGAAGGTAAACAGGTTTTGAGGCATTTTCGGGGTTGTCGTCATATATTTTATCACGGTTGATGTTGGTTATTTGTGTAAAATCCTTTACATATCCTTCAATATTTACTGTTGAAATTTTGTCAACATCCACTTCAAACCCAGTCACAAAATGTCGGGCTTTTTGCAGTCTGTGTGTCACATCTTTATTACCCACATATTCCGGAAGTTCGTCTGGGCCACTCAAAAATCCGTAAAAAAGATTTACCACATCACGGTCGCTGCTGGCACTCATCAGGTTTTGAGAATAAAGACCCACAGCAGATTTTATCCTCAATCGTTGTGTTAAAAGATATTTTGCTCTTATACGAGGCTCAAAGCTGGTGTTGCCCAATGATGCATAGAATTGGGCTCTTATTCCAGGTTCAATAATCCAACGGATGGAGGGTTTGGATTCAAAATTGATAAAAGTGGCAAGTTCTGTAGTATTTTGATCTTGCGTAATTCTGCGGTTGGCGGCGTTATATATCTGAAACGAGGTTTTGAAGCCATTGATTTCCATACCGTATCTGAGTTTGGATTTAGGATAAAAATAGCCAAAATTTAAACCCATGTTAAAACCGTTTACGCCCGAGCTTCTCGGTTTAGAGTCGGTTTCTTTTTGCTCGATGTTATAATCTGAATAGGCAAAAAAGCCGTCAATTACCGTTTTTGTACCCTCAGGAACCATTAAAAATTTGCCTCCAAAACCATTTGATTTCCATTGATAGCTGGTGGTGTTTTTAAAATCTACCAAGTCATTAAAATCAAAATAAAAGAGTTTTAGATAACTTCCGGAGTTTGAGTTGAACGACAATTTTCCGTATAAATCTCCAAAAGAATAAGGGAGTTGCCCATCGCCAACATACTTATAAAACAAGTTAGAAGTTTTATTCAGATAGCTGTTTTTGTAGCTTAACACATAAGAAACGTTTGAAATTTTATCGCTCTTCTTATTTTTCAAAGGGCCTTCCAACAAAACTTTGGAGGTAAACGTGTTGAGATTTACTTTTCCTTTTAATCCTGCTCTATCCCCATCTCTTGTTTTTACATCTACAATGGCAGATATTCTGCCTCCATATTCAGATGAAAATCCGGCAGAATAAACATCTGCGGTTCGGATAATATCTGCATCAAAAACAGAAAATAAACCAATGGAATGAAACGGGTTGTAGATAGTCATTCCATCAAGCAGTACCTTATTCATTACCGGAGAACCACCTCTTATATACAATTGTCCGCCTTGATCGCCGCTAAACACCACACCTGGTAATACCTGAAGATACTGCACCAAATCAGGCTCGCCGCCAACCGTAGGAATATAGGTAAGCTGTTTTTGTGTGATGGTAATTTCTGCAATTTTTGTTTTAGTGGTATCTTTTATTCTGTCCACATTTACAGTAGCAATTGTCAAAACAGTTTGAACCTGTTTGATATAGAAATCTATTTTTACTACTGTTCCTGAAGTCACTTCAATTGTTTGGGTCATGGTGTCGTATCCGTTTGAGATAGCCGATACTTGGTATTTTCCGGGTCTTATGCCCGTAATAGAATAAAAGCCATTGGCATCTGTGTATGCTCCCCCCAAGCCCCCATGAATGTACACCGCCGCTGGGTAAATTGGAGAACGGTTGACTTTGTCGTAAACAAAACCTCTTATTTCGCCCGTTTGACCGAACAATGCTACGGACAGGTGTGTTATGATTAGCGTAAAAAGTAATTTTCTAAAATTCAAAATATTGGATGTACTTTACAATTTTGCACAATAATAGGTTAAAGAGTTTTCAATTATCGGCAAATTATTATCTTTACTGAAAATTGTGATTATCAATTTATAAACGGCATAAAATGGTTGGAAAACGAAAAATTTCAATAATGCTCTCAGTTTCTTTTTTAGTATTGTTGGCCGCATGCCAGAAAGATCCTGAATTTGATGACAAGATTATCAAAAATACTTGTGGAACACCTACTAATATCAAATTTTACAGCTATGCTTCGCCTATGCCTATTCCCGCAGATAATCCAACCACCGAGGAAGGTATTGAACTTGGTAGGCACTTGTTTTACGAAAAAATGCTTTCGGGAGACAACACGCAGGCTTGTGCCAGCTGCCACAAACAGGGTTTTGCATTTGCCGACAATGTGAAATTTAGCAAAGGAATTGATGGTTTTGAAGGCACCCGTCAGGCCATGCCCATTTTTAATCAGGGATATGCAAAAGAGTTTTTTTGGGATGGAAAAGCTAATTCTTTGGAGGAGGTTATGCTTTTTCCAATACAATCGGAAATAGAAATGCACGAAAGCGTTTTTAAAGCGATAAAAAAACTTCAGCAAAGCGATAAATATCCAGCCATGTTTTATGCGGCCTTTTGTGACTCTACCATAACGGTTGAAAATACAGCCAAAGCCATGGCTCAATTTATGAGAAGTTTGGTGGCTTACAGCCCCAAAATGCTCTATAACGATGAAGGAGCAGCCTCTCGCTCCAAAGCCGAACAATTGGGATATGAGGTGTTTATTGATGAAAATAAAGGAGACTGCTTTCACTGCCACACCACCACCATTTTTAATACTACCTACGGTTTTGAAAACAATGGCTTGAATGCCGACCCAACCAAAGACCCCGGAAGATTTGCCCAAACAGGTAATCCTCAGGACATAGGAAAATTTAAGGTTCCCTCACTTCTGAATGTGAAATATACAGCTCCATATATGCACGATGGTCGGTTTAATACTCTATTAGAGGTTATTAATTTCTATGATACAGGTTTTCAAAAATCGCCAACGCTTTCGCCGAATATTGCAAAGCATGTTGGTTTAAACGGGAAACCAAAATCAAGAATGACAGAGCAGGAAAAATTAGCGTTACTTTATTTTCTAAACAGATATTCGGATACAACTTTAATGACAAAACCGCAATATTCAGACCCGAATTGATGGTTTTGAACGTAGGAACACGCCTGTAGGAACACGCCTCGAGGCGTGTTCCTACAGGCGTGTTCCTACGGACATATTCCTATAAACCATTAACAGTGCGACAAATCACACATTCTTCCGTCACATGGTTTCTGGCCGGACAATGTTCCCGCCCATAATAAATGATTTGTAGATGGATTTTGTTCCACCGTTCTTTTGGTATAAGTCTTTTTAAATCCTTTTCCGTTTGCTCAACACTTTTACCGCTGCTCAAGCCCCACCTGTGAGCCAGTCGATGGATGTGCGTGTCAACAGGAAATGCGGGTACCCCAAAAGCTTGTGCCATTACAACCGAAGCTGTTTTGTGTCCCACACTAGGCATGGCTTCCAAATCATGAAAATTGCTTGGAACATGACCGTCATGCAACTCCAAAATCATTTTACTTAATCCAAAAATACCTTTTGATTTCATGGGCGATAAGCCGCATGGCCGAATAATTTCTTGTATTTCTTCGACCGAAAGTTTAATCATGTCCTGCGGATTATCGGCTTTTTCAAAAAGTAATGGTGTAATCCTATTTACCCGTTCATCAGTGCATTGTGCCGAAAGCAGTACCGCCACCAAAAGCGTGTAGGCATCTTTGTGGTGCAAAGGAATGGGCGGATTTGGGTATAATTCGTCCAGTTTTTTCAGGATAAAATCTACTTTTTCTGATTTCTTCATTTTAAAACAACATCCAATAATTAAATTTGGATTTTAACGTTTCAAACATAATTGTTTCAACCCTAATGCGGATAATCTCGTTCTTTTTTGGAATGGTCATCACGGTTTTTTGTTTTGCACAGCAGAGCAAAAAAACAATGTATTCGCTGAGCATGGGGTATAGTCGCCAAACCAAATTGCAAACAGAAAATTATTCTATAAATCAGCTATCCGTGGCCAGTGATTTGGATTTTTCGGGCTTCGATAAATTTCAGTTTTCACAAAAAATGCAACCAGTACATGCCTATTTTGTTAGTTTTGGACTAAGACCACGCATTTCAAAAAATGTTAAAAGTGAATTTCAGTTGTGTTTGAATGTAGTATCTCAATTCGAAAAACAATCTGTTTTTTGGGGAATAAAGGAAGAAAACATTGAGTCTATCAAAAACCCAAATAACAATCAATTAAAGGAAACTTCGAGCTATCAATCCGTTTGGTTAACTCGTCAAAGAGATTTAGTTTTCTTTGGCACAAATGCCAGCTTTAAGCAGATTCTGAGCCAACGTTTTGGCGTTGGAGCCGCGGTTGATTTGGGTATAGGCCTTCCCACAAAAAATGGTTTTATCATTACCCAAAATTCAGGAAATGTGGTACGAAATTATGAGGGTGAAAAACTCATATCCGAACAAACCACAAATACTTCCGAGGCGAGTTATTCTTGGAAAAATCAACCTTTTTATATAGCTCAACAGTTGTCGATTGAACCATTTATGGAGGTAAAATTATCGGAATATTACCCAGTTTTTTTAAGAATTTCCGGTGTGGCCGGAAAACAGTTAAGCCTACCAAACACTCAACATTACGACTTTTTGGCTGGCAAACTGAGCCTAACAGTTTCTATCTAAAAAAATACCGAAAAATCAATTTCAGGAAAGCGATTTGATAGTGTTTCTTGGGCATAATTTTTCCCTTTTAGTTCGATTAATTCAAGTTCATCCAACTTGGCGTGGAGTATAAGCCCTTTTTCTACTTTTAATTCCAAAACGGAATTTGGCAAAGTCAAGACAACTTCAAAATTGGGCGAATATCGAAGATTCCATTCACTGGTTTGGTATTTTGATTGTATTAAATTTTCAATTTCAAGAATTTGATTTTCAGTTAGTTCTATCACCTTACACTCAAAATGTGAAATTAAAAAATCGGCCAAGGCAGATTTGAATTGTTCAAAACTCAAATCATTTTTCATAAAATCCGAAATGTTGGCAACCTTACTCCTTACCGATTTTACGGCATGACTTTTAAAAACGATATTTTCCTTTGGTTTAATGGCCGCATTTAGGCGTTTTAAGTCGGCATTAAAAAGCAATGTACCGTGATGAATCAGCCTTTTTTTCTTTGAAAAAACATGTTCGGCATTGCCCGAAATTTTAAATCCGTCAACCAGCAAATCGTTTCGTCCACTAAATTCTGACCGAACCTCAAGGCTATGCAAAAATTCATTTATTGGTGTTAAATGCTTTTTAAAATCGATAAGTTTATCGGCATGCTCACCATTTTTTATAAAACAAAAGTTGAGATTTCCTGATCCATGAAAAACCGTTCCACCTCCGCTTAATCTTCTGATAATGTGTATGTTATTGGCTTCGCAAAAAGTTATGTTACATTCGTCAAAAGCATTTTGATGTTTGCCCAACACAACGGCATTTTCATTTTCATACAAAAACACCACATCGTCCTCCAATTGATGCAGAAAATACTCTTCAGCCGCCAAATTGAAAAATGGATTTTTACTATGATGCGAAATAAAAACGGCCATTTATTGGGTTCTGGTTTGAAGCATTTTAGTTAGTTCCATAAGTGGAGTAATGCCTTCTAAATGAGTGAGTTGCTTAATTTGATTTTCCGCTTTATCAAAATAATGGTTCATTTTATCTTCGGCAAATTTATCTACACCAAGTGTTTTAAATAGAGCGGTTACGTTTTTAATTTTTTCTTCGGATATTTCGTTAGAAGAATACCACTCTCTTAATTCGGCCAATTGATTGTTTTGAGCCATCCTGTTGGCCGCTATCCACAACAACGTTTTTTTATTTTCAAGAATATCTCCGCCAATTTTTTTTCCAAAGGTTTCCGCATTTCCAAAGGTGTCAAGATAGTCATCCATAACCTGAAAACCTAAGCCGGTATGGATACCGAATTCGTAGAGCAAATTGCCTTCGCCGATGCTGGCTCCTGCCAAAATAGCTCCGGCTTTTAAAGAAAAGGCCAATAAAACCGCTGTTTTTAGGCGAATCATTTCTATATATTCTTCTTCAGAAACGATGCCTGCCGTTTCAAAATTCATGTCCATTTGTTGACCAACGCATACTTCTTCCGCCATTTTGCCAAATTCCGACATAAGTAGCATTTTAATTTCGGAAGAAGTCTCGAGTTGCTCCAGCAATTGATAGGCCTTTACCAACATTACATCACCGCTTAGAATAGCCACGTTTTGATTCCATTTTTTATGAACGGTAGGCTTTCCTCTTCTCACATCTGCATTATCCATAATGTCGTCATGCATTAAAGTAAAGTTGTGAAAAACCTCAACGGCATGAGCCAATGGAAGAGCTTTAACTACATTCTTTTCAAACAATTGGTAAGCCAACAACACCAATATGGGGCGAATTCTTTTTCCACCAAGTTCAAGAATGTAATTGGCAGGTGTGTAAAGCTCGTCTGGCATTCCCTCAAAGGGATTTTCTCGTTGATAATCCAGATATATCTGAAGTAGCTCTTTGTAGTTTTTCATCAATCAACAAAAACAAAATCGGCTGTTCTTTTATTCAAATTGGTCTTTTTTATGCGAACATGAACGGTGTCTCCAAAGTTGTATTTTTTGCCTGTTCTTCGTCCAACCACGCACAAATCTTTTTCATAAAATTCAAATAAATCACCTTTCATGTCACTTATTCTTATCATTCCTTCACAATGATTATCAGTGAGTTCTACAAAAATGCCCCATTCGGTTACCCCAGAAATGATTCCTTCAAACTCCTGACCGACAAAATCACTCAAATACTCAATTTGTTTGTATTTGCTGCTGGCTCGTTCCGCTTGTGCAGCCCGCTGTTCCATTTTGCTGCTTTGGCCACAAGCTTTTTCTATTTCTGCCGAATTTTGGTTAAATATTCCATGCTGATAGTCAAACAGCAACCGATGCACCATCAAATCCGGATATCGGCGAATTGGGCTGGTAAAATGGGTATAGTAGTCGAAAGCCAACCCGAAGTGATACGTTTCTTTGGTGGTATAATAGGCTTTTTCCATGCTTCTAATAGCTAAGGGGTGCAAAATATTTGCTTCCATTTTGCCTTCTGATTGTTCCACCATTTTATTGATAGAATCGCTGATGGTTTGTTGGCTTTGCGTTTTTATTTCGTACCCAAATTTTTTAGCAGTTTGAATGAAAAATGCCATTTTATCCAGGTTTGGAGCCTCATGAACACGATAGGGAAGTGGTTTGTTTTTGTAGGTGTTATGCACATGTTGAGCCACAGTTTTATTGGCCAACAGCATAAAATCTTCAATCATTTTATGTGCTTCTTTTCGCACTTTTTTAGTCACAGAAAGGGGCTTTCCGTTTTCGTCTAAAACAAATCTATACTCATCACTTTCAAACGAAATGGCACCATTGGCAAATCGTTTTTTCTGGAGTTTTAAGGCCAAATCGTTGAGTAGTTGAACTTCCGTTTTATGGGTATCCGATTTTCCTTCTATCACTTCCTGAGCCTCTTCGTATGAAAATCGTTTGTCGCTGTGAATAATGCTCTTGCCAATCCAGTAGTTTTTCACTTCGGCTTTCAAATTCATTTCAAACACCACCGAGAAAGCAAGTCTATCCACATTTGGTTTAAGCGAGCATAAATTGTTGGATAAATGTTCGGGCAACATAGGTATGGTTCTGTCAACCAAATAGACCGATGTGGCACGCTCAAATGCCTCATCATCAAGTGCCGACCCCGGACGAACGTAGTGGCTAACATCGGCAATATGTACGCCAATTTCCCAGTTTCCGTTGTCTAATTTTTTCATAGAAATGGCATCATCAAAATCTTTCGCATCAATGGGGTCAATAGTAAAGGTAAGTGTCTTGCGAAAATCTCGTCGTGCGGCAATTTCTTTTTCCGATATTTTGTCTGGATAGGCGTTGGCATCGGCTTCTACTTGCGGCGGAAACTCTGTTTTAAAGCCGAACTCCGCAATAATAGCGTGCATCTCCGTTTCATGCTCTCCGGCTTTGCCAAGCACTTTTAATATCCTACCATAAGGGTTTGGTGTTCCAACAGGCCAATCGGTCATTTCCACCAAGACCTTGTCTCCGTCTTTTGCCTTTTTTAGTTCACCTTTTGGAATAAAAAAATCAACGTGAATCCGACTGTTATCGGGTATTACAAAGGCAAAGTTTTTCATTTTTTGAACCGTTCCCACATACTCGGTTCTGGCACGTTCAATCACCTCTATAATTCGGCCTTCAAGCCGTTTTCCTTTTTTCTGACTTATTAGTTCTACTGTAACAGTATCACTATCCAAAGCCATTCCGGTCAATGATTTACTCACCCGTATGTCTTCGTCCAACTCATCAACCAAAACAAAGGCTGCACCTCGTTGGGTCATTTCAACCTTTCCGGTAAAAAAGCTGAAATCGGGCATGTATTTAAACTTGCCCTGCTCCACTTCGTCCACAATATCTTCACGCTCCATCAAGTGCAAGATTGATATAAGTTCATTGCGTTGCAGGGTAGATGTGACACCCAACTGAAAGGCTATTTGCTTGTAATTAAACGCTTTACGGGGGTTGGTTCTAAAAAAATCCAGCACTTGCTGATATAGCTTCGGAAGTTTATTTCCTCCGCCGGATTTAGTTTTTTTCTTCTTTTTCAAATCAATGCAAAAGTAGGGTTTTGATACCTTTGTTTCTTGAAAAGTGATGTGATTTCTGTGTTAAATTTAGTCAATGCTTTTATTTGAAAATTTCGGATTAACTATATTTCCAAATCTTCCCCTGCCAAAATCGTTTTGGACTTCTTTTTTTTAACATGGTATAATTCATAATGTTTGGGTGGCTTATTTTAGATCATGATACTTGGAACAAAGACCTTAGAAAATAACTCTGTGAGATTGAGCTATCTAACACCACTCAACAAAACTTTGGTATAGCTATTTTCGGGATTGGTAACAATTTTTTCAGCACTTCCTTGTTCCACAATTTCGCCATTTTGCATTACCAAGATGCGGTCGCAGATATAGCTCACCACGTTTAAATCGTGCGAAATAAATAAGTAGGTAAGCTGTCGGGTGGCTTTTAATTGATTGAAAAGATTTAGAATTTGAGCTTGAACGGAAACATCCAAAGCCGAAACCGATTCGTCGCAAATAATCAAGTCTGGCTCCACTGCCAAAGCTCTGGCAATGCTTATCCGTTGTCGCTGTCCACCAGAAAATTCGTGCGGATATTTGTCATAATCAGAGGGTTTTAACCCCACTTCAATTAACAGTTGTTCTACTTTTAACTTGGTTTCTGACTTGGTGTCTGTTATGCCATGAACGCTCAAAACCTCACCAATGATTTTGCCCACTTTCATGGATGGATTTAAGGAACTATATGGGTCTTGAAAAATCATCTGTACTTTTTTTGCAAATTCCTTCCGTTGTTTATAAGCAGGTTTTCCTGAAAACAATATTTCGCCAGAATCGGCCTGTAAAAGCCCAATGATTATTTTGCTGAGCGTGCTTTTGCCACAACCCGATTCGCCTATTAGTCCTAAGGTTTCTCCTTTAAAAATATCGAAGTTGATATTGGCAAGTGCCTGAATAGTCCTGTTTTTATTCCTAAAAGTTTTGTTTAGATTACTAATACTTATATAGGCTTCATTTTCAATAGGTTTAAATTCAAAAAGTGTATTGACAAACGATTTTGGAATAAAAGAGTTGCCATCATAATTGGCTAATTCATGAATGGTTGGCAATACCTGCGATTTTTTTGAGAGATTTGGTTGACATTGCAGTAGGCTTTGGGTGTAAATGCTCTGCGGATTTTGCACTACATCAGCGGTTTTACCCTGTTCCACCATGCTGCCTTTATACATCACAATTAAATGGTCGGTGTATTCCTGAATTAATTTAATATCATGCGAAATAAGCACCAAACCCGTCTGCCGCTGCTTGCAGCTCATCACCATTTTTTCGGTAATATCTTTTTGCAAAATGCTATCCAACGCGGTTGTTGGTTCATCTGCCACCACCACATCCGGATTGTTGGCCAAGGCAAGGGCAATCATTACCCGCTGCCGTTGTCCGCCGCTAAGCTGGTGAGGATAGCTTTGAGCCACCGCCTCCGCATTGGGAAGCCTCATTTCATCAAACAATTCAATGGCTTTTTTTAGAGCTTTATTTTTGTCGAGATGCTGGTGTAGCATTATGGATTCTGCCACTTGAAATCCGCAGGTGAAAAGTGGGTGAAGAGCAGTCATGGGTTCTTGAAAAATATAGGAAATATGATTTCCCCTAATTTTTCTGAGCTGCGACTGGTTGGCGTGCAATAAATCAATTTCTTCATTTTCGACGAAAAATGACATTTTATCACTTTGCAATCGGGCATTTTCAATGAGCCGAGTTAAGCTAAGTAAGCTAACGCTTTTGCCGGATCCGGATTCGCCTACAATGCCAACAATTTGGCCTGTTTGCAGGGTTAAGTTAAAGTTTTTGACAACCTGAATGGGTTGATTGTTTGAATCAAAATAAATGTTAAGATTTTGAACATCAATCAAATGAGTCATTACCTGATTCTATCCAGCGACTTTACCAATTTTTCATCTTTTTGAATGCCTCGATAGGCCATGGCGGCAAAAATTAACAGCGTTAAAGGAAAATATGCTCCCATTAAAAGTTCTGTTTTTGTTTCAAACTCGGTGTATCCAATGCCGTAGCTATATCGATACATAAAAATACCAACAGCCACACAAAGCGACATGATAATTAGTGCAAAACGTAGCTGAAGTTTTCTGTTTTTGAATAAAAATATGGCAGCCAAGGCAATAAATCCGATGGCCGCAATAAGATAACTAAGAATGGATGTTTTTTCTATAACCTCTTGATTAACATGTGCTTGAACGTAATTAACCGAAACAGTTATAAGCTCCGTTTCTTGGCGTACTTTACCCGTTTCTTTATAAAAATCAATATCAGCCAAAAGCAACATGGCGGCAACTACGGCCACCACCAACAAATACAAAGATTGAATGCGTTGAATCATGCTGACAAAGTTAGCAGATTGATATTGAGTAGCAAAGGGGAGAATTTTCAATTGTAAATAGTGTATAGTCAGAGACATAAACACCTGCCATATTCACCTTAAAAACCTAATATTGCCGAATGAAATCAGTTTATGTAATCGATGCGGTTCGCACGGCGGTTGGCAAGTTTGGTGGCACTTTGGCCACAGTTCGCCCCGACGATTTAGCGGCAATTGTCATAAAAAGCATTGTTCAACGAAACCCAAACGTTGACTTTTCGCAAATAGAAGATGTCATAATGGGAGCGGCCAATCAAGCTGGAGAAGACAATAGAAATGTGGCGAGAATGGCATCATTAATGGCCGGATTGCCCGTAGAGGTTCCGGGAATAACGGTTAACCGGCTTTGTGCCAGTGGATTGCAAGCCATTGGCGATGCAGCAAAAAACATTATGGTGGGTTATGGTGATTTGTTTTTGGCGGGAGGTGTAGAAAGCATGACCCGAGCCCCATTTGTGATGGCAAAGGCGGAATCTGCCTTTTCTCGAACACCGGAAATTTACGATACATCCATTGGTTGGCGATTTACCAATCCCAAATTGGCAGAGGCATACCATCCTTTTGCCATGGGTGAAACAGCAGAAAATGTGGCTGAACGATGGAAGATAAGCCGTGAGCAACAGGATGAATTTTCGCATCAAACCCAACTGAAATACGACATAGCACATAAATCTGGAAAATTTAAGAATGAGATTGCTCCGGTTGAAATTGCTCAGCGAAAAGGAGATTCAATCATTTTTGATAAAGATGAACACCCACGACTTGGCAGCATGGAAAAATTGGCCGAGTTGCGTCCGGCATTTAGGAAAAATGGAACCGTTACCGCCGGAAACTCATCTGGCATCAACGACGGTGCAGCTATGCTTTTATTGGCTTCGGAAGAAGCGGTAAAACGTATGAATTTAAAACCAATTGCTCGCGTGGTATCGGTTGCGGCATCGGGTGTGCATCCTGATATAATGGGCATTGGTCCTGTTTCGGCCACACAAAAGGCCTTGCAACGTGCAGGCTTAAAAATGGAGGATTTGGATTTGATAGAACTGAACGAGGCTTTTGCCGCTCAAGCCATTGCCTGTGCAAACGAAATGCACTTGGATATGGAAAAAGTGAATGTAAACGGAGGTAGCATTGCCATTGGTCACCCACTTGGAGCCAGCGGAGCACGCATAAGTACCACCTTGTTACACGAAATGCAGAAGCGAAATGTGAAATATGGTTTGGCAACTATGTGCGTTGGCGTAGGACAAGGCAAAGCAATAATTTACGAAAAAATATAACTTGACCCGATTTGCTTTAGAACTTCAATATGACGGAACAGCCTACCACGGCTGGCAAATTCAGGAGAATGCACTAACGGTTCAGACGGTTTTAAATGATAGATTGAGCAAAATTTTGCAGCAACCCATCTCAACAATGGGGTGCGGTAGAACCGATACTGGCGTTCATGCTTCACATTTTGTATGCCATTTTGATGCAGAAAATCCAACATTTGACCAATTTTTATTCAGATTGAATAACTTGCTGCCACATGATATTTCAGTGCAAAGTCTGTATGAAATTCCGACAGAAGTGAATGTCCGTTTTGCTGCCAAAAGTAGAACCTATTTTTATTATATTCAGCAGGTTAAGTCTGTGTTTGATAAGAATTATTCATTCTATTTTCGTCGAGAATTGGATATGTACAAAATGAATACTGCTGGTGAAATGCTTCTAAAAAATACTGATTTCGGAGCATTTTGCAAAAGTCATTCGTCCAATATTACCAATATTTGTAGGGTAGAAAAAGCCGAATGGACAAAACAGGATAGTCGGCTCATTTTTGAAATAAAGGCCGACCGCTTTTTGCGAAATATGGTGCGGGCTATTGTTGGCACTATGCTTGATTTGGGTGAAAACAAAATCAGCCCAAATCAGTTTGAAGAAATAGTGGCATCAGGCGATAGAAAACTTGCAGGACAATCAGTTCCGGCCCATGGTTTGTTTTTGGCTAATGTAGAATATGATAAAAACACTTGGACATTAATAGAAAAAATTGAGTACACCACAAAATACTAAAACGGGAAATGCCTTTGATTTACAGTTGCTTTGGCGAATAGTAAAGCTGGCCAAACCCTTTAAAAAATATGCTTTTGCAGCATTGGCAACCACTATTTTATTGGCCTTGCTTTCGCCACTACAACCGGTGCTTATTCAGCGAACATTGGATAAATACATTGCCGTGGGTGATAAAACCGGGCTCAACCAAATGATTATTTTATTGGTGATTTTGCTGCTGACTCAAACGGCAGTGATGTTCGTTAATTCATACCTCACCAGTTGGTTAGGACAAGAAGTCATAAACTCATTGAGGCAGCGAGTTTTTAACCATTTAACCTCTCTCAAAGTGAAATTTTACGACAAAACACCCATCGGAACCATGGTTACGAGATGCGTGAGCGATATTGAGACAATTGCTGATATTTTCTCGCAGGGAATTATTACCATTTCAGGAGATATGCTTCAATTGGTAGTAATAACCAGCATTATGTTTTATACTGATTGGAAACTAAGTTTGATTTGTTTATCTGTTTTGCCCTTCCTCATTTGGGCTTCTAATTGGTTTCGAAAAGGAGTAAAAACCGCATTTCAGCAGGTAAGAACGCAGGTAGCAAGGCTCAATGCTTTTGTTCAGGAGCATATAACCGGAATGAGTGTGGTGCAAATTTTTAACCGAGAAAATGTTGAATATGAGAAGTTTAAGGAAATAAATAAGCTGCATTTGCAGGCCAATGTTAAATCGGTTTTTCATTATGCCATTTTTTTTCCGATTGTTGAAATTATAACGGCTACCAGCATCGGTTTGATGGTTTGGTATGGTTCAAAAAATGCACTTGGCGGCACCATAACTCCTGGGGTAATGGTATCGTTTATCTTGTACTTGAATATGTTTTTTAGGCCAATTCGAATGATTGCCGACCGTTTTAACACGATGCAAATGGGCATGGTGGCCAGCGAACGTATCTTTACGCTTATCGATGACCAAAGTTTTGTTGAAACAAGCGGAAATCACACTGCGGAAATAAAAGGCCAAGTTACATTTGAAGATGTACATTTTGCCTATAATTCTGATGAACCAATCATCAACGGAATTTCGTTTGATGTAAAACCTGGAAAAACATTGGCTATCGTTGGTGCAACAGGATCTGGTAAGTCAACTTTGGTGAGGCTTCTGACTAAATTTTATGAATACAATGAAGGGAAAATTTCCATTGATGAGGTGGATATAAAAGTCTGGAATTTGGATTCGCTCCGAAGTCAGGTGGCATTTGTATTGCAGGATGTATTTTTATTTTCTGGCAGTATTTCAAACAACATTCGGTTGATAGATTCAAAAATAACAGAGGAAAAAATGCTTGATGCAGCTCGCCAGATTGGTGCCGATTCGTTTATTAAAAATCTGAGTGGAGGGTATAATTATGATGTTATGGAACGGGGTAGCTCATTATCTGTTGGGCAGAGGCAGTTGGTTTCATTCGCCCGTGCATTGGCTTTCGACCCCAAAATATTGATTTTGGACGAAGCCACATCCTCGGTTGATAGTGAGACAGAGCAACTCATTCAACAAGCCATTTCAAAATTGATGCAAGGCCGTACCAATATTGTCATAGCTCATAGGTTGAGTACCATACGCAATGCCGATGAAATTTTGGTGTTGGAAAAAGGTAAAGTCGTTGAGCGTGGCTCGCATGATGAGTTGGTAGAAAAAGAAGGGGCTTATTTCGAGTTGCTTAAAAATCAACAGGTGGAAGAGGTCTTTTATTAAATCATGTTTTTATTCAAATAAAACTCCCTCAAACACCTTTGATACCTCCACTTTTAGCCCGGCAAAGTGTTTGCTAACTGCCGTTTCACCCTCGGTATAAACTTTAGAACCAATAAAAACATCATCTACCAAGGTATAAACCAAAATGGTACGTTCCATTGGGCTTATAATCCAATATTCAGGAAGTTTTGCTTCTTCATATAGCCGAAATTTAGTGTCTAAATCATGTTTGGTATTTCCGGGCGAAAGTATCTCAACAATCAAATCGGGTGTGCCAACAATTCCGTGGTTATCGAGTTTTGACAAATCACACAAAATACATACATCAGGCTGAACAACTGTGGTATTTTTCTTTTTCTCAGATATGGTTAAAACCACGTCAATCGGAGAAAAAAAAACTTTACAAGTGTGCTTGCTAAAATGCTTTTTGAAAGCTGTGAATGTGTTTGCATTTATATCTTGGTGCATCCAACTAGGAGCTGGGGACATTTTTTTTATTCTCCCCCGAATAAGTTCTACCCGTTCTTTAAATTTCCATGTAAGATATTCGGCATAGGTATATTCTTTGCTTTCATCAAGCATTCCGTAGCTTGCTATGGGTTCTTCTACTTTCATTGGTAACAAATTTTAATTTGTATGCACTCCCTCAAACACCTTTGATACCTCCACTTTTAGCCCTGCAAAGTGTTTGCTAACAGCCGTTTCGCCCTCGGTATAAACTTTAGAACCAATAAAAACATCATCTACCAAAGTATAAACCAAAATGGTATGTTCCATTGGGCTAATAATCCAATATTCAGGAAGTTTTGCTTCTTCATACAGCCGAAATTTAGTGTCTAAATCATATTTGGTATTGCCGGGCGAGAGTATCTCAACAATCAAATCGGGTGTGCCAATAATTCCATGATTATCGCGTTTTGCTAAATCACACAATACGCAAATGTCGGGTTGAACCACTGTTGACTTTTTGTCTTTTGATGAAACAAAAAGCACTACATCGACAGGGGCGTAATAAACTCGGCATGATTTTTTTTCAAAATAGGTGTCAAATATTTTGAGAGTGTTGTGATGCGAATCTTGATGATTCAAACTGGGTGCGGGAGCCATTTTTTTTATTCTCCCTCGAATAAGTTCTACCCTTTCTTTAAATTTCCATGTAAGATATTCGGCATAGGTATATTCTTTGCTTTCATCAAGCATTCCGTAGCTCGCTATTGGCTCTTCTACTTTCATTGGTAACAAATATAAGCCATTCTGAAAGTGGAATGCAAATTTTGATTAAAGTAGATTTACCCAACAAAAACGAGTTTTTTTGTTTCAAAAAAGTCGTCCTTCAGTTTTGAGTTTAGATTAAACAGTTTGATATGTTTTTTGCGATAATTCTTCTGAAATTCGGCTATTTCTTCTGTCAAATCTCCACCTTTAAGCCCATAAAAACCGCTGTTACTAAATCTGCTGAAATCAATTTTGGAATCTACCCAACCAAAAAACGGGAGCAAACGTGTAACGGCTCGCGATACTACATAGTCGAATTGTCCGCTTATTTGCTCGGCTCGGCCATTTATTGCAGTTACGTTGGTCAACTGCAATTCATTGGCAACCGCCTGAACAACTTTAATTTTTTTGCCAATACTATCAACCAGTGTAAAATGCACTTCAGGAAACAAAATGGCTAAAGGAATGCCTGGAAAACCACCTCCTGTACCCACATCCAACACTTTTCCGCCCGACCTAAATTCGGTAAAAAGGGCGATGGACAAAGAATGTAACAAGTGTCGGGTTTTAAATTGGTCAATGTCTTTTCGGGAAATAACATTGATTTGGGCATTCCAATCTGCATATAGTTTTTCGACTCGATTGAACAAATCCAGTTGATGAAGGCTGAGGTTTGGAAACAGCTCTACTAACTGTTCCATCGCAAGGGTTTTGAAAAATATCCGCGGATTCCAATAAAAATTTGAATGAAGAGTATCCCAAAATCAAATAACGGGTAACCAAAGAAATAAGGTTTATAACCCAAAATTTGCATATTTTTCAACAATACTATGGCCTGAACTATAAATCGCAATATAAAAATACCAAGAATGGGTAGCCAATAGGTTGGAAACAACACAAGTGATAGAACAAATGTGACATAAAACATAAAAAGGCTTATGGAATACAGTCCGAGCATGAATTTGTGTGCAGGTTTATACAGTTTTCCGGTGCTGTAGTGCCTTCTTTTTTGATAGATCCAATGACTCCATTTTTCATGGGGTTTTGAAATAGTTTTTGCCTCGGGCTCTATGCACACAGAAACATTCTGGGCGGTTGCTGTTTCGTTTACAAACAAGTCGTCATCGCCTGATAAAAGGTGTTGATGACTGGCAAAGCCCTTTACACTAAAGAAAAGCGAACGTTTGTATGCCAAATTTCTGCCAACACCCATATATGTTTTTTTAGCGATTGAAAAATTTAAAAACAGCAGGTGTGTGTGGAAAGTGTCCAACTGTGTGAGCCAGTTTAAGAGGTTTCTTTTTTGTTCGTATTGACCCACACCCAACACAATATGATGACTTTCTGAAAAATGATTACACATAATTTGAAGCCACATAGTGGAGGCAGGTTGACAATCAGAATCAGTAAAAATAAGTTGTTCGTGTTTTGCCGCTTTAATGCCAATGGTTTGAGCAAATTTTTTGCCTCGATGAAAACGCTCGTCAATGTCGAGGTGCAACACCTTTAGTTTTTCGTTTTCTTGGGCGAGTAAATCTAAAAAATCGATGGTACCGTCGGTGCTACCATCATTGACAACAATAACTTCAAAATTTGGATGGTTTTGCGACAGAATGAGCGGTAGATTATCTTCCAAACCTTGACGATTGTTTCGGCTGCAAATAATAACCGAAACACCTTCTCGATTGGTGAGTAAATTTGTCGGAGCTTTTGATATTTTGGTAAAAATTGCCAAATAATAATACAACTGCACTAAGGCAAACAATCCAAAAACTGCGATTAGAATTATTGCTAAATTCATGTAAAAAGATTACCGCAAAGGTGCTTAAAAACTACAGTTGGTTTTCAACTTGTTTTGAACAGATAAGAGCCGAAATGAGATATATGTTTTGGCTTCAATATTATCTGCTGTTTATTTTTTAGTTACTTGGTATTAAGTATTTTGTAGGTACATGGTCGGTAAGCCAAACACCATTTTCTGAAATGAAAAACTGAAAATTGTCGTAAAACATTTGTTCAGCAAGTACTTTAAATACAAATGGTTTACCGTGTCTTTGCCCAACCTGTATAGCCGTTTCCAGGCTAACGCTTAAATGAACATGTTGTCTGTTTCGTTTTTCAAGTCCCATATTTAAAATGGAGGGAACTGATTTTTCACCGGTTCCGTGATACAAAATTTCGGGTGGTTTTTGGTTTATGTAACCTAACTCTATTCCTACTGAATGACCTTGACTTGCCCGAATTTTTTCAAGTGTTTCGTTAAAAGCAAATCTTTTTTTAGAATTTGTAGCAACAATGTGATTGAGTATGTCTCTGTCGAACTGTATGCCACTTTTGTTCGATTTTTCTATCAATTCGGCAACATTGGCCCAACCATTTTGGTCAAGCTGGATTCCAATAGTTTCTGGCTGGTGTCTCAAAACCATACTCAAAAACTTACTGATATGCACCAATTGTTTTTCGCTAATCATATTCTATCAAGTTGCAATGACACCAGCTTACAAAACCAACTTTACTGCTCTGTTTATTTCCAAAATTTCGTTCGTGCAGTCGTCTTGCTTTTCAGCAATGCAAAGTTAAACAAAGGTATTGCGTTCTGGAATTAGGCAGATATTTATGTTACTCGTTTTTGAAGCAAAATCTTTATCAAGCTTGCACTGGTTTTTAATAACCAGTCCGACACAAGAGATTTTGGATAGGTAAAGTCAAAATTATCTTATCTCAAGCATGTAAGGCATCACAGCCTGTATGCCGTTCATGCTTTTTAAATCTTTAAGTTGCTGATAAACACCGTAATAATCGCCCAACTCTTCTTTTACCAGATTTTCCTTTACAGATGCGGCTCCAAATGCTTCCATAAATTGCCCGAAAGGATTGTCTGATTTTGGATAGGTGGTAACCTTATACTCTTTTAGATGAGCTTTGTAGGCAGCAATGGCAATGGCTTTTTCAATTCCGCCAAATTCATCAATCAAGCCAATGCCTTTTGCCATATCTCCGGTCCAAACTCGGCCTTCAGCAATCGTGTCAAGATGTGTTCTTTCTAATTTTCTACCTTCAGAAACGCGGGTTAAGAAATCAGTATAAATTTTATCAACGTTTTGTTCTAAAATAAGTCTCTCGGCGTTGGTCAAAGGTCGGTCGATACGTCCAAAATCAGCCATGTCAGATGTTTTTACCACTTCTGATTTTAAACCGAGTTTATCCCACAATTTTTGAGCATTGGGGTACATACCAAATACGCCAATAGAACCTGTAAGGGTGCCGGGCATGGCCAAAATACTGTCGGCGTTGCAGCTAATAAAATATCCGCCGCTGGCAGCCACATCGCCCATAGAAACAATAAGGGGCTTTGCATCTCGCAGCAATTTTGTCTCACGCCAAATAACATCACTGGCCATAGCACTGCCGCCGGGGCTGTTTACCCGCAAAACAACGGCTTTAACGTTTTTATCTTCTCTGGCTTTTTTCAAAACTTTGGCAAATTTGTCGCTGCCTATTTCATCGCTCGAGCCTTTGCCGGAAACGATGCTACCATCTGCGTAAATAATGGCTATTTTATCTTGTGTTTTTGATTTTTTTTCTGATACGGTTGAGTGGTATTTTCCCACCTCCAACATTTCGAGTTTCTCCTCTTCTTTTAAACCAACTTGGGTTTTAAGAGCAGTCATCACTTCGTCTCTATATCCAGTAGCATCAATCATTTTATAATGCACGGCATCTTCAGGAGTCCTTACTCTTATGGAGTCGGCAATGTTTTTAAGCTCATCAACCGAAACACCTCTTGAGGCAGATATTTGACTTAAAAAGTGGTTGTAGGTAGAATTAAGATATTCGGTTATTTGTTTTCTGTTTTCGGCACTCATTTCGTCCAAAACAAAAGGTTCGACATAGCCCTTATATTTTCCTTTTTTAACGGCCTGCATTTCAACACCCAATTTGGCCAATGTTTCTTTCACAAAAGTTACATCAGCTGCCATTCCATTAAAAATCATGGTGCCGGATGGATTCAAATATACCTTGTCGGCCACCGAGGCTATGTAATAGGAATTATTATAAAATATTTCGCCGTAGGCATATATAAATTTACCGGAGGTTTTAAAGTCATTCAAAGCTTCACGGAGTTCACCCAATTTGCCGTATCCGGCCACAACCGATGATAAATCAAGAAACAAACCATCCACCTTTTTGTCATTTTTGGCATGTTCTATGGTTTCAAGCAAATCATACAAGCCTAGGGCAGAAGTTTTATTTCCATCCAATCCGGCTGTAAATTTTGCAAAAGGATTTTCATCGGTTTGGTCGTTGATATAGTAGTTCAGTTTAAGTTTAACAACTGTATGGTCTTTCACTTTCACAACGCTCTTTTTGCTAGAACTTGCCACAATTCCGGCAAAAACCATAAAGAAGATGATCATTAAAATAATAGAACCAACAATGGTGGCTAAAACGTATTTAAAGAATTGTTTCATTTGAGTGTTTTAAATCCGTTGTGACCCCAAAAGCCGGTCGATTAAATTCTATTCAAGATAGATTTTTTTGACAATCGAATTACCTTTTAGGTCAACAACTTGCACAAAGTAAAAACCCTTTGTAAGCATGGAGAGAGCTATTTCGGCGAAATCAGATTGAATTTCGGTGAAAAATAATTCCCTGCCAGTTAAGTCATACAGGTTAAACTGTGCTTTCTGAGCATTTTTAACCATAATGCTACCTGTTTTTTGAACCAGTTGCATGTTTGACTCCAAAAGATTGGAGACGTTTGCGGCACCGTATAGTTTAACAGGAATGTTTAAATCCAGAGCGTCATTTTTGAGATGCAGGTTGGCCGCCAAAAAATCGGAAACCAAATTAAACGTTAGTGTTACAATTTTTGATTCTCCGGGAGTAATTACAAAACTTCCATTATCAACGGCTATTTGATTGTTGCTGGGCGTAATGGCCGTAAAAGTAATGTTCTGATTGCCGAGGTTGGTTATGGAAAATTGGTATGTAAGCGTTTTACCTTTAGCGTTTTCCATGATAATTTCATCGTTTGTACTAATCGACATTTCTGTTATTTGTGGAGCAACTGATGTGGTGCTTATGCTGTGGATTCGTTCTAAAAACTCAGGATGGTCGATGTATGGATTTCTATTTTTTTGATAACCGAAAACGGCATTGTTACGGTCTATGGCGTTTTGAGCCGGAGGAAAACGGGTTGCCCATTCACGCAAAAGGGTTTCCTGGTCGGTCAAGAAGCCACTATAGTTTTGGTATCGGGTGGCAAAATAAAACAAGGCACGTGCGGCATCGCCTTTATGAGCATCACGGGGTTCAAAAATGCTACCCGATTGTTTGCTGCCTCCGTCTGTCCAACTTGGGTTTACCACCACGGCAAAAGGGTAATTTCCTCTTTTTCCATTGGCAGTTTCATCGGTCGGAAATAGATGATGAATATCGGCACGTTCCGGTTCAGTTTGATTAAACAAACTTTGAGGCCAAGTGTGTTCGCAGTTGAAATTATTGGAAGTGGCACCGCTTCTTGTATTAAAAGTGGCTTTTCTTCCGGTATAGATACATTCTACTTGGCCACCATGATTGTCGATGTTTCCGTACATTACATCTCGAGCACCATTGTAGCCCAGATTGGTGTAATTTTTTGCTAAAATGGATTTTAACTCTTGTTTCAAATCTTCTTCAAACAAATTCTGCGTGGACGAATAATAGGTGTCGGCATATTTTCCGGTGCCACGAACATCAACCGCCAAGCCACCAAACACCTGCACTTTTGAAGTTTCGTAAATAACCAATTCGGTGTTGTAATTAATGTTGTGGCGGGGTTTAAATTTTACGGTTATCGTTTTAGAATTATTTGGTGCAAGACTAAAGGTGCTTTCATTAACAGAAAAATCACTTTGATAAATGCCCACCTCAAGATCAACATAAACGCTAAAATGATTAGTTATTAATACCGTTTTTTCGGTAGAATCTTTGGTAAAGGTTTCATCAAACACAAGACTTGTTGTTGATACTGAGATTTGCCCGAAAGCAAAGGCATAAAACCCTATCAACGAAAGAAATAAGGTGTATTTTTTCATGTTTCAAAGGTAGGATTTTTTGCACCATTAAGGCATTAAGAGCTTAAAGTGTTGTGTCAAAGAAACTCAGTATTCCTTTACTTTCATTTCGGCAAACAAGGTCATAAGGGTTCGCTTAGCAATTAAGCCTCGAAAAAACTAATATTGCCCCATGCAATTAAACGAGTTGAATGCAATTAGTCCGATAGACGGACGCTATCGGTCGAAAACAAAGGCGTTGGCCGAGTACATGTCGGAGTTTGGATTGATAAAATACCGCGTGTTGGTGGAGGTGGAGTACCTCATCGCTCTTTCCAAAGGAGGCATTGCCAAACTTTCTCCGTTGTTGAATGCGGATGTGCAGGTTAATCTTAGAAAAATGGTTGAAAACTTTAGCGAGGCAGACGCTCTTGTTATTAAAGAAACGGAGAAAACCACCAACCACGACGTAAAGGCGGTTGAATACTTCGTGAAAGGTAAATTGGCTGAATTGAATTTGACCGATTTGGAAGAATTTGTCCATTTCGGACTTACCTCTCAGGATATAAACAACACAGCTATTCCATATTCACTCAACATTGCCTGTCAACAAGTGGTGATGAAACAATTGGCTGAAGTGGTGCAAACCTTAACTGAAAAGGTAAACGAATATAAAGAGATACCCATGTTGGCCAAAACCCACGGCCAGCCTGCATCTCCAACTCGTTTGGGGAAAGAATTTGCCGTATTCGTGGCTCGATTGAATGAGCAGATTAGGCAATTTAACGAGTTGAAATGGCCTGGCAAATTTGGGGGTGCCACCGGAAATTTCAATGCACACTTCGTGGCCTATCCGGAGCTTTCATGGGCTGATTTTGCAAACGATTTTGTTGAAAAACTGGGTTTGCAACGCAGTGAGCCTACCACCCAAATTGAGCATTACGACAATTTGGCGGCTAAGTTTGATTGTCTTCGTCGCATAAACACCATTCTGATTGACTTTTGTCGGGATATATGGACGTATATCAGCATGGAATATTTCAAACAACGCATTGTGGGCAACGAAGTTGGCTCATCGGCAATGCCACATAAAGTAAACCCGATTGATTTTGAAAATGCCGAAGGAAATTTGGGTATGGCCAATGCCGTTTTAAATCATTTGTCAGAGAAACTACCCATTAGCCGATTGCAACGCGACCTTACCGACAGCACTGTTTTGAGAAATGTTGGCGTGCCATTGGGGCACATGGTCATTGCATTTCAAAGCATCCAAAAAGGCATGAGTAAATTGCTGCTCAACGAAGCTAAAATAAAACAGGATTTGGACGAAAACTGGGCGGTGGTGGCAGAGGCCATACAAACCATTTTGCGAAGAGAAGGCTACCCAAAACCTTATGAAACCTTAAAAGGATTGACAAGAACCAACTCGAAAATTGATCAAAAGGCAATCCACCAATTTATTGATACTCTGGAAATTTCGAACGAAATAAAAGAGGAAATGAAACGGATAAGTCCGTTTAACTATACTGGAATGTGATGAAATCGGATAAAAAAACCTTGGTGTTAGGTGCAAGTCCAAACCCGGAACGATACGCTTTTCGGGCGGCAAATCTTTTAAAATCAAAAGGATACGAAATCGTTCAGTTGGGAAAACGCACAGGTGTTGTGGCCGGACAAAACATTGAAACAAAAGCTCAATTCTTTGACGATATTCACACCGTTACCCTCTATTTAGGGCCGCAAAACCAAAAGGAGTATTATCAGTATTTAATTGCTCTTCAACCCAAAAGAGTAGTTTTTAATCCAGGCACCGAAAACGATGAATTAATAAAGTTG